>JAEDHT010000003.1 GCA_016296885.1 Clostridiaceae bacterium | reverse complement strand
CTTTGACAGTAGAGTTACCAACAAGAACAGGTTACACATTCACAGGCTGGACATTTGGTGGGGATAAGAATGGTAAGTTCTCAGCATCTACTACCGATAATAGCACCTACACATTTGGAGCAGTAGCAGGAAAAGCTGACATAATCACAGCCGGTTGGACAATCAACGCATCAAAGGTAACAGTAGATCCAAACGGAGGTAGCTGGACACATTCAGGTACAGCATACACAGAATCACAGGATTTCACACAAGATTACAACACAACCTTGACAGTAGAGTTACCAACAAGAACAGGCTACACATTCACAGGCTGGACATTTGGTGGAGATAAAAATGGTTCATTTACCCCATCTGAAACAGATGATAGCACTTATGTTTTTGGTTCAGCGGCAAACAAAAATGATACAATTACTGCAACTTGGGAGATTAACGGTTACGAATTAACTGTAATACCAAATGGCGGTGAATGGGAGAATAGTAGCGAGAATCGATCATTCCCAATGAATTACAATTCAACAAAAGAAATTTCAGATCCAACTCGTATAGGTTATACATTTACAGGCTGGTCATGGGTTGGTGCAGGTTCAACATTTGATAAAGTTACTAAGCTCTTTACAATGGGCTACGAAGATGCAAAACTTTTAGCAGGATGGGAACCAATAAAGTATACAGTTCATTTTGACGGTAATAATGCTACCTCAGGCGAGATGGAAGATCAGGAATTTATCTATGATGTAGCTCAAAATCTTACAAAGAATGATTTCACAAAGACAGGATATACATTCATAGATTGGGCAGACGACTCAGGCAACAGCTATACAGACGAACAGCTTGTGAAAAATCTTGCATCTGAGGATGGAGCAACAGTTAACCTCTATGCACAGTGGAAAGTAAATGAATATACAGTTCACTTTAACGGTAACGGTGCAACATCAGGCGAGATGGAAGATCAGAAATTTATCTATGATGTAGCTCAAAATCTTACAAAGAATGATTACACAAAGACAGGCTACACATTTATAAACTGGCTAGATGAATCCGGCAACGCCTACACAGATGAACAGCTTGTAGAAAAGCTTTCAGCTGAAGATGGAGCCATTATTAACCTTGATGCACAGTGGAAAGTACATGGATATACAGTACACTTTAACGGCAACGGTGCAACATCCGGCGAGATGGAAGATCAGAAATTTATCTATGATGTAGCTCAAAATCTTACAAAGAATGATTACACAAAGACAGGCTACACATTTATAAACTGGCTAGATGAATCTGGAAACGCCTACACAGATGAACAACTCGTAGAAAAGCTTTCAGCTGAAGATGGAGCCATAATTAACCTTGATGCACAGTGGAAAGTACATGGATACAAAGTACACTTCGAAGGCAATGGTGCAACCTCCGGCGAGATGGCTGACCAAAACTTTGTCTACGATGTAGCACAAAACCTCTCAGAGAACGGGTTTACAAAGGTTGGCTATACATTCATCGGTTGGTTGGATGATGCCGACAATAAGTATACAGACAAACAATCTGTAATAAATCTAACATCCAAAGATGGTGATGTGATAACTCTCGAAGCACAGTGGAAAGTAAATGAATATACAATTCACTTCGATGGTAATGGTGCAACATCAGGTCAGATGGAGGATCAGAATTTCGAGTATGATGTTCCTGAAAATCTTACTAAGAATCTATTTGAGAAAACAGGCCACACATTTAATGGCTGGAAAGATCCAAACGGTGTAGTTTATAATGATGAGCAGCTTGTTGAAAAACTTTCTGCAATTGATGGAGATTTAATAGAATTCACTGCACAGTGGAGTATCAATGAGTACAACCTTACAGTTATTCCAAATAATGGTGTTTGGAATGGTGACACAGAAGACCAGCAGTTTAAGATGGATTTCAATGCAACAAAAGAGATAGCTGATCCAACACGTAATGGTTATACTTTCACAGGTTGGTCGCTTGTTGGTGCAGGAGCATCATTTGATGCAAACACCAAGATCTTCACAATGGGTTATGAGGATGCAACCCTAACTGCAACATGGTCAATCAATATTTATAAACTCACAGTTAAATTAAATGGCGGTAATATTAATGGTTTAACTGATGACACTACAACAGATCTTGAGTATCAGGAACAGACACAACTTACCACACCTGAACGCTATGGTTACACATTTACCGGCTGGGGTGTAACAGGTATAGAATCATCAGTCGATAGTGATGGAATATTTACAATGGGCTATGAAGATGCCATTGCAACAGCACAGTGGACACCTAACCTACACAAGATTACTTATCACGGCGTAGAAGGCTTGTATAATGATAAATATTCTTATGTAGTAGATACTGTATATGGCGAGCTTATCACTGTAGACGAAAACAAATTCTATAATGATAACTTTGTATTTGTAAAATGGAATACCGAGAAAGATGGATCCGGCACAGATTATTCACCTCTAGACACCTTCAATATGCCTGATGAGGATATTATCCTTTACGCACAGTGGATTCTTGAGGGATACCACATCACATATTATGCAAACGGTGGTATATCTGAAGATGGACTCACAGAGCATACAATTGGTTATAGCATAGGTTCATTTGCAACCATTGAAGATTGTATGTTTACTAGAGAGGGTTATAAGTTTATAGGTTGGGGTGAAGACGAAAACGTAGCATCAATCTATGATGAGAGAATGCATATGAGTCAAGAAATTTATCTTGATGGAGAAAATTTAGAACTATATGCAATTTGGGAAAAACTTGATGGAGGTCACATAATTGAAGTAAGTGATGATGACACTGTATCTGATACAACTATAGATACAACAACAGATACAACCACAGATACTATTTCAGAAACCGACACAACATCTGATATATCAACAGATACATCAACTGACACAACATCTGATACAACAACTGACACATCAACAGATACTGAGTCTGATACAGAATCTGATGAGCCTATCCCAGAGAAACCACTTTATGGCGATGTGAATTGTGATGGTGTGGTTAACATGGAAGACGTAGCAGCACTTCAAAAGATAATGGCAAAACTAAGCACGCATGAAGATTATGGTGCAATGTCAAGAATTAACTCTGATTGCGACCATAATGATGTTATAAACATGATTGATGTAACAGAAATTCAAAAATTCATGGCAAAGCTGATACCGGATCTTGACCCATGATGTAATACTTAAATAATTTTTTACAGCTAATAATTCACCTTAACTTAGCATATGTTAAGTTAAGGTGAATGTTTTTTCTCTTATGTTTAGGTGAAAATAAAGATATATTCCTAGGATAAACAAGGCGGTTTTTATGTGTATTAGAGATAGTAATGTTTTATGCAATATATTTGCGTATAAATCTTCTAAAACTATGTTATATAAACTTATAGAAAAAATAAATTAAAAAAATGCCAATTTGATATTGACAACCATTTGGAAATGTGATATTATATCAATGTTGCACGGAGGGGTGTCCGAGCGGTTTAAGGAGCTAGTCTTGAAAACTAGTGATTCCGAAAGGAACCAAGGGTTCGAATCCCTTCCCCTCCGCCATATATTTTTTCACTATTCGGAGGATTACTCAAGTGGTGAAGAGGCTCCCCTGCTAAGGGAGTAGGTCGGGTAACCGGCGCGAGAGTTCGAATCTCTTGTCCTCCGCCAGAAACAACTCACTATATTTAATAGTGGGTTGTTTCTATTTTTATACTGCTATTTTATTTAAAAGGTTTATTTTCAGCCTGTATTGTTCTTTTTGACAAATATAATTTTTTTACAACAAACACGAAAGAAATTATATCTTTTATAAAACTAGTTCTGAGGAATTATTAACAATCCCAGGTCTGTTATTGTAGTTGATAATTTTCTAATAAAATATAGAAAGCTGAACGAAAATATGACCTTTCCCAATATATATTAACCTTGAGGAATTTATATATGGTTACAATAGATGATAGTATTAGAACCCATAATGTAAATAAATTGGAAACTACCCCCATATTAAAATTGATACTGCAAATGTCATTGCCGCCACTTATATCTATGTTTATGCAGTTTTCATATAACCTGGTGGATTGTATGTTTGTTGCGCAGATAGGTGAGAAGGCACTTGCAGCCGTTTCTTTGGTGTTCCCAATTACCACATTGATGTTGTCACTGGCTATTGGTATGGGAGTGGGTATAAATGTACTGATAAGTTCAAAACTTGGGCAAAAAAAGCAAAATGAAGCGAATAATGTGGTTACGAATGGCATAATTATCACTTCTATTGTGGGAATGATAATGAATGTATGTGTTTATTTTATTGCGAAACCGTTTATTAGCTCTTTTACCTTAGACAGAGAAATTTTTGATCTTGCGATGATATACCTCAGAACATTTTCTTTTGCAGGGATCCCATGTGCAGTACATATTTGTATACAAAAAATTATTCAGGGAACAGGCAATATGATAGCACCTATGTGTTTTCAAATTGGTGGGGTAATATTTAATTTTACTTTCGATCCAATTTTTATTTTTGGATTATTTGGATTTCCGCAGCTCGGAGTGCGAGGGGCCGCTATAGCGAGCGTTGGTGGTTATACATTTTCAATGGTTCTTGCTTTTTATGTGCTTATTTTTAGAAAGCAGAAAGTTAAAATTATTATAAAAGATTTTAGATTAGATTTTAAGATAGCTAAAGATATATTTATCTTGGGATTTCCATCATTTATTATGAATGCACTTGGTGCTTTTATGACATACTTTGCCAATATTTTTCTTGTGAAATATTCGACCACGGCTGTTGCATTTTTTGGGGCATATTTTAAGATTCAGCAGGTTATTATTATGACTCTTAATGGTTTGATACAAGGCTGTATACCAATTATGAGTTATAATTTTGGCGCAAAAAAAGAAAAAAGAATCAGAGAAGCATTTCGTCTTGGTACAATAATAGGTGTGGTTCTTACATCCTTTAGTGCTGTTATTCTATGGCTTTTTCCTGAAAATATTCTTTTGACTTTTAAGGCTTCTCAAGATATGATGTCGTTTGGAATTTACGCTTTAAGGGTTATGTCTGTCAGCTATGTGTTTGCGGCAATATCCACAATGGTAGCATCGTTCATGCAATCTGTGCGAAAGGTAGGGTATAGCATAGTAATCAATCTTCTGCGACAATGCATCCTGCTTATACCCTGTATGTGGTTATTATCTGAAATGATTGGTATAGTGGGCATATGGTGGTCTTTTATTGTGGCAGAGGTAGGCACAGTTATTATAAGTGTATTAGTATATATAAAGAAAAAGGTGATCTTTTAAGACCATCTTATTTAACTTTATTCTGCATATATTGCGTTAAAAAAATAATTGTGGTATTATATACAATAAGATAGCTTTGTAAGTGTGTAAAAGTTTTTTATGTATCTATTTTTATTTAGAGTTCATATGTTATCGAGATGATATGATTACAAGTAAGAGCTGAAGGGAGTGTGACATTTGTGCCGAATTTCACAAAAAGAGAGATAAAAGCATCTTTTTTGAGATTACTACAACAAAAAAAGCTTGCTGATATTTCAGTAAAAGATATTGTGAATGAATGTTGCATCAATAGAGGCTCTTTTTATTATCATTTTCAGGATATTCCGGCTTTGATAGAAGAAATAATTCAAGAAAACACAGAAGATATTGTAAATAAATATTCTGATATAGATTCAGCTTCTCAATGCTTAGATGCACTTATGGGGATTATTATTAGCAACAAAAAGCCAATTTTAAACGTTTATCGTTCTTATAGTCGTGACGTAATTGAAAGACAAATATCAAAGATGTGCCGTCAGTTTGTTATCTCATATGTAAGGGTAGCACTAAATCACGAAGCTTTTTCTGATGAAGATAAAAACCACTTAATTCAATATTTTATCTATTTAATTTATGGTTTTTCTATAGATTGGTTGGATAGTGGCTTAAAGGAGGACAAGGCACAGGAATTTAAGCAAATCTTTGAATTTCAAAATACGCTTTTTCAAGATACAATTAGTAAGCTTAAAGAAAATAAAAAATCTATATTCTAAGCATCGGCACATATTTGTCGATGCTTTTTTCAACATTATAAGGGATTTGTTCAAACTTTGTACTTTTCTCTGCGAGTGTTTAAAATTTCGACAAAAATAAAATATTGATTATTTTAAAAATTAAAATAACATGTATAATGAGAGTATAAAATGTAAAATTTTGGTCTTAGTTTGGGGGATATTAAAAAATGAAATTTCAATCTACAGTACCAATGCATATAGCAAAAAACGGGTATATCGCTATATCTGCTTTCTTCTTTGCCATTGGTATGTTTTTTATAATAAATCCGACAGCTCATATCTTTATAATCGGAAAAATAATTGGCATAGCAATGCTTGTGTTTGGTGGTGTAAAGATTGTAGGCTTTTTTTCAAAGGATTTATACAGGCTTGCTTTTCAATATGACTTGCAATTTGGAATTTTGATAGCTGTGCTTGGTTTAATAGTTATATTTAAACAGAAGGATATACTAAACCTTATCTGTATTGCATCAGGAATTACTTTTTTGGCAGATAGCCTTTTTAAAATAAAAATTGCTTTTGAATCGAAAAGATTTGGAATAAGCCAATGGTGGCTGTCATTCTCCATGGCAATTGCAACAATAATTTCAAGCTTGCTTGTTATCTTGCGCCCTATGGATAGTGTAATCTCAATTATGAGATTTCTTGGAGTTACTTGCATCACAGAGGGTATTTTAAGCTTTTGCGTGGCAATTACCATGGTTAGGATTGTGAAAAACCAGAAGCCGGATGTTATCAAAGAAGACTTCTATGATGTAAACTAAATATTTATTAATAATTAAATGGTCAGTTTAGTCTACTTACAATAAACTTTAAAAAATATTACACTGGCGATATTATAATTATTATTTTTTAATAGTTAAATAATGTTTGAGGAGTATAAAAAACTATGGGTACAAAAGTTCTTGATGGTAAATTATTAGAGCAACTTATTTTGGGAGGAGCAGCAAATCTTAGTATGAATGCCGGGATTGTAAACGATCTCAATGTTTTTCCAATACCTGATGGTGATACTGGTGACAATATGAGCCTTACTGTTAATGGTGGTGTACGTGCGCTTGATGGACGTTCCACAGAGGTATTATCAGATGCCGCTTCCATCATATCGCAAGGTATGCTTTTGAGTGCGAGAGGAAATTCAGGAGTTATTCTCTCCCAATTTTTTGCAGGTATATCAGATGGCTTTCAGGGCATAGAAAAAGCAAATGTGATGGAAATTGCAGAGGCTATGCAATGCGGAGTTAAGAGTGCTTATGCTTCAGTAATTACGCCGACCGAGGGCACCATACTCACAGTAGCTAGAGAGGCGGTTGCTTTTGCCTGTGAAAGGATAAATAGTAAAAGCACCTTAGAATCTTTTATTGCTGATGTGCTTGAAGAAATGAACAAATCTCTACAGCGTACGCCAGACCTTTTAGCAGCACTAAAAGAGGCAGGCGTGATAGATAGCGGTGGTGCAGGGCTTTATTACATATTCGATGGAATGAATCGTATTCTTAACGGCGAAACGCTTGATGAAGTAAAAATATCTGCACCTTCAAATACGGTTGATGTATCAAAATTTGATGAAAATACCGTAATGAAGTTTGGGTATTGCACAGAATTTTTGTTACAGCTTACTCACTCAAAAACAGACATAGAAAACTTTAACATAGATACATTGATAGAGTATCTCGGCTCAATAGGTGATTCTATTGTCGCTGTACAGACTGGAACTAAGGTGAAGGTTCATGTACACACTCTTACACCGGAAAAAGCACTGGACTTCTGTCATAATTATGGTGAATTTTTGACATTAAAAATAGAAAATATGACTTTGCAACACCATGAAACCTCTATCGAAAATCGTTTTGATGACAAGCCAAAGAAAAAATTTGGAATCGTAACGGTTGCCACCGGTGAGGGTATAAAAAAGACATTAAGTGACCTTGGTGCTGATGTTATCATTGATGGTGGTCAGGGTAAAAACCCATCAGCAGAAGACTTTGTCGATGCATTTAACAAGGTGAACGCTGAAACAATATTTGTACTACCGAATAATGGAAATATTATAATGGCAGCAAAACAAGCAGCAGAATTATGTAGCGATTCAAATGTCCGTGTCATAGAGAGTCGTTCAATAGGTGATGGCTATGCAGCTCTCACAATGCTTTCTTATGATTCCGGTAATGCAGACGAAATAGAAAACAGCCTTTGTGATGCAATGCAAGGAGTAATAACAGGTATGGTTACACAGGCAGTACGTACTACAACTGTTGATGGAGTTTCTATAAAAGAAAACGACTATATAGGTTTCACAGATAAACGTATGCTGGTTTCTTGTGAAAACAGTGAAAAAACCGCTATGGAGCTTGTCGAGAAGCTGAATGTAGCAGATTATGAGTATATGATTGTAATATACGGTTCAGATACAACAGAAGCCGAAAAAGAAAGTTTCAGAGAATATATGAGCAAGAATCATAATTACACCGAGCTGTGTGAGATAGAAGGTAATCAGGAAATATATAATTTTATACTTATCCTTCAATAATTAATTTAGTTAAGTTGTATTTTTATATAATAGATATAACCAATCAAAAAACGGGCACACTTTAAATAATAAAAAGTGTGTCCGTTTCAGTTGTTAATAACTTGCTGCTTATCGTTTTTTCTATTATAATTACTTAAAGCTTGGTGCTTTTACATCATTGTCAGCAAACGCATTTGGACCAGGATTAGACATTGAAAAATACATTTTTGCTGCCTTAGTTGTCCCAAAGTCACAATTAGAGCCTGTGTCCTGTATCTTATTAAATGCATCTCTAAACATCTGATTATGAGCTTCTTCACGATTTAGCAGAAAATCGATGGTTTTTCTTACCTTTTTATCATTAATCTGGCGATATAAATACTCATATACAACCTTTGCTCTTTGCTCAGATGCAATATTACTTAGAATATCTGCACATAAATCACCAGTAACACTCACATAATCTCCTGTCCATGAATATCCAGAAGCATTGATAAGTCCAGGGTTAAGTCCTAACAACACATGAGTTTGCACTTCACCTGCATTTATGGATTGTGCATCCACATCATGACCGTTGAGAAGGTTGATTGTCTGTGCAACCATCTCCATATGACCAAGCTCTTCTGCAGCAATATCAAGGAACAAATCTTTAATTTCAGGGTCTTTTACTCTGAAACTTTGTGACATATATTGCATTGCGGCTTTTAATTCACCGTTAGCTCCACCAAGCTGTTCTTGAAGAAGAACGGCATATTGCGGGTTTGGCCTTTCTACTTCTACAGGATGAAACAACATTTTTTCATGTTTAAACATATAATAATCCTCCTATAGGCTGATACACATATTATTGGACAATACGCTATAAATATTCATAAAATATGATATATGGCAAAAGTAGCAATAATAATATTTGTACATAAAATAAAATGTGGAATGGATTCCCATAAGTCTAAAACCACACTTTATAAAAAAGGAGTATATTTGTATGGAAGATTTTGTTAGAAAGACTATGAAAGAATATGGCATTAGTCCGTTGCCTAAAAAAACAGTTCCTACAATGGCATATGTACCTTACCAAAGTAATATGGGGGAGACTTATAGCCCAGAGCAGGGTACAGAGGCGGGCACACTTTTCCAAGAACTGGATAAGCCATTCTATGGGGGTGCAAGAAAGAGATGACTGAAAGAGAAAAAATGCTAAAAAAACTATCATCGTACGATTTTGCCCTTGTAGAACTTCATTTATATCTTGATACCCATGCCGGAGATAGAGATGCCCTTGCAAAGCTAGAAGAGTACGAGAGAAAGGCAATAGCACTTAGAGATGATTATGAAAAGAATTTTGGCCCGCTTAGTCCTATGAGCGAAATAAATAACCCATATTCATGGATAAACAGTCCATGGCCATGGGATAATGGGGAGGAGTAAGGTATATGTGGGTTTATGAGAAAAAATTGCAATATCCTATAAAGATTAAACGACCAAATGCAGCACTTGCAAAGATAATAATTTCACAATACGGCGGCCCTGATGGTGAGTTAGGAGCATCGCTTCGATATTTAAGCCAGAGATATAGTATGCCATATCCCGAGCTAAAAGCGATTTTAACAGATATTGGAACAGAAGAGCTTGCTCACTTAGAAATGATTGGTACCATAGTGTATCAGCTAACCAGAGATCTTACAGCGGAGCAGATTAAGGAAGCAGGAATGGATGATTACTTTGTAGATCACACAGCCGGAATTTATCCACAGGCTGCTTCAGGTGTGCCATATACTGCGGCATCAATGCAAGTTAAAGGAGATGCTATAGCAGATTTGCACGAAGATTTGGGAGCAGAGCAGAAGGCACGTGTGACTTATGATAACATCCTGCGCTATGTTGATGATCCGGACGTTAAGGATCCTATAAGATTCTTACGCGAAAGAGAAATTGTGCATTATCAAAGATTTGGTGAAGGTCTACGACTACTCACAGATAGGTTAGATAGCAAAAACTTTTATGCTTATAACGCATCATTTGACAATACAAAAATTCAACCAAGGTAACTAAGTATTTAATTATATAACGTAAAAAAGTACGGTTGATTTTGCATTAAACTGCAAAATCAACCGTTTTGTCAATTAGTTTTAATTATGGTTTATAGATGATATTGACGTATCCTTCATCATCCAGTGTAATAGTAAAATAATCGCTAAGTCTATATGTTGAATTAGCAGTTAAATGAATTGCATTGTCGCCCTCTGCAGTTTTTAAATTATCACCATTAGAGATAATTAAGTATACAGCATCTTTGAAATCTGTTATATCTGCCATATAAAGATCTACAGTGCCTTCAACAAGTGACATTTTTATTCCTGGCCATGTGGTTGTTAAACCATCATTGTTATAAACATGAACATATATGTTTTCCCACACGTCCGTATCACTGGTTTCAATGTCTTTCTTTACGTAGACGTAAATTCTTTCACTGTCAGTGGTTGTGTCTGTAGTTGTATCAGTAGTTGTGTCAGTAGTTGTATCAGTAGTTGTGTCTGTAGTTGTATCAGTAGTTGTGTCAGTTGTTGTATCTATAGTTGTGTCAGTAGTTGTATCTATAGTTGTGTCAGTAGTTGTATCAGTTGAAGTGTCTGAAGAAGTATCGGTTGATGTATCAGTTGTTATGTCTGAGTTTGTATCATCAGAATCATCAAATATGATAATATCATCTGAATCAGATGTTTCTTCAGTGTCTGTTTCTGAGCTTGGCTCGTTAACGTATACTGTAGCAAATTTATCAACAAGCTTTGCTATGTATTTTTGAATCATAACAACATCTTCCATGTTGACTACTTCATCCTTGTTTGCATCGGCAGCCTTCAATGATAGACCCTCTAGTTTGATTAACTGTGCAATATGTTTCTGCACGTCAACAACGTCCATCATATTTATGAGGTCATCTCCATTAACATCGCCTCTTAACCTTAGAGGCTTGGACAAATCACCCTCATCGGTTTCAATATCATCCATAATACCCTCGGTGTCTGTGCTTTTTTCGTCCTCTGAGTCTTTCTCTGAATTATCAGATTCACTGTCGGTGGAGCTTTCGTCGCTATCTTCATCAACAATTATAGTGATATCAGAATCGTCCTCATCGGCGCTGGCTACAGAACCAACTGCTGCAATGCTAAACACCATAGTTAAAGCAAGCAACATAGAAAGCAGTTTAAATCTCATAATCATTACCTCCAATTATGTAAATTCTAGTTTTAAACTATTACATATATTATATATAACTTTACTAAAAAAAACAAGTACCAAAACAGTCTTAAATATAAAAATTTATTTAAATAAATCTCCTATATTTACTTGGGCATTATCTTTATCCAACTCAAAATTAATGCTATCTGACGATAAAAAATAGTAGGCAAGCGAAGTATTGTTAGCATCATAAGGAACCCTAACAACAATTTCGTTCTTATAATTTCTATATATGGAAATATTATTTCCAGTATATACTATGTTCGTAATACCCTTCGGAAACTCAAGAGTTGCAAATTCTTCACAAATATCACTATCATAATAAATTTTTGCACCGTTATCAAAGTCCGTCAATGATACAAGTAAATATATAATATTTTGTCCATCGTTAAAGGTAACAGGGAAGAGGTTTTTTTGATCTCTCCAGTCGCCTGTATCGGTATCTGAACTATCACTGTCAGTGTTATCCGGAGATATAATGATATTTTCATCAGAATCAAGGTCTATTATAGTGTCAGTATCATATGTATTATTATCAGTGTCAGTAATATATTCTGATGCAAGGTCGGAATTTGTATCTTTTTCATTGCCTGTATCAGTATCATGTGTGATATTGCTGTTAATGTCACCGTTACTATCACTACTATCGCTATCAGTTGATTTGGATGGTATTTCATCAAGATATTTAAAGCAGAATTTATCTATAAGCTTTGCTAAATATCTTTGTATAATAACAACATCTTCCATATTTGAATGTGCATCACAATTTACATCTGCTGTCAAAAGTGAAGTATCATCAATGGTTATATTGCCAACAAGGTAATCCTGTATTATAGCAAAATCTAAAACATCAATTTCATTGTTATTGTTCACATCTCCGACAAGTCTTCTATATTCAGAAGATTTATCTGCAACATCAAATAATTGGTGCTTTGGCAGTATTGCACCTGAAACAATTCCAACACCTAACATGGTTACCACTGAGGCTATAGCCAATAATGGTATTAGTTTTATTTTCATGTTAATCGCCTCCATATATAATATTCTACGTTCATTATACTATATAATTTATTATACTACAAGATTATACATAAAAAACATTATCAAAAAGTTCAGGATAAATTAAATAATCACCCAGCTATTGTGGGTGATTATTTTTCATAAATTTATAGGTTGTCTATTAATTTTGCAATATATTTTTGTAGGTGAACAACATCAAGCATATTTATTTTCATGTCCTTGTTAACATCTGACACAGGCATATCTATTTCTTCATCAGGAATCAGCTTTGCTATATGCTTCTGGATAAATACAACATCCTCCATGTTTACATTGTCATCGTGGTTTACATCGCCTAATTTCAAACTAGTGGGTTCTTTTATTACGTCAAAACAATATGAATCAGATACGATCAAGTATTTTGTATTACCATTATGTGCCGGAATACATAAAACGGATACAACAGAGCCCACTTTAATTTGTTCTTCAAAATCTATTGCACCATTAACTGATATTTCCATATCATTATCACGTAATATTACGTTACCCGACAAATCCTTTTCTATAATTACACCAGTCAAACAAATAGGGTTATATGCATATTTATCATAGTTATTATATAGTTCACTAAGCGTTATCTTTGTGGCAGGAATAATAACAGATTTGCCAACTACCCGTAAGGAAGACACATCATCTATAGTCTTTAAACCATTTAATGTTTTAAAATAACCTGTTGCCTCAACTACGTCACCACATGATAACTCATTGCACTTTTCTTTATTCAATCGCAATGTAGTACTAATAACATCTGTATCTTTCATATCCTGAAGAATTACATAGTAGGTATCATCATCGGTGATGTCTTTATAAATATACGTTACTTGTCCTATAACCTTTACATTAGAGTCAGAAATATCACTTGTGAGCTGATCTATTCTAAGCGTATCGTCGCTAATGTTTTCAACATTTATATAATATTCGGAATTGTCGCTATCAGTTACGATTATGTCAGTACTTACTATTTCGCTGTCAGTTTCAGAGTCTGAGTTGATGTATTCATCTGTATCATCTATATTTTCAGGCAAACCATCCACAGTAAAAGCTTTTATTCTAAAATTAATTTCTTCTATCTCTGAAACATCAGTCCAACTATAACCGTTATTACTATAATAGCTCTGTCCTTTTTGTGCTATATTAGAGTGTATGGTATATTCATCAGATAGGGAAGAGTCATAGGGTAATGGAATTTCCTCACTTCCATCACCAATATAATGGATGACAACAGAGAACTTATCACCTTCATTAAGAGGAATATTTTTGTTTAGAGGTATTGTGTAGTATCCGCTATATTCAAGGCTACCTGTTAAGCTATCAAGTTTTTTGCCGGATGTAGGGGATGATGTTGGATTTTTATAGATATCAACTGTATATTTTAAGTTATCATTGTATGAAAACATCGAGATAGCTTTCAATGTTTCATCTTGTTGAGAGGTATACACATTAGCCATGTATCCGCCTTCAGTACTACTTTTATACTCTGAGGATAGATTAATAGTGCCGTCATATTGATAATTGTGGTCATATGTAGAAGCATCTGTTAATGCATAAAATCCGACATATTCTTCACACACAGAAGAATCTTCATATGAAATCCAAAAATAACCATCATCGCCCCAGTCGGTGTCCCAACTATTTTTACATAACCATGCACCATCGTTTATAGGACGAGAGGCATAGTTAAAATGCTCCCTTGGGAAGTTGTCATCCCAACCCACAATACTAACCTCGTGATTAGCATACTGAAAGCGTGGGCTTTCCGGAGTGTGGTTCTGAATATAGCAGTAAGAGGAGTATTCTTCGTTGTAATAACGATCATAATCATCATGGAAATAACCAAAATCACCGGCACCGTACTTCATTATCATAGATTTAATCACGTCTGTATCTTGAATATATATCCAATATGCATCTGTGAGGATTGCGGAGTTCAGAGAATAAGCTTTTGATTTTTCAGAATCAAAGTTGTATTTGGTGTTCGCTTTAGTATAAGAAAATTCAGGATGTTTTTTTTCATCTACAGCACCCTGCCAGCGAGCAAGCACCATAGTTGCTGTATAAATATCTCCACCAAAATCAATAGCTCCATATCGCTGATATTCACGTGAAAGCTTTGTCTGATCGCCATTGGTTAGCCCCATAGCATCATAAGACGTATTATACGCTGAGTAGCATAGGTGTGACTCAGAAAAATTAATTTCATCCTTTTTATAGCCATTGTTTTTTATTAAGCTGGATTCACAGGCGCTAAGTGCAGCGTGTGCCCAGCATGAGCCATAGTCACCCTGATTTTTTACAGAGGTAACATATCCTTTTTCACGAGAATCATAGCTTGAAGGTATGTCCTCTACAATATCATTATTAGATGAAATATTTTTTGTAAGAAGACTATTATTAGTGCTTATTCTACCATAGCTTCTTTCTGATATGTCTTTTTCTAGTGCGTATGTATCAACCGTACTGAAGGCTGTAGCTATTATTGAAAGTGATATTATAACAGCAAATAAATTTTTAATTCTCATTTTTTTGTACCTCGTAAAAAATTATATTAATATTCTAACATTAATCTCATCTTTTTTCAATAATTTGGATGAAAGAAAAACTTGAGAATAAAAGGTATTTTTCATGTGATAAGTATTGAAATTATATTTCTATTCATCTATAATTATTAAAATAGTTGAGAATGTGAGATGATGTTTATGTCAAAAAAATATTCTAAGTTTTTTCTATCTATAATGTTAGTGTTATCCCTTATCGCTCTTCCGCTCTGCGTGAGTGCTATGGCAGATGATATCAGTGATAACGATATTATTTTTGTCGATGATGATTATCGCCTCGTTTTGCGTGGTGACCCTAACATAGATGACGAAATTAATATGCTTGATGTTGTTATCACACAAAAACACATAGCCCAGCTTTCTGTTCTCAAAGGACTGGCAGAAAAGGCTGCTGATGCAAATTTTGATGAGATAGTTAATATGGAAGATGTAGTGATGATGCAAAAATATATTGCAAAGCTCATAGATGCATTTGCTACTCTCTATGTAAATGAATTGCCGTCTGATGTTGATAGTGATGACATCAATTCTGATAGTGATGTGACTGACTCCGATATCACCACCGATACTAACTCGGACACTGAAAGCACAACCGATCTACCAACTACAGATACATCTCCAGACACTGAAACTGAAGAGGATAATATGATTGATTACGGCGATTTGTCATCTGATAACAATTCCGATTTGACAACAGACACATCCTCTGACACCGCATCAGATACCACAAGCGATACAACAACTGACACCTCATCAGATGCTACAACTGATACAACCACAGATACTACGTCAGACACAGCAAGCGATACTTCCACCGAAAGTGACAACACAGACACCAGTACAGTAATATATGTGACCAATGATATAGGATGGGACGATGTGTATATTATATTGTACAGTGATAATGGCATAATAACTCCCGAATCCGGAATAAAGATGACAGCTGTAGATTCAGGTGATAATCTATATATGCTAAATATAGATAATTACCCAGATTGCAAATACCTTGTATTTAGTAATAGTAAAGGCCAGATGACCTCATCAGATACTAAGTATATTATTCATCTTGACAAGACAAGTACGCAGTATAAGCTAAGTGACTACTTCGATAATACATGGGACGATACAGTCTACAAACCTGATCTCTATCACTTCACAATTGAGAATAAATAAGAAATACAAAAAATTCCACCGTTTGAGGTGGAATTTTTTGCATTACATACCTTTTGATTAATTAATTAGGATCCACAAAAGGCACACCAAAATAGTCAGCTACTGATATTGAGAGATTTCTCGCTATTGTCTGGATATTATTTCTTATCCACATGGCATCTTCTTCATTATCGTGGTATGCTACCTCTATAAGCACAGCAGGTGCCCTTGTCTGTCTTAGCTCTACCAACTGTGTGGTTGGTACAGCCCTCACTCTTTCAGGGTATGGGTAGATTTCCTTGAAATTATTTGCGATGATTTCTGCTGCACGTTTTCCGTTAGTTGATGTGGTATAGTAATATACATCAGTTCCCATTAGCCTGCCTGATAAATTTTCCGGCGCAGCATTAGAATGTAGCGCCAAATGCAAGCCATAGTTTCCCGCATTAGATTGATCTATAGCATATCTAAGATTTCGCTCGATGTCATTTCTCACAACTGTGATACCGCTTGCAGTGAGATATGGTATCATCTCATCTGCTACCAGATTCATATAGTATTCTTCATTTCCACCTCCTACATAACTATTAAATTCTTGCAATGATGGGCTTAAAAATACGGATGGCATTATCAATTCTCCTTTGATAGATTAGTTTCAAGTATTTTTTTTAGCGATTTTCCGCTGGGTCTTATATACCTTCCCAGTTCATATAGACAGTTTGGATTTCTGCTGATATAATTCATTTTTTCAGTGCATGTTAATGTGCATTTAAATCCCAAAGACCTTATAATTTCATCTTGGTCCTTATCATATGCTCCAAATGGATAGACAAATGTAGATGCATTCACCGACAGTTTTGTTTTAAACATATCCTGCAATTTCATTACATCCTCGGTTAAAAGCTTTTTATAGCTTTCGTTATTTTCCTGTTTTGTTCGCTTACTGCCGAGTCGTTCACCGTTTTTGTGCAAATCATAGCTGTGATTTGCCACTTCGACCAATCCGCTATCTAGCATCTCATTTAGATTTTCCCAAGTACAATGGGCATAATATGCATTTGTATCGGGTGTTTCTGTATATTGCTGTGAATATGTGCCTATTACACCTATGATAGCCTTGCAGTTGTATTTTTTTAGGAGGGGGAATAGGTATAAATAATTATTGTAATACCCATCGTCAAATGTAAGCATGATTGGCTTCTCCGGCAGTTCGGCCCCACCATTAGTATATGTAATTAGTTCCTCAGTGGTCACAGTAGTGAAGCCATTTTCTTTAATATATTTCAAATCGCTTTCTAGCTCATCAGGTGATATCACATATTCTCCATGTCTTGCACTGTCTTTTAATATACTGTGATACATTATTATTGGCAACTGCACGCCATCTTCAACATTTTTACTATCCGCCTGAATGTACGGCTGGTTTTTGACTAACAATAAGCATATTAAGCATATAGGCACAATGAGTGCAAATATTTTATATATTCTTTTTATTTTTACTGATAAAAACACAAATGTCACCTCTCAATAAAATATATTGAGAGGTGACAATTTATATTCGCTATAATAAATTTTTATTTCAATGCCATTTTTTTAGAACGATCTAAATCAACAGAAAGCATATTATAGCTTTCATCTAGGGTGTGGGCACTGTTCATCAACTTTTGCTTTTCTTCCGGTGTTAGATCCAGTCTTAAGATTCTTTTCACACCGCCACGGTTTATAAAGGTTGGCACGCCAAGGAAAGTATCCTTTATTCCATATTCACCATTAAGCTTAGTGCTTATGGTCAGCACACTGCTTTCATCGTTAAATATTGCCTTAGTGATTCTCACAATTGCCATTCCTATGCCATAATATGTGGCGCCCTTTGCTTCAATTATAGAATAAGCTGCATTACTCACTTCATCAGCAATTTTCTCTATGTCGTAAATATTGAAAGAATCGCTATTGTCTCTGAAGATATCATAAACGTGCTTTGTGGCAACCATAGCCTGTGACCACGGCACAAACTCACTGTCACCATGCTCACCCATTACGTATGCGTGCACATTTCTTGGGTCAACATCAAAATAATTTCCCAAAAGATATCGCAATCTTGCTGTATCTAGTGTTGTGCCAGTGCCGATTACTCTGTGAGCGGGGAAACCCGATAAATCATATGCAACTCTGGTCATAATATCCACAGGGTTAGTTGCTACTATAAATATTCCGTTAAATCCGGAGTTAACAGTAGATGTTACAACCTGACGAAAAACTTCGGTGTTTCTTTGTAAGAGATTAAGTCTGGATTCACCGGGCTTTTGTGCCACTCCGGCACATATTACAACGATATCAGCATCACTGCAATCGCCATAATCGCCTGCTGTAACCTTTATGCCAGATGGGGAAAAGGCTGCTCCGTGGTTAAGGTCCTGTGCCTCGCCTTCAGCACGCTTCTTGTTCAAATCAATCAGAACAAGCTCATTGCACACACCCTGATTGAGCAGGGCGTAGGCATAACTCATTCCAACCATGCCGGCACCCACTATAACAACCTTTCGTTTATCATAAATCATATAAATACACCTCCAAAATAAACCTGCAAAGATACTATTTGCAGAAAAATATGTATTTATTCTATATTGCAAATCACTTTTGATTAAAAAGCTTAAACATCTTTATTACCCTGTTTTCTTCATCAATAGCACCCAGACCGAGAAACTCGCCTTGTATTGACTTTACTCGATAAATATCGTTGGTTATTTCCTTGTTTTTTAGCTTTGTGCGATCGATATCAAGTGAGCCTCCATTTGAGAATCTGATAGTCTGCGCATCAGAAATTACAAGAATAGGGTATGTCGAAAAAATATTTTCTACATTTACTAAACGATTTTGTATTTCCTCAGCACTCAATTTTCTTATCTCATCTATCGAGATAGCTTCATCTATACAAAAAGAACACGCTTTGGTGCGTCTTAAAGCAGTCATAACAGCACCGCAACCCAAGACTTCGCCGATATCGCTTATCAGACTTCTTATATATGTCCCTTTAGAACACAAAGCTCTTATCTCAGCTTCTTGGTCTTCTTCTAAAAAGTTAAGAAGCTCAAGCTCATATATAGTGATTTCACGCTTTTCACGCTCAACCTCAATTCCTTGACGTGCCAAATCATACAGACGCACACCATTTTGTCTGATAGCACTATACATAGGGGGGAGTTGCATCTGCTTGCCCCTAAAGTTTTCGAGTACGCTTGAAAGCTCCTCTCTTTTTACATTGCTTTCCATATTGCTAGTTATAGTTCCTGTGATGTCAAGTGTGTCACTTGTTGTCCCAAATTTTAGTTTTGCGACATATTCTTTATCGCTGTCAGGCAATATAGATTGTGCTTTTGCGGCATTGCCTAGCAATAAAGGCAACACACCGGTAGCCATAGGATCAAGCGTTCCGGTATGACCAATTTTCTTCTGTCCACTAAGCTTTCTTACAACTGCAACCACATCAAAAGATGTAAAACCCTCAGGTTTATCTATCACAATTACACCGTTCATATCATATCACGGTTCCTTAATGATTTTTCTACTTCTTTTAGAAGTGTATCCACAACATCGCTTTCATTGCCCGAGATAGAGCATCCGGCAGCGGCACTATGACCACCTCCACCAAATTTCTCGGCAATAGCTGCTGCATTAAATCTATCAGATGTCCTAAATGATATTTTATATTCACCTGATTTAATTTCTCTTAGTGTAATACCGGCTTCTACGCCCTCGATTTGCCTTGGTAATGATGATATTCCGTCTATATCGTCTTCTTGTGCGTTAGTTTTTGCAAGCATATCAAGACTTATAGTCACTATAGCACAAAGACCGTTAAATTCAAAACGAAGATTATCAAGAACAGCTTTTTCTATTGCAATTCTTGATTTTGATTTTGTATCAAACATAACCTTGCATATTTCGGCACTGTTACAGCCTAACTCCATTAGCTCAGCCGCAATTTTATGTGTTCTGGAGGTCACATTGCTAAACTTAAAGCATCCGGTGTCAGTAGAAACACCGGTAAACAGGCAGTCAGCCATTTCCGGAGTAATATTAACACCCATTTCTTTAATCAAAAGATAAATAATCTCAGCACATGAAGCGGATTTTGGTTCCACGTAATTTTCCTTTGCAAAAGGAGTGCTCTTGCCATGGTGATCTATGCGTAGGTCAACCATATCACCATAAACCTGTTCTAATTTACCAAGTAAATGAGATGCAGCAACATCTACAGCTACAAAATATTCAGGCTCAAAATCTTGTTCAACTATTACTTTTTTAACATAACCAAATTTTTGAGGAACATCATCAGCACAGCCAATTTTGCATTTTTTGCCCATGCTTTGCAATGCGCTACACAGAGCATAGGAACAACCCAATGCGTCACCATCAGGAAATCTATGAATTAATATCAGAATATTGTCTTTATTTATCAGAAGCTTTGCAACATCATTCAACTTCATCATTATCGTCATCCTTTATATCAAGACTATTAATAATAGTGGAGATTTTTGCACTGTATTCTATAGAATCAGTCGCATAAAACTGTAAAGCTGGTGTGATTCTTAGAGTCAGATGTGAGCTAATCTCTTTTCTAATATAACCAGCAGCACCATTCAAAGCCTTGACAGCGGTTTTGGCGGTTTCTATACCATTCATTGCGCTTACATAAACCTTGCAGAAAGAATTATCCCTAGATATTTCAATTCTTACCACACTGATAAGACCATCTCTGATTCTCGGATCTTTCATATTGCTTACAGCAGCTGCAATTTCTCTTTTTATATCTTCAGCATTTCTGCTACTACGATATCCTGCCAATTCCTTAACACCCTTTCTGGTTGTAATACGAAAAAATATATAAAACCGGGAAGAGGCAATTACCTTTTAGCTACATGATTTGTTAAAAGGCAACTGCCTATATTATATATATCTTTGTAATATTTTAAAAATTATTCTCTGTATTCTTGCATCTCGTATGCTTCGATTATGTCGCCTTCTTTAAGGTCGTTAAATCTTTCGAGACCAATACCACATTCATATCCTGTGGCAACTTCCTTTACAGAATCCTTAAATCTCTGTAAAGATGCAATTTTGTCATCAGCAATAATCAAGCCATCACGCACAACTCTAATATCTGCATTTCTGACAATCTTTCCGCTAAGCACATAGCTACCTGCGATAAAGCCGATGCTCTTGATCTTTATTACATTACGACATTCTGCTTTACCAAGCAAAACTTCCTTAAACTTAGGTGCAAGCATACCCTTCATAGCAGCTTCGATCTCTTCTATGCAGTCGTAGATGATTCTATATAGACGCATATCTACGCCCTCACGCTCAGCAGATTCAG
Source organism: Clostridiaceae bacterium (assembly GCA_016296885.1). Classification (GTDB taxonomy): domain Bacteria; phylum Bacillota; class Clostridia; order Oscillospirales; family Acutalibacteraceae; genus JAEEHZ01. Next base: position 50,937 of record JAEDHT010000003.1, on the reverse strand, counting down.
CAGCAACGTTATCAGGACGAACATTAAATCCAACTATGATAGCATCACTAGCATTAGCAAGCATAACGTCAGACTCATTAACAGCACCAACGCCACCATGAATTACACTTACTCTAACTTCTTCATTAGTTAGCTTTTCGAGTGATTGTTTAACAGCTTCAACACTACCTTGTACGTCAGCCTTAACAATTATTTTAAGCTCTTTCATTTCACCCTGTTGCATACGATCAAAAAGATTATCAAGTGTAACCTTTGTTTGCTTAGAGAAAATTTCTTCTTTAATTTTGGTTTTTCTCTGCTCTACAAGCTCTCTTGCAAGTCTTTCATCGCTTACAGCGTTGAATACATCACCGCCTGCCGGTACATCATCGAGACCGGTTATCTCAACTGGGATAGAAGGTCCGGCTGATTTTACCTTTTGTCCCTTATCATCAGTCATAGCTCTTACTCTACCCACGGCAGTGCCTGCTACCACGATATCACCTACGTTTAGTGTACCGTTCTGAACAAGCATAGAAGCGATAGGACCTCTGCCTTTATCAAGTCTTGCTTCGATAACAGTACCCTTTGCAGCTCTGTTTGGATTTGCCTTAAGCTCTTTCATCTCTGCTATAAGATTTACCATTTCGAGTAGATCGTCAACGCCATCTCCGGTCTTAGCAGATACAGGTATACATGGCACATCGCCACCCCATTCTTCCGGTACTAAGCCGTATTCTACCAGCTGTTGCTTTACTCTGTCTGGATTTGCGCTGTTTTTATCCATCTTGTTAATTGCAACAATTACAGATACATTTGCTGCCTTAGCATGGTTGATAGCCTCTATGGTCTGTGGCATGATGCCGTCATCAGCTGCTACCACAAGAATAGCAATATCAGTTACCTGAGCACCTCTAGCTCTCATTGTAGTGAAAGCTTCATGTCCGGGGGTATCAAGGAAGGTGATATCCTTATTGTCGATGCGCACTCTGTAAGCACCAATATGTTGTGTGATACCGCCAGCCTCAGTAGATGTAACATTTGCATGACGTATATAGTCAAGAAGTGAAGTTTTACCATGGTCTACGTGTCCCATTACTACTACAACAGGAGCTCTTGTGATAAGATTTTCCTCGTTATCTTCACTATCATCAATAATTCTTTCTTCGATTGTTACAACAACTTCTTTTTCTACCTTAGCGTGGAATTCCATTGCTGCAAGTGATGCTGTATCAAAATCGATAACATCATTTACTGTTACCATCATTCCAAGCATAAACAGCTTTTTAACAACCTCAGCAGCTGTTGCTTTTAATCTGAGAGCAAGCTCTGCTACTGTGATTTCATCCGGTATGCTTACAGTGATTGGCTTGTTCTTTCTATCCATAGCGATTCTATTAAGACGCTCAGCTTCGGTCTCCTTGCGACCCTTCTGCTTGCCTCTTTGCTGTGAACGTTGATTAATCTTCTGCTTGGAGAGCATATTGTCGTTACGATATTTATCCCCAGCCATGTGGTCATATTTCTCATTATATCTATCTATGTTTACATGAGATGATCTGGTGTCAACAATACGCTTTTCTTTCTTACGGATAACATTATCCTCAGCTTGACTAGCCACAGGCTGTTTGTTAGATGCTGGTTTCTTGGTTGTTTTTTCATCCTTCTTTGAATTCTGGGGATGACTGTCTTTATTTGCGACAGGCTTCTTATTATCATCTGATGATTTATCAGTTTTAGTTTTCTTTGTTTTTGTTTCTTCTTTTTTCTGTGCGGGCTCTGTGTTCTTAACCTTTTCAGGGCTGTTATCAGCTTGATTTTCAGTTTCTACAGAATTATCTGCGGATTCCACTATAGCAGATGCAAAGTATTCATCAAAGTTTTCTACAGCGTTAGCCTGTGTGAAGCTATCAAATATATAATCCAGCTCTTCTTCTGTTAATACAGTGTTATTGTTTTTTACACCGCTGAATTGCTCTTTAAGTAATTGAGTGACCTCTTTTTTAGTAACATTAAAATCCTTAATAAGTTCGCCGAGTTTATATTTCATATGATATCATTCCTTTCCTTATCAATGGATATCTGTCTGTAAAGGCTTATTAAGCTCTTTTATTTTTTTAATAAAGCCATCATCGTTTATCGACATTACCGAAGTGTTTTTACCCACTGCAAAAGATATTTCATCTTTAGTTCTGCAAATTGTTATGTGCTCACTGTTAGTACCGTTTATGCTTTTCATTAAGGCTTTGTATGTATTTTGCGAGGTATCCTGAGCAGTCATTACTAAGGATGCCTTGCCTTTTTCTACACTTTCACACACTTTATCAAAGCCCAGCACAAGACTTCCGGAGCGTCTTGCAATTCCAAGAAAATTGAGTAATTTATCGTTCATCGCAAATCCTCCTTAAGTTCAATTTGCAAAAGATCATTTAAAATCTCCTCTGCTTTGCTTCGTCCGAATGTACGTTCAAGTCTTTTTGACTTTTTTGCAAGATTAATGCATTTTATATCACGGCAAATATATGTTCCACGTCCATCAGATTTAGCTGTAATATCAATATATATCATTCTATCTTGATTTGTGTTTTTCGGAGCTTTAACTATTCTGATAAGCTCACATTTTGGCTTTGAGACACCACATCCCACGCATTTTCTCAGAGGAATATGTTTCTGCATAATTATTGCTCCTTTACTCTATATTTATTCCGTAATATTACACTATTTCTTCATTTTCAGAGTCGTTATCCGTTGACTCATCTGTATCTTCTCCGAAAAATCCGCTTTCAGGACGTATATCTATTTTCCAGCCTGTGAGTCTTGCAGCAAGGCGAACGTTCTGTCCTTTGTTGCCTATAGCAAGTGAAAGTTGGCTGTCCGGTACAGTTACCTTACAGGTCTTTTCTAACTCATCAATGATATTAACCTCTACAACATCTGCCGGTGCAAGAGCAGCAGAAACAAACTTTACAGGATCATCACTATATTCTATAATATCTATTTTTTCTCCACCAAGTTCATCTACAATGGCGTTTACTCTGCCACCTCTTGGTCCTATACATGAACCTACGGAATCCACATTAGCATCTTTGCTAAAAACAGCAAGCTTTGTTCTGCTACCGGCTTCACGTGATACTGATTTAATCTCAATGATGCCGTCTTGTATTTCAGGCACTTCGTTCACAAAAAGACTCTTTACGAAGTCTGCGTGTTTCCTGGAGATGATAACTCTTGGTCCACGTTCGCTGTCCTTTACATCTACAATGTAAATTTTAATATTGTCGCCCTCACGAACGTTTTCGTTGCCAATCTGTTCTGATTTAGGCAATACAATATCAGCCTTTCCAAATTTAAGCGCAAGATTACCTGATTTTGGATCAATTCTTTCTATGGAGGCAGTTACAAGCTCATGGTTATGCACAAGGAAGTCCTGATACATTCTGCCTCTTTCACCGTCACGGATACCCTGTCTGATAATGCTTCTTGCAGTTTGCACAGCTATTCTGCCAAACTCCATTGGATCAAGCGATACACCAACTCTTTCGCCCAACTGTGTGTTTGCATCAATTACTCTTGCATCGCTTAGTGCTATTTCTCTGTTTGGATCAACAACTTCTTCTACGACGGTCTTATTAAGGCGAACTTCAACAGAGTCATCTGTGAAGTTTACAACCATATCGTCATTGCCACCATAGCTGTTTTTGCAGGCTATTCCAATTGCTTTTTCGATTTGAACAAGCATAAAATCCTTTGAGATGCCTTTTTCCTTTTCAAGAGCACCCAAAGCCTCGTATAATTCTTTAATATCCATTTTTTATAATCAATCCTTTCAAATGAATTTATTTTTACATATCAAAGTCGTCAAGCTTAACCCAAACCGTGTCTTTTTTATTAATTGTCACACGGTTGTCATCAGCATCAGCAAGCTCAAATGTATCTTTATCTGCTGCTGCCAGCATACCATCCAGCTCTCTGCCGATTCCTTCTATAGGTCTTATTAGTTTTACAAGCACGTCACTTCCTATAAATCTTTCGAAGTGCTCATCTCTTGTGAGCTCTCTTTCAAGACCCGGAGAAGATACTTCAAGACAGTAGCTTTGCTCTACCACGTCTTTTTCGTCTAATATAGGGTCGATAGCTCTGCTGAAAGCCTCGCAATCCTCAATATTCACACCGTCTTCTTTATCTATAAAGATTCTGAGGAACCACGATGCACCTTCCTTTACAAAGCGTACATCCCAAATTTGCAGACCAAGCTCCTTTGCAATAGGCTCTGCTATTTTTTGCACAGCTTGCACTGTATTTCCCTGCTTTTTCACATTATCACCTCTTTGCACAAAACAAAAGAGCAGGACTTTCTTGCCCCACTCCTTTTTTAGTCAATATTTTGTTTACATTTGTATGTTACCATATATTTTCAAAAATATCAATACTTTTTTTAAAATTTTCAAAATTACAATTAATAATATTTACTATATACGTATAAAAGGTTTAATTAATTGCTTTTTACTACGCATTATGCTAAGATTATAGAAATAATTATGGGTGATTTTAGGAATAAAATTACCTGTTTGCATAGAAAATACAAGTTAACAAAGTGTTCACGAAAATAATAGAAATAATATATGGTACAAATGAAAACTTTTTTAGAGTAAAAATATTGACTTAATTTCTCGTTTGTTGTAAACTCTATTGACAGTTAGCTATTTTTTGAGGTGACAAAAATATGTCTGATAAAAATAATATTAATACCCTTTCAGTTAAACCTGATAAAAGTAAAAAGGCGAAGAATTTACTGCGTGATTATTCTATTCTCACATTTGCTACATTGATAATGTGTGTTGGAATGCATTTTTTTAGATTGCCTAATAATTTCACATTTGGTGGCGTTACAGGTCTTGCAATTTTGCTTGCAAAATTTATGCCATTCAGTGTGTCAGCTTTAAACCTTGTGTTCAATGTAGCATTGCTTGTAGTTGGATATATATTTATTGGTAAATCATTTGCTTTTAAAACAGTTTATGTAAGTCTTTTATATTCGCTGGTGCTGTATGCATTTGAAATATATATTCCCATCACAGAGCCACTCACAGATCAGCCCATGCTTGAGATGATATATGCCATATGTATACCATCGTTTGCATCTGCGCTTATTTTCAACCAGGATTCCAGCAGTGGTGGAACGGATATTATAGCAATGATTGTAAAGAAATACACCTCTCTGGCAATAGGTAACGCATTATTCTTTGTAGATTGCCTTATTGCTTGCGCCACATTTTATGTATTTGACATGGAGACGGGTCTTTATTCTCTTTGTGGCCTGCTTGCAAAATCCCTTGTGATTGATTTGGTAATAGAAAATATTAATACCTGCAAATACTTTAATATTGTTTGTGAAAACCCTGAACCAATATGTGATTATATCTTAAACAATATTAAGCATAGTGCAACAATTTACAATGCCGAGGGTGCTTTCTCTCATAATAAAAAGTATGTAATAATGACAGTAATGAGAAGGCGTCAGGCTGTTCAGCTTAGAAATTTTATTAAGGGTGTAGAACCAACTGCTTTTATACTTATTTCAAGCACCAGCGAGATAATTGGTAAGGGCTTTCACAGCTTTGATTATTAAAAAATTGTTTGTGAGGTAGATATGTTGCTTACAAAATGGGACAGACTTCCGAAGAATTTTCAGTGTGAAGAAGTCAAAAAGTATTATGATATACTGTCACACAAGAAATTTCAGCTTCTTGTTAAACGAATATTAGATGTTATCTTTTCTATAATTTTTATAATCTTGCTTATGCTTCCTATGATAGTAATTGCCGTTATGATAAAGACAACATCTGAGGGAGAGGTTATATTTAAGCAAGAACGTGTTACAACAGACGGAAGAATTTTCAAAATACTAAAATTTCGCACAATGTACACAAACCATATGACAAATGAATATCAGATTACCATAAAAAATGACTCACGTATCACCCCAATTGGTCATAAGCTACGCAAGTTTCGTCTAGACGAGCTTCCACAGCTTTTCAATGTGCTTAAGGGTGATATGAGCTTTGTAGGTACCAGGCCGGAAGTGATGAAATATGTGAAAGAATATACTCCAGAGATGTATGCATCCCTTCTTATGCCTGCCGGAATAACCTCTTATACCTGCATACTCTACAAAGATGAAGAAGAGCTTTTCACAGATCCAGCGCAGATAGAGCAGGATTACCTTAATGGAGTTATGGCAAAAAAAATGAAAACCAATCTCGAATATATCGAAAAATTCAGCATTGGTTATGATTTTTACACAGTGTTATTAACTGTAAAAGCGGTGTTCTTTTCCTCGAAAAAATGATAAATGAGGTGAGGTATTGAGTTTTACCGACAAATTCTCACAAGTGATAAACAATAGTTCATATTTTCGCATATGCTTTGTAATATGTTCATTCTTTCAAATGATTACATATTTGGATTATCTCAGCTATGTCGCCACTGGCATAGCTTTTTTTTGGGGCGTTTATCTCATAATCAGACACTATATTATTCATTCTAAATTTAGAAAAGCAGACTATTCCGTCATATTTATTCTTTTCACAGTGATGTCTGCAGCAACAATTCTGGTAAACATTGTTTCCCATCCTTTTTCTACAGCAGTGTCATTCTTCACCTTGATTGTTAATTTGATGTATTTTTACCTTTTCTTTTGTAGGCTCGATGAGGATATAGAAAGCATAAGAAAAGAGATATACAAGATATCAAAGTGCATTGCAATTTTAACCTCTGTTTGCGCTGCCATTGGTCTTATTCTCCTAGTGGTATTCCATAGAGCTATCTGGCTTTTTGATAGAAGTTTGATTATATTTGAAAATCGTTTTAAAGGAATATATATTAATCCCAATCCGATGGCGTTTGCAAGTGTATGTGGCATAATATCGTGCTTTGCATTGAGATGCAAGGGATTTTTGCAGCGAGTTGAAGAGAGTCCCGTTCGTCTTAGGTGGATATGCATATGTGTAGCACTCAATGGCTTATCACTTATGCTTAGTGTGTCTAATTCAGGCTTGCTTTTAACTTGTTCATTTATTTTTGGCTTAGTTTGTTACAATATCTTTGCGGGAAAAAAGTTTAAAGCAGGCAGAACAGTAGTTTACAAAACCTCCATTTTCCTGTTATGCTGTGCCTTAGTATCTGTTAGCCTATTTGGGCTAAGATACGTGGTAAATTATGTATCAGGTGTTTTGATTTCGGGTGAACCTATGGTGAGTGGAGAGGTGCTTCAGCCCACTGCTGAGCAATATAAGTCAGAATTGCAAACAGCAGATGGCACAGTTACCTTCGAGCATATAAATGGTACAATTGATAGTGGCAGAATAAAGCTCTATAAACGCGGGTTGAATGAAATCTCCAAGCATCCCGTCTTTGGTGTGGGATATGGCAATATTTTCTATAATGGTTGGATGGAAAAAGGCAAGCTTTTTGATTATCACAATGGTTATCTCACGCTTGCCGTAAGCAATGGAGTTGTATCCTTTGCAATATTCTTTTTGTTTGCTGTTTTGCTTGCAAGGAGGATGACTTCTGTTGTTTTTAAATTAAAACTACAAGGCTCCAGCAGTGTTTTGCCTCATATGATGTGCTTTATATATGCGTATTGTATTTATTCATGCGTTGAGCCTACACTATTATTTTATCCCTCATTCACAACATTATATTTCTGGTGGTGCATAGGAAGTGCATATGCACTTGTTAAGAATTTCGAAAAGACCCCTCAAATGGTCAAAAATTGAATTAAATTTTATAGAGCCTCATATATTATTTTGAGGTGATTATTGTGAAATTAAATAAAGATAAAATCAGTGTATCCCTTAGGCAGTTTATCAAATGTCAAGGTGGTGCGCTGTATTATTTTATATGTGTTTTATGTGTTTGTGCCACTATGATTTTATTAATGTCTGCATTTAACGAAAAGGATGCTGAGATATCTTCTACAGATAATGAGCTCACAATTGTGATAGATGCAGGTCATGGTGGTGAGGACGGAGGGGCAGTGGCACCGGATGGAACCCTAGAAAAAGACCTAAATCTGTCCATAGCCCAAAAGTTAAATACCTTATTACAGTGTGCAGGCTACAAAACACAGATGATAAGAGAAACTGATATCTCAATTAATGATACTGATGCGAGTACAACTCGTGAAATCAAGGTGTCAGATATGCACAACAGGCTTGCTATCTATAATAGTTCTGAGTATAATATAGTTGTGGGTATCCATCAGAACAAATTTGAGCAAAGCAAATATAATGGTACCCAGATTTTTTATTCTAAGAACAATCAGAATAGCAACATTCTTGCTGAAAGTGTGCGCAATTCGGTGGTTTCGCTCTTACAGCCTGAGAACACACGTGAGTTAAAGCCTGCTGATTCTAATATTTATCTCTTGCACAATGCAAAGGTGCCGGCGATTATTACAGAGTGTGGATTTATTTCAAATGAAGAAGAGCTACAAAAATTAAAAGATGATAGCTATCAGCAAAAAATGGCGTTTTCAATTTTTTGCGGTATATTAGATTATATAAGTAACTAGGTTCGGAGGAACAATATATGGCAGTAAAATCAAGGAATGTTTATGTATGCGAGCAGTGCGGATATGAGTCTGTAAAATGGTATGGCAAATGTCCGGGATGTGGCCAATGGAACACAATGAACGAAGAGCTGAGAACTACCGATTCACAGCAAAAGACATCTGCTCCAAGACCCCCACTATCAAAATCCCAGTCTATTAGTGAGATAAACACACATGATGAACATCGCTACAGGACAGATATACATGAGCTGGACAGAGTGCTGGGTGGTGGTGTTGTAAAAGGCTCTTTAGTGCTTATCGGTGGTGATCCCGGTATTGGCAAGTCTACACTGCTTTTGCAGATGTGCAGCAATATGGCTGATGAAATGAAAATATTATATGTATCAGGTGAAGAATCAAAAAGACAGCTCAAGCTACGTGCTATGCGTCTTGGCGTGGATAGTGACAATCTATTTGTATTTACAGAGACAGATGTAGAAACTATAACAGATACTATAAGAATGGAAAAACCGGACCTCGTAGTTATAGATTCTATTCAAACCATGTCGCTTAATCAGCTAAACTCATCTCCTGGAAGTATAACACAGGTGAGAGAGTGTACAAATATGTTTATGCGCTGTGCAAAAAGCCTTGATATCCCAATAATCATAGTAAGCCATGTGAATAAAGATGGTGCTATAGCAGGCCCTAAGGTGTTGGAGCATATTGTTGATGCAGTTTTGTATTTTGAGGGCGACCGACAGATGTCATATCGCATATTGAGAGCAATAAAAAACAGATTTGGATCCACCAATGAGATTGGCGTGTTTGAAATGGTCAATAAGGGGTTAAAAGAGGTTGAAAATCCATCTCTTATGCTTCTTTCGGGACGTCCAAAGAATGTTTCAGGCACGTGTGTCACATCTGCAATGGAGGGTACAAGACCTATATTGGCAGAAATTCAGGGTTTGGCGGCTAATTCCGGATTTGGAAATCCACGCAGAATGGCAACAGGCTTTGATTACAACAGAATGGCGCTGATAATAGCTGTTTTAGAAAAACGTGCAGGCTTTTTCTTTGCAAATACAGATGCATATATAAATGTTGTTGGTGGTCTTAGATTAGATGAACCCAGCGTTGATCTTGCTGTTGCGATATCACTTATTAGCAGTCTAAAAGATATACCGATCCCAGAAAATCTTATTGTTTTTGGCGAAGTGGGACTTGCAGGGGAGATAAGGAGCGTATCTCATGCCGAAGAGCGTGTGCTTGAGGCTGCCCGGTTAGGCTTTACAAGATGTATACTTCCACTACATAATTATAGAGCTCTGTCAAAGAATTTTGCAGAGTATCAAAATATAAAATTAGTCGGTGTCGGTAATATTCGTGATGCCTACAATGCTATTTTGAGTTAATAGTGTGAAATAATGAATTTTTACCACATATAGAACTAATTTTAAAAAAATATAACAATATATAGTATTTCGATATTGACAGGTACCACAGAATATGGTATAATCAAACTCGTCGAAAGGTAAGAGCCGATTAGATAATCGGCTTTTATTTTTGAAAAAATCCCATTGAAAGGTTATGTTAATTCGCATTTTGCGAGTTATTGTTTTGAATTATGAACATACAGGGCTTTCAAAAAATGACCTTGCTGGATTATCCGGAACATATAGCTTGCACTGTTTTTACAGGTGGATGCAATTTTAGATGTCCATTTTGCCACAATGCAGGGTTGGTGTTATCACCATCAGATAATCAAAATATGATATCTGAGGTTATTCATTATCTCCAAAAGAGAAAAGGTTTGCTTGATGGTGTATGCATCACCGGTGGCGAGCCGTTGTTACAGGCTGATATTTTTGATTTTATTCAAGATGTAAAATCACTCGGCTATAAGGTTAAGCTTGACACAAACGGAGCTTTTCCTGATAAGTTAGAAAAAATATTATCGCTTGGAATTGTGGACTATGTTGCTATGGATATCAAAAGCAGTATAAAAAATTATCATATTGCATCCGGTGTGAATATAAGCACAGATGATGTGATGAAAAGCATACAGCTTATTAGAAATAGTGGAATCGATTATGAATTCAGAACAACAACAGTAAAAGGGATTCACACAGAGGAAGATTTTGAGCTTATAGGCTCAGAGCTTCTGAAAGAGCAGGATAAATATTTTATCCAGCGATTTGTTGATTCAGGTAACACAATTAAGCAGGGCTTTTGTGGGTTTGAAGCTGAGGAGCTACACAAATTTCTCGGTATAATCCAAAAATATGCCCCGCTAGCAAAATTTAGGGGAATTTAATTTAGGGGGATGGTAGAAATATGTATAGGGTAGTAAAAAGAAACACAGAAACAGCAGATTTCAACATTGTAAAGATTTCGGATGCTATTAGAAAAGCATTTGATGCTTGCGAAAGACAGTATAATGATAATATTATTGATTTTCTCGCACTCAAGGTTACTTCAGATTTTGAGCCAAAGATTATTGATGGTCTTATCTCTGTTGAAGATATTCAAGATAGTGTAGAGGCTACATTAGTTCAGGCAGGATATGCAGATGTAGCAAAAGCATATATCCTCTACAGAAGACAGCGTGAGAAGCTCCGCAATATGAAATCTACAATACTCGACTATAAAGAGCTTGTAGACAAATATGTCAACAATATCGACTGGAGAGTTAAGGAGAATTCCACAGTAACATATTCTGTTGGTGGTCTTATCCTCAGCAACTCCGGTGCTATCACAGCTAACTACTGGTTGTCTGAGATATATGATGACGAAATATCTAAGGCACACAAAAATGCCGATATTCACATTCACGATTTATCTATGCTTACAGGCTATTGTGCAGGATGGTCGCTCAAACAGCTTATCCAAGAAGGACTTGGTGGTGTAACAGGAAAAATCACCTCAGCTCCTGCAAAGCATCTCGCAACACTCTGCAATCAGATGGTAAACTTCCTAGGTATACTGCAAAATGAATGGGCAGGCGCACAGGCTTTCTCTTCCTTTGATACTTATCTTGCACCTTTTGTAAAGGCAGATAACCTCGATTATGAAACAGTTAAAAAGTGTGTAGAATCCTTTATTTATGGTGTAAACACACCAAGCCGTTGGGGCACACAGGCACCGTTTAGCAATATCACCCTTGACTGGACTGTTCCTCACGACCTTATTGATGAGTATGCCATAGTCGGCGGCAAGAAAATGGACTTCAAATACGGCGACTGTAAAAAAGAAATGGATATGGTAAACAAAGCCTTTATCGAGGTTATGATTGAGGGCGATGTTAACGGCAGAGGCTTCCAGTATCCTATTCCGACATATTCTATTACACGTGACTTTGATTGGAACGAAACAGAGAATAACAAGCTTCTATTTGAGATGACAGCCAAGTATGGCACACCTTATTTCTCTAACTATGTAAACAGTGATATGGAGCCATCAGACGTAAGAAGTATGTGTTGCAGACTTCGTCTCGATCTCAGAGAGCTTCGCAAAAAATCCGGTGGATTCTTTGGCAGTGGCGAAAGCACAGGTTCTGTAGGCGTTGTAACAATCAATATGCCAAGAATTGCATATCTTTCCGCCAATGAAGAAGATTTCTATAAGAGACTTGATAAGATGATGGATCTTGCGGCTCGTTCTTTAAAGATAAAAAGAACTATCATTACAAAGCTTCTCAATGAGGGCCTATATCCATACACCAAGAGATATCTTGGCACATTTGACAATCATTTCTCTACAATCGGTCTTGTAGGTATGAACGAGGCTTGCCTCAATGCAAATTGGCTCCGCAAGGATCTCACAAATGTTGAAGCTCAAAAATTCACAAAAGATGTGCTCAACCATATGCGTGAAAGATTGTCTGACTATCAAGAGATGTATGGTGATCTCTACAATCTTGAAGCTACACCGGCAGAGTCTACATCATATCGTCTTGCAAAGCATGATAGAAAGAGATATCCTGATATCATCACAGCTTCTGATGCAGAAACACCATATTATACAAATAGCTCACATCTTCCTGTTGGCTATACAGATGATATCTTTACTGCACTAGACGTGCAAGATGAGCTCCAAACATTATACACATCAGGTACAGTTTTCCATGCATTCTTGGGCGAAAAGCTCCCAGATTGGAAGGCAGCGGCATCAATTGTAAGAAAAATTTCAGAAAACTACAGACTTCCTTACTACACCCTTTCACCAACCTATTCTGTTTGTAGAGAGCATGGATATATCACCGGTGAACATTTTACTTGCCCACAATGCGGAAAAGAAACAGAGGTGTACAGCAGAATCACAGGATATTATCGTCCTGTAAAGAATTGGAACAGTGGTAAATCACAGGAATATAAAGAGCGCAAAACCTACAATGTAGCAGGCTCTGTATTAACTCATGAAGGCCCTAAAACTATGGAAAGTGTAGAGGCTAAGAACGAGTTTGTTGCTCCTGAACTTTCTGATGGCATATACCTCTTTGTATCAACAACCTGCCCGAATTGCAAAATAGCAGAGCAACTGCTTGCAAAGGCTAATATCGAATACAAAAAGGTTGTTGCAAACGAAAATGTTGGACTTTCCAATTCCTTAGGTATAAAGCAAGCTCCTACTCTTATATGTGTGAACAAGGGCGAAACAGAGAAGTATGCCTCCGTTGTCAATGTAAAGAAGTTTATATCAGAATATAAATAATTATATAAAATAAGTAAACAGCAAAAAAGCCGGGTCGGTCGATTTATATTTCGGCTGACTCGGCTTATTGCTTTAAGAAAGGAATTTCAGGTTATGTATGATATAGTAATAATCGGAGGTGGCCCTGCAGGACTCACAGCTGCAATATATGCAAGACGTTCCAACAAAAGTGTTATGATTCTTGAGAGAGGTGCCTTTGGCGGACAGATGACATTCTCACCAAAAATAGAAAATTATCCGGGTTTCGAAAGCATCAGCGGAAACGAGCTAGCAGATAAAATGGTGGAGCAGGCACTGTCGCTTGGCGCAGATGTTGAGCTTGAAAATGTGCTTAACATCACAGATAATGGCGACAAAAAAATAATCACCACAGAGGATAACACCTACGAGGCTAAAAGTGTAATAATAGCTTGTGGTGCCAAGCACCGCAGATTAAAAATTGAAAATGAAGAAAAGTTTATTGGTGACGGAATATCATTTTGTGCTGTATGTGATGGTGCATTCTATACAGACAAAACAGTTGCCCTAATAGGCGGGGGTAACTCAGCATTGCAAGAGGCAGTGTTGCTGTCAGATGTTTGCAAGAAAGTTTATATAGTGCAGAACCTTGCATTTCTTACAGGCGAAGACAGACTACAAGAAATATTGAAGTCAAAAGATAATGTAGAGATAATCTGCTCATCTGTAGTGCATCAGATACCGGATGGGGAAGAGCTGAAAAGCATTGTTATACAAAACACAGATGATTCCTCTCTCAGAACACTAAATATTGATGGAGTGTTCGTAGCGATAGGACTTGAACCGGAGAATTCTGCTTTTTCTAATGTCTGTAACCTTGATAGTGTGGGCTATATAGATGCATCAGAAACCTGTCACACCGGAACAAATGGTATATTTGTAGCAGGCGATTGTCGTAGTAAGTGCGTAAGACAGATTTCAACCGCAATATCAGATGGTGCAACTGCTGCCATATCTGCCTGCAGATTTATAGACGGATATTAATTTGCCTGATATTTTAATACAATAATAAATACACATTAATAAAAAGAACTGAGTTTATAATGCCTTAAACTCAGTTCTTTTATATATTATTTAATTATTTTCCATATCAGATGATGTATCAGTATCAGTACTATTCCTATCAATTTTAAAGTACTCGTCCATGATATCTTTTGCTACAGACATACTGTATTTACCCTTTGCGCCATGCTCCAGCACCACAGCTATTGCAATTTCAGGCTTATCATAAGGTGCATAGCAAATGAATGTTGTGTGGTCTGATCCGGAATTTTCAGCTGTACCCGTTTTGGCGGCAATCTTTATCTCATAGTCACCAAAAATAGACTTTGCAGTACCGGATGTTACTACCTCACGCATAGCCTTTTTCAAAGCTTTCATGTTTGATTCAGATATGCCTGTTTTTTGCACTGCCTCTGGGTTGTTGATGTTATTTTCATATATAATCTCGTCTCCGTCATAGCTTTCCACACGGCTAACAAGATGTGTTTTTAATCTAACACCATTATTTGCAATAGTTGATACATATGTTGCGAGCTGTAAGGGTGTAAAAGCATTGTCAGATTGTCCTATAGCAGCCTTAACAGTGTTGGCATCATACCATACATCATTATCCCTGCCTGCGAGAGTACCATTCGACTCATACATCTCAACACCGGTCTTTACACCAAGTCCAAATCTTTGTGCGTATAAATACATTGTGTTTATGCCAAGCATTCTGCCCACATCTGCAAAATAATAGTTACATGATTGAGACATAGCATCATTCATATTGATATGGCCATGTGTACCAAGGCACTTCACTGTATCGGCTTTATAATAATCGTATATATGAGTACAGTTTATCTCTGTGCTGGGAGTGATAATGTTTTCTTGCAGTGCCGCTGCTGCCACACAGCACTTAAATACAGAACCGGGTGGATATGCACCATTAAAAGCTCTGTTAAAAAGAGGTGTATGCTTGTCGTTTATTAGTTTGTTATAGTAGTCATATTCACTGTATTTTTGCAGATCGTAGCTCGGATATGAGGCCGCTGCCATCACAGAAAAGTCCTTGACATTCATAACAACCACAGCACCGCTATTACAATCTTCACCACTGTATTTTTCGCCTTGAGCTATGCCATTTTCACGTGCTGCGGTAATATTAACAGCCAGAGACTCATTGGCAACCTTTTGAAGCTTGCTGTTTAAAGTAAGATATACCTTGTTTCCGGGTGATGCTTCTTTGCTTTCAGATGCTTTTTCTACTGTACCATCTGCACTTTTTATCATCAGGAGTTCGCCCTCTTCACCTTTTAGATAGCTCTCCATTCCTGATTCAATGCCACTTTTTCCGATAGTATCATTAAAGTCATAACCCTGTGATTTTAGTTTATTATATTCCTCTTCGCTTATGGCACCCACAGTTCCTACGATATGTGGAGCTAATGCACCATCAGGATTATATCTATCATATTCGATTGCAATTTTAACACCCGGCGTGTCTTGAGTTTGTTCAGATATAAAAGCAACAGCTTTTTTTGATAGGTTTTTGGCAAGTGTAAATGGCTGAGTCATGCTATATCCCTTTATTTCCATGCCGTATCTCACGCTTATTGTATTTCTTCTCATTCTTTCTGTCATGACGCCTACGTCAAGAGAATATCTGAGCGTAAGAGCATTTATACATTCCTCAGCACTTGCATTTTCAGCAAGCTCCAGTATATCTTTTTTTAGATAAGATATTTTGTCTTCCTCGTCTTGTTTAAAAGAATAGCCCCCATCGTTTTCTAAATCTATGGGCAGTTTATCCTCCCACGGTATGTTCAGATTTTCTATTAGGTCTAAAAGCTTTATAATTACATCATTCTCATTATCTTTTTCTATATATAATTTGCTGATTTGCAGGTTGTATATAGCCTTATTTATTGCAAGAGGGTTGCCATCAATATCATATATTTCTCCACGAACAGCTTGTGTCGGTACAGAATATGCTGCGGCAATGTTAGAAACCTCTTTGTATTTATCGCCATCAATTATCTGCCATGCAAACAGTCTTGCGATGAACAAAGCAAATATTATAACGCAAACTATTAAACATAATACTATCCTTAATTTATCTATTCCATTTTTATTTTCCGTATATAACACCTACCTTTATCGTTCCTTTAGTTTTTCAACACCGCTGTTTATACAACAAAATAATAATCCGAATAAAAATGTATAGCCACCCTCGATCAGACTTGTAACAATAAAGCTTATCAAATCATACTCCGTATCCAAATAGATCATACAGCCTGCATTAAAAGCAAACAAACTCATTAAACATAACAGAAAGCTTGCTATAATACAAAACAAGGTCCTTTTGATAAAGATTTCATTTGATAGATAAGAAAAAATGAATGCCATGACTGACATTAATATTCCATATGGTCCCACAACATTACTTATAGAAATATCTATAAAGATACCACATATCATGCCAAATATAATTGCAATATCAGATGATTCAAACAGTATCAAAGGTGATACACACGCAACTGTGAGCAGTGGTGTACATCCCATTATATCTGGTATTAGTCCGGCGATTCCCTGTAGCGAAAAGCATATTATCAATTCAATGCTATAAATAATAATTCTAATGGTCTTTCTTTCATTCATGTTTCAAATATTCCTTGTTTATGTGGGATTTACGAGGACTACAACCTCACTGAGCGCAGCTATATTATCATACAAAGATACTACAGCATACTTAGAAGAATCATATTCATCATATTTTATTTCATCCACAGTGCCAAGCAGTAGATCAGCAGGGAAAATTTCTCCCATTCCTGATGTAGCTATAATATCGCCCTTTTCAGGTTTTGATTTTTCATCCAGTAGTTTAATTATAGCTTTGCTCTCAACGGCAAGTGATGGATTTCCGGTGAGGATTCCGGTATCTGCGGTTTTTTTGTCAATTACGCTTATCTGTGCCTTATCTGATAAAACAGTGGTTACAGTACAGCTGGTTATATCTGCCTGACTCACATATCCTATCAAGCCATTTTCTGTTAGCACAGGGCTGTTCTTTGTGACTCCTGCCATTGTACCACAATCTAAAGTAAACTCATAAATACCCCTATCAGGGTCTTTGTTTATTATATTTGCAGGTATTAATTTAAATTCAGAGTTAGTTTCCTTTATATCATAATATTTTCTAAGCTGTTCATTTTCACGTTTTATATCGTAATAATCAGAAAGTTGCCCTCTTAGTTTGTTCACCTCTGACTGCAATTCTTCGTTGTTGCTTACAACCTCGTCATAAGATTTACTACCGTTCAATGTTTGATGCGTGGCGAAACCTAGCTTCCTAAAAGGGTAGGATAGAGTATTAGCTATCGAAACAGCCAAATCATTGTTTGTGTTGGCTGTCACGATCCATGCGCCAAATAAAATCAACACAACCGCAAGCAACATCCTGATTCCTTTATATCTGAATATATCCATATAAAGCAGCGTGTATCAACAAATAATGTACCGATACACGCTTCCTCCGTTCTTTTATTGCAATTTTTATTTTCTTCTGTTTTTATAATAAGATGATGTAAGAGTACCTCTGTCTAAGCGATTGCCGGCTCCCACTGCTACGCAATCTAGTGGCTTATCAGCTATATACACAGGCATCTGAGTTTCAATAGAGATCAGCTTATCCAAATTTCTGATATAAGCTCCACCACCGGAAAGCATAATTCCGTGGTCATATATATCAGCAGAAAGCTCAGGAGGGGTCTTCTCCAATGTGCTTTTAATAGCCTCCACAATAACCTTTATGCTGTCAGACATAGCATCTCTGATTTCAGCAGAATTCACAGTTATATCCTTTGGAAGACCGTCTATAAGATTTCTGCCTTTTACAAGCATTTCGCTCTCATCATCATAAGGGTAGGCAGATCCGATATTTATCTTGATTTCCTCAGCTGTGCGTTCACCTATCAGCAGATCATATCGTTTCTTCACATATGATATGATAGCCTCGTCTAATTTATCACCGGCGCATCTCACAGAGCAGGATGTCACAATATCACCCAGAGATATTACAGCCACCTCTGCAGTGCCTCCGCCAATATCTACCACCATACTTCCAATAGGCTCATCCACAGGGAGTCCGGCGCCGATAGCTGCTGCCATAGGTTCATCTATGGCTATAAAATCTCTTGCACGCACGCCAGCCTGCATAGCAGCCTGAGCCACAGCATTTCGCTCTACCTCTGTGACCCCTGATGGAACACAAATAGCCACCTTAGGTCTACTAAACATTCCTATTCTTGTAGCCTTTCTTATAAAATGCTTAAGCATTGTAGCGGTTACGTCAAAATTGGCGATTACACCATCTTTCAGAGGTCTTATTGCTACGATAGACTCCGGTGTTCTACCTATCATTTCCTTTGCCTGTGAGCCCACGGCCAACACAGTATCATCTCTCAAATCCACTGCTACTACAGATGGTTCACGCATCACAACGCCTTTACCTTTCATATAAACCAGAGTATTAGCTGTGCCCAAATCTATACCAATATCTTTTGCAAACATTATACATCGTCCTTTTCTTAGGATTGCTGAAATTTATTATATTACCTGATAGATATCGAAATCAGTCACATTTGAGACTATTTACAACATCTTGTATTACTTCTCTTTCGTCAAGGTGATATTTTACACCTTTTTTTTCCTGGTAGTCCTCGTGTCCTTTTCCTGCGAGAACTATTATATCTCCGTCCTCTGCATTTTCTATGCAATATCGTATTGCATCACAGCGGTTTGGAATTACCACGTATTTGCCTTCTGTCTTATGCATACCAATCAGTATATCATCTATTATGTCGTTAACATCCTCGAATCTGGAATTATCCTCTGTGATTACAGATAAATCAGATAGCTTGCCCGACATTTCGCCCATTTCATATCTTCTCACCTTTGGTCTGTTTCCACCGGCTCCAAAGAGAGTTACAAGTCTTTTTGGTTTGTATTCACGTAAAGTAGTTAGTACATTTTCCATGCTTAGGGCATTGTGTGCATAGTCTATCAGAAGGGTGAATTTGTCGCTTATTTTAACAGGCTCCACTCTGCCTTTAACCTTCACCTTTGAAAGACCACGGGACATTTCATCACTGCTTGCGCCCATATCGTTGCACACTGCTACAGCGGCAAGCGCATTATAAGCATTAAATTTTCCCGGAACAGCCACATCGGCGCTTAGTTCAACCATACCCACAGTTTCAATATGCACACCGATAAAGCCATTACGGTTGAGTAGGGAAGTGGATGTACATCTCAAATCAGCGTTTTCAGAAAAGCCAAAGCTAGTTACATCGCATGAGGCTAACTCGACCAGTTTATCATATTTTTCATCATCAATATTCGCAAAGCCTTTTTTGCATTGATTAAAGAGCATTGCTTTGCAGGCAAAGTATTCTTCCATAGAGCTATGCTCCACGCCACCAATATGATCATGAGAAAAGTTTGTAAACACGCCATAATCAAACACAAATCCATCTGTTCTATGCCATTTAAAACCAAGACTGGATGCTTCTATTACCACCGCATCATAGCCCTCATCAACCATTGCACTCATTGCCTTTTGTATCTCATAGGATTCAGGGGTGGTGTTGTCAGTTTTAATAATATTTTCACCCATCACAATGCCTAGAGTACCGATAGTGGCTGTCTTCATTCCTTTTTCTTCAAGTATGTATTTTATCATTGAAGCGGTTGTTGTTTTGCCCTTTGTGCCGGTTATAGCTATAGTTTTCAGCTTATCTGCCGGATATCCAAAAAATGCGCATGACATATAAGCCAGAGCCTTTCTTGTGTTATCAACTATAACCAATGTACAGTCATCGCTATGCTCTACTTCATGTTCAGCTATTATAGCAACAGCACCGGCATTGCATACATCACGTGTTATAGTATGACTATCAAAGCTAGAACCCTTTAAACAAACAAAAACGCTACCATTTTCCACTTTGCGGGAATTATACACCAGTGATGTGATTTCTTTATCTTCACCACTGATGAATTTATGCTCTATATTAATTAATAGATCAGATAAAAGCATTAAAAGCCTCCGAAATAATATAATTTAAAAATTCCCTAATATTATACAACACATTAATCTATTACGCAACGGGGATATAAAAAAATTATGATTAAAGATATAAAAAAATATAATTGTAAATTCATAGGGTTTCTTATCATTATAATACTCTTGATTGTAAGGTATTCCTATATTTTAACATATTATTATTCTCCCACATATATCTAGTGTTATAAAGAATAAAAATGGGGGAATTTTTATGGAGAAAAAGATTATTTTAGATAAGGAGTATTTAAAAATTGCAAATAAAGTTTCTATTGTAACAATTATCGGAAATTTAATTTTGTTTGTGTTTAAGCTAATGGCAGGAATTATTGCCTATTCGGGAGCTATGATCAGTGATGCTATACACTCGGCTTCTGATGTATTTAGTACCCTTGTGGTAATCATAGGTGTTAAGATTTCATCAAAGGAACCCGATAAAGAGCATCCATACGGACACGAAAGACTGGAGTGTGTTGCGGCTATTGTATTAGCCATAGTTCTATTTATTACCGGACTGGGAATTGGTGCAAAAGTTTTTGAGAATATTATAAGTGGTGGTTACAAAAATATACAGGTTCCCGGTATCCTTGCACTGGTTGCGGCAATTATTTCAATCATCAGCAAGGAAGCAATGTATTGGTACACAAAATTTTATGCAAAGAAAATAGACTCAAGTGCCCTAATGGCAGATGCTTGGCATCATCGTTCAGATGCTCTTTCATCAATAGGTGCGTTAATTGGTATTATTAGTGCAAGATTTGGCTATCCTATTATGGATTCAGTTGCAAGCTTAATTATTTTTTTCTTTATTGCAAAGGCATCATACGATATATTTAAGGAAGCAATGAACAAAATGGTTGATCATTCTTGTGATGAAGAAACTGAAAATGCATTACGTGATTGCGTTATAAATAACCCAGATGTTCTTGGCATAGATTTGCTTCAAACTCGCACATTTGGCAATAAAATATATGTCGATATTGAAATCATAGCAGATGGCACTATTCCTTTGTATGAGGCACATGAAATTGCTGAGACCGTGCATAATGATATAGAACAAGCTTTTCCAAAAGTAAAACATATTATGGTGCACGTTAATCCATCTAGATAGTAACAATATTAGCTTTGTAGAATGAATAATATAGAAAAAAATGCAAATCATATACAAAGAGTAGATATAATTTAAGCGGTAATTTTCGAAAAAAAGCATTTAATTGGCAATAATATAGAAATTTGATATAATAATCCAAATTACATTTCTTCTTATAAAAACATAAATTTAAAAACATACAGGAGGTTTAGAAATGGTATATACAGTTACATTCAATCCTGCCGTCGATTATGTAATACATACAGATGGCATAATTGATGGTAGTACTAATCGTACAAAAAGAGAGGAGGTATATATAGGTGGCAAGGGAATTAATGTATCACTTGTACTTGCAGAATTAGGTATCACATCTAAAACGCTTGGATTTGTAGCAGGTTTTACAGGTGAATATATAGAAAGTGGCTTAAGAAAAAAGGGTATACAAACAGACTTTGTTCATTTGAATGGCGGTTTTTCCAGAATAAATGTAAAAATTAAGTCATCTGCTGAAACAGAGATAAATGGTAATGGACCTGTTATCACAGAAAATGATGTCAATAGTATGTTTAAAAAGCTGTCAGAGTTAAAAGATGGTGATACTATCGTACTCGCGGGTAGTGTGCCTAACTCACTTCCATATGATATTTATGAGCGCATTTTAGAAATACTTTCAGATAGAAAAATCAGAATTGTAGTAGATGCAACAAAAGACCTCCTGCTCAAATCGCTTAAGTATAAGCCGTTTCTTATCAAACCGAATAAGCATGAGTTAGGCGAAATATTTGGGGTTACACTCACATCATCAGAAGAAATAAAAACTTATGCAACTAAGCTTAAGGACATGGGTGCCAAAAATGTCTTGGTTTCTATGGCAGGTGATGGTGCTTTGCTAATAGATGAAAACGGTAACACATATTTCCGAGAAGCGTGCAAAGGTATCGTAAAAAATTCTGTAGGAGCAGGAGATTCTATGGTGGCAGGCTTTATAGCAGGATTTGAATCAGACGACTATAATTATGCCCTCAGAATGGCTACAGCGGCAGGCGGTGCAACAGCGTTTTCAGATGGACTAGCAAAGAAAGACGATATTTACAAACTTTTAGGATAGGTTATATATATTAAAATATTTTTTATGGAGACACTGATATGCGAATAGTAGATTTACTTGGTAAAAACAGTGTTGTATTGAATGCAACACCAACTAGCAAAGAAGAAGCAATTGATATGCTAATAGAGCTTCAGCTAAAAGCTGGAACTATATCAGACAAAGAGAAGTTTAAGCAAGATATACTCATTCGAGAGGGCAGTGGCTCCACAGCGGTGGGAGAGGGCATAGCAATTCCTCATGCAAGGAGCGAAGCGGTTACAGCTCCATCACTTGCAGCTATGACCGTGCCTGAGGGTGTGGACTATGAAGCGCTTGACGGAGAACCCTCTAAACTATTTTTTATGATTGCAGTGCCAAACGATGGCGATGTCCATCTTGAGGTGCTTTCAAAATTAACCACAATGTTGATGGATGATGAATTTAGGGAAAATCTTTTATCAGCAACCAGTACAGATGAGTTTTTGCAAATTATAGATGACGCAGAAACAGAAAAAAATTCTCCCACAACGGAAAATAAGAATGATAACAACACAAATTATAGAGTGCTTGCTGTAACCGCCTGTCCAACAGGTATAGCACATACCTATATGGCGGCAGAGGCGCTCGAAAAAGCAGGCGAGAAGCTGGGTATCTCTATAAAGGTGGAAACAAACGGTTCAGGCGGTGCAAAAAATATATTAACTGCTGATGAAATTAATTCTTGCGATGGAATCATTATTGCCGCTGATAAAAGCGTAGAAATGTCACGTTTTGATGAAAAATACGTGATAATCACAAAGGTTTCTGATGGAATAAAAAATCCCGAAGAACTAATTAATAAAATTGTATCGGGTCAAACACAAGTGTATCACCACAATGGTGCAAAATCATCAGATTTATCATCACAAAACGACAGTGTAGCGAGAAACTTTTATAAGCATCTTATGAATGGTGTTTCTAATATGCTTCCATTTACTGTGGCTGGCGGTATATTCATTGCTATCGCTTTTCTCATAGATACAATTGCAGGTGCACCATCTGATGCCAATTTTGGTACTCACACCGCCTCTGCGGCTTTTTTTAAAACGATAGGTGGATTTGCGTTTAACTTTATGATTCCTGTGCTTGCGGCCTATATCGCTATGAGCATAGCTGATAGACCGGGATTTCTGGTTGGACTTGTAGGAGGATTCCTAGCGACCACAGGTTCTACATTTGCATCTGTAGAAGGGGGCGTCCCTTCAGGTTTTCTTGGTGCTTTGTTTGCAGGCTTTGTAGGTGGATTTCTTATGCTAGGTTTGGAAAGAATATGTGACAGGCTACCCGATTTTCTTAATGGAATAAAGCCTGTGCTAATTTATCCACTGGTAGGTTTGGGTTTGATTGCGGTGATAATGTGCGCCGTCAATCCGATTATGGGAATGATAAATACCGGATTGACAAACTTTCTAAGCAGTATGGGTGATGCTTCAAAAGTTCTTTTAGGATTTATACTCGGTGCTATGATGTCTATAGATATGGGTGGTCCTTTTAATAAGGCGGCATATGTGTTTGGTACAGCGGCTATTGCATCAGGAAACTATGATATTATGGCGGCGGTTATGATAGGCGGTATGGTGCCACCTCTTGCCATAGCTCTTTCTACAACCTTCTTTAAGAGTAAGTGGAACAAAGACGAATTAAAAAACGGACCTGTAAACTACATTTTGGGCTTAAGCTTTATTACCGAGGGAGCAATACCATATGCGGCATCAGATCCTCTTAGGGTTATTCCATCATGTATGGTTGGCGCAGGTGTTGCCGGTGCATTGTCTATGGCATTTGGTTGCACATTAATGGCACCACACGGAGGTATATTTGTGTTCGCTGTAGTTGGTAACTGGGTATTGTATCTTTTATCTCTTGCGATTGGTTCACTGGTGGGTATGATACTTCTCACGCTACTAAAGAAAAAGCATACAGTAAATGCATAATCAACCTACAAAAGGAGAATAATTATGATTACAAAAACAGTTACAGTGTCTAACGAACAAGGACTTCATATGAGACCTGCAGGTGCATTAGCAAAGGTAGTTAAAGAATATCCTGATTGCGAAGTAATATTAAATGTAAATGATAAATCTGTTAATGCAAAATCACCTATGCAGATTATGGCTGCCTGCATAAAAAAGGGTTCTTATGTAAAAATAACTTGTAATGGTGCAGAAGAAGAAATGGTTCTAGATAAAATAGTTGCCATGTTTGAAGATGGTTTTGGTGAGTAGATTATAAACACACACAAGGCACAGAGCTGGCGTAAATAAAATTAGCTCTGTGCCTGATTTTATAGAAAAAGGAATGAGAAAATAATTATGAATAAATTTTCGGGAAAAGGTGTATATGGAGCTATAGCAATAGGTAAAATCTCTGTATTCAAAAGGCAGGAGGTATCTGTTCACAAAACTCACGTAACTGATGTAGAACATGAAAAGAATAGGGTTAATTCTGCAAAGGAACTTGCCAGAAATCAGCTTCAAGAAATTTACAATAAAGCCAAAAAAGAGGTTGGAGAAACAAATGCACAAATTTTCGAAATACATATGATGATGATTGACGATGATGATTACAACGAGTCAATCATAAGCATCATAGAGACACAGCTAGTTAATGCAGAGTATGCAGTAGCAAAAACATCCGAAATATTTGTGCAAAAGTTTTCTTCTATGGAAGATTCTTATATGCAGGCGAGAGCAGCAGATATCAAGGATATTTCTAATCGTATAATACAAAACTTAGATACAAGTAATGCCCGGTCAAGCGAAAATGACGAAAAGGTAATTATATGTGCAGATGATATGGCACCCAGCGAGACAGTTTTGCTTGATAAAGAAAAGGTGCTTGCGTTTGTGACAGCCGGTGGTTCTATCAATTCTCATACTGCTATTTTGGCTAGAAATATGAATATCCCTGCGATAATAGGAGTAGGGGCAGATTTTCTCTCAGTTATAAAAGATGGCGATTCAGCCATCGTAGATGGGTATACAGGTGATTTTATCATCTCACCTGATGAAAAAACTGAGTCAGATTATTTAGAAAAACAATCATATGATAGAAGCAGAAAAGAGTTGCTTCATACCCTAAAAGGAAAAGATAATGTAACAATCGATGGCAAAAAAATTAATGTCTTTGCAAATATAGGAAGTACAGACGATATTGGACCGGTGCTTGCTAATGATGCCGGTGGAATAGGGCTATTTCGTAGTGAGTTTATATATCTCGAAAGCAATGATTATCCCACAGAGGACGAGCAATTTACTGCATACAAAAAAGCTCTGGTGAGTATGGCAGGGAAAAAAGTTATAATTCGCACGCTGGATATTGGTGCAGACAAAAAAGCGAAATATTTCGACCTTCCTCATGAAGAAAATCCAGCACTGGGTTTTCGTGCAATTAGAATATGCTTATCACGCCCTGAAATTTTTAAAACTCAGCTTAGGGCATTGCTTCGGGCATCAGCCTATGGAAATTTAGGAATTATGTTTCCTATGATAACTAGTGTCTCTGAATTAGAGAGAGTTCTTGTAATATGCGATGCTGTCAAAGCAGAGCTTAAAGAAAAAGGAATTAAATATAATGAAAACACAGAACTAGGCATTATGATAGAAACACCGGCTGCCGCAGTAATAAGTGATAAATTAGCTCCATTGGTAGACTTTTTTAGTGTTGGAACTAACGATCTCACACAATACACGCTTGCCTGTGACAGACAAAATCCGTCAGTAGAGCAGTACTGTGACAATCACCATGAGGCGATTTTAAGATTAATAGAAACATCATCCCAAAACGCTCACGCTAATGGTGCGTGGATAGGTATATGCGGTGAGCTTGCCGCTGATACTACGCTTACAGAGAGGTTTTTGAGAATGGGAATTGATGAACTATCTGTATCACCATCTTATATACTCAAAATTAGAGAAAAAGTGCGTAGCATTGATCTTTCAAAATAAAACAGCTTAAGACACGGGGAATATACGTCTCTAATTACATGGTTAGATTTTGATTTTTCAGAAGTCTATTACTGTGTGGTTTTTCTATGATGTGTCGCAATATTAGAAAATATAAAAAATTCCACAAAACAAATGAAAAAAACATTAAAATGCCATTGTAATTATGGAAAAAAAGTAGTATAATTCAATTGTATGTGTTGATTACAATGAAGAAATAAATAATTACAGAAAGGAGTACAGCATTTTTTGCAAAATTAGCAGAAAATTTGCTTGTATTTTGTATTTATGGCAGATAAAAACGATTTTCGTCAAAATAATATTCCCGATGGTTACACAGATATAAGCTCGGGAAGAACTGATTATAAAGATAATAAGAACAAATCTAAAAAGAAAAGTCCTTTTAAAAATATTTTAATTTCAATACTTTCCGTTGTTTTCATAGTTGCCGGTATTGGAATGGTGTATTATTACAGTATTCTTAATTCTGTGAATGTGGTTGCTAAGACTAAAACCCCAACTGTATCTAGTGTTTCTATTGACCCAAGTGATTCTGAGCTTGGCAATGTATCTGTATCAAGTGAATATCACTCAGAAATGGTTCACGATGGTTTGATAAATGATTCTAACGTGCTTAATATATTGCTTATAGGCGAGGATAATCGTCACGAGGCAGAGCATGGCAGAACCGATACAATGATCGTTTTGACTATTGATAATAATAACAAAGAACTCAAGCTTACATCATTTATGCGTGATTTGTGGGTTAATATACCTGATTATGGCATGGAAAGAATCAATGTAGCGTATACTATTGGAGGTGCCCCCACAACTGTTGCTACAATAGAATCAAATTTTGGTATTGATATAGATAGATACGCCATAGTTGATTTTTCAAGCTTCACAAAAATTATTGATGTCCTCGGCGGAATTGATATGGAGCTTACAGATGAAGAGATAGATTATATTAACTGGCAGACATGGAAGAACAAACAGGCAGATACTCGCTATGAAATTCAGGCAGAACCTGGTATTGTGCATCTTAAAGGACGTCAGGCTTTGTGGCACGCTAGAAATAGAGGACAAGATGGAATATGCAGTGGCAGTGACTTTACCCGCACACAGCGCCAGAGAAATGTACTCAAAACCCTGATGGAAGATTTTAAAGAGGCTTCACTCACACAGATAATAAGTATAGTTAATGAGGTAGGACCACTTATCACAACCGATCTAAGCTACTATGAAATCACTGTTCTTGTTGCAAATGCTTTGACATATTTAAAATATGATGTTTCTGAGTTTAGATTGCCGTCTGATGATAATTATTCAGATGTTACTACATCCGGTGGTGCAAGAGTGCTTGCAGTGAATGATTGGGGAAAGGCAAGAAATGATCTTCTTGATTTTGTTTTTAACGATCAGCCACTTTCCACAGATACAGATAGTGAATAAATAATAACAAGACCTTCTTCTCCTTGAAGAAGGTCTTTTGCAAATTATAAGGTGTATATATGAAAAAATACATAACTAAATTAATGATAACGTGTATTCTGGTTGCAAGTGCTTTGTCACTTGCTTCTTGTGATACATCCGAAAATATCTCTAAAATAGATTTTTTTGCCTTTGATACCTATATATCAGTGACAGCCTATGATTGTGACGATTCCATCCTCGCTGGTGTAGAGGAGCTTGTGCGTAGTTATGAGAGCAAGATATCCGTAACAAAGGAAGATAGTCAGGTTTCCCTATTTAATCAAAATAAAAAAGCTAACTTTGATAGTGATATATCGTGTCTTTTAGAAAAATCTTTAGATGCCTGTAAACAAACACAAGGATATTTTGATATCACAGTTTATCCTGCTGTCAAAAGGTGGGGGTTCTTTGATGATGAGCTGTATATTCCCACACCATCCGAACTTAAAGATTTGGCATATAAAATTGATTATAGGAAGATAGAATCTAACGGTGATATATACACAACAACCTCTGATTGCGAAATAGACCTAGGCGGTTGTGCAAAGGGATATATAGGCGACAAATGTGCCGATTATCTTGTTGAGCACAATGTTACCTCAGCGGTAATTAACCTTGGTGGAAATGTGCGAGTTTTGGGTAGAAAAAATGATGACAGTAAATATAATATCGCTATAGAATCGCCTGATAAATACGAATATATAGCATATATTAACGCTGAAGATACCAGTATTGTAACGTCTGGTGCATATGAGCGTAATTTTGTAGATGAAGCAGGAAATATATATCATCACTTAATCGACCCATTTACAGCAGCTCCTGCACAATCAGATATAAAGTCAGTTAGTATTATTTGCGATGATGGTACACTTGCCGATTGCCTCAGCACAGCACTTTTTGTTATGGGTTCGCAAAAGGCGATAGAGTTTTCTAATATGCATGATAACTTTGGTGCTGTAATTCTTATGAATGATGATACAGTGTTTGTATCAGAAAACATGAAAAATATTGTTACATTGGAAGATAAATATACACTATATGGTGGGGAGAGCTGAATTATGAAATGGTTAATTGTTTCGGATATCCACGGTGCTTATGATAACTTTGCACGTTTGCTGGATATATTCAAGTCAGAAAAGGCAGACAAGCTTCTTCTTCTTGGTGATTCCTTTGGTAGTTATTTTGATTACGACTCACAAAGAATTAAAAATCAGCTAAATTATTACAAGGACAGCATAGTATATGTAAAAGGGAACTGCGATGACTATTCAGATATCTCACAGCTTGATTTTCCTGTTAATAACTACGAAATTATAAACATGGGAAATAAAATGGTCTTTGCGACACACGGACATCTTTATGCGCCACATATGCTACCGATAGGTCTAAAAATAGATATATTTCTTTCAGGTCATACGCATATCCAAGAATGTAGAAAGGATAATTATGGTATTTTAATGCTAAATCCGGGTTCTCTTGGAAAGCCAAGAGATGGCAAAGGATACAGCTATATGATCTTTGAGGAAGGCATTTTTTATTGGAAAACATTAGATGGTGAGAATAATATGCTCTTTGAC
The DNA here is from genome assembly GCA_016296885.1 of Clostridiaceae bacterium. Lineage (GTDB taxonomy): Bacteria > Bacillota > Clostridia > Oscillospirales > Acutalibacteraceae > JAEEHZ01. Next base: position 21,358 of record JAEDHT010000003.1, on the reverse strand, counting down.
ATCAACAGCTTTTGAACCCATATTAAAGTAAAAAACGATTGACAAGAAATTTTAACTGAGATATAATTTTCTTGATCAGGAGGCGTTTTGTAATGAAAAAAATTGTTTCAATATTAATTATAGCTGTATGTATGTCATTGTTGGTAAGCGGATGTTCTGATAAGGATGAAAAGGGCGGAGATTTTCTTCTTTCTTCATCAACCAAAGATAGTTCTGATATTGCAAAAATAGATTATGATTTAACCACGACCGATAAGGATGCCGCATACAACAATGCTGTTAATATCATCTCAAATGAAGAGTCATTTATAGGAAAGACAATTAAGCTAAAAGGCACAGTATCAGTCATAACTGCCGGTAAAAACACCTACTATTCTATTGCTGTCAAAAACACAGAGGGGAATAGTGAGAATATCTATTTTCTGCCTGAAAAGGGAACTGATAAATTACCATCAGAGTATGATATCTGCGAAATAACTGGTGTGTTTGGTGAAATAAATGATGCAGGCATAATGGGATTATCAGTTAAAAAAGGAGATTTTAATAATATCACAATGGGTTATGCCGAAAAAGCAACCAATGCCACTGATAAAGTTACATTAGAAAATTCATTGATCCTCGATGCATATGGAGTTAAGCTCAAATTTACTGGTGTGGAATCCAGATGTCTCAATATGTTTGCTTCAAACTCATCTAATCAAACTATAATTTTGCGCACATATGATGCCAAGATAAATGGAGAACAGGCAAATTATACTGTATATGAAACCATTGCTCCGGGTGAAGATGTTGATATATCTGCATACATAGGAGAAGAATCTGATATAGAGACATTGAGTATGATTTTTGAGATTGATGATGAATTTTGTGCAGAAATATACACAAGTAATGAAATAACAATATCAATAAAATAGTACTATTTTATAAAAACCATTTTTAGGTAAAAGTAAATTGTTTTTCTACTTGATTTTTTATTTTTATATGATACAATATACGTGAGCTTTTTTTAGGCTCACGTTTTTTGTATAATTTGATAAGGAGGTTTAGTGGTATGGCATATAAAATCAGCGAAGAATGTATCGCTTGTGGTGCATGTGCAGAGGAGTGTCCGGTTAATGCGATTTCTGATGGTGGGGATCGCTATGTAATTGATTCTGATGCTTGCATTTCTTGTGGTGCTTGTGCAGACACTTGCCCAGTTAGTGCTCCGGTAGAGGAGTAATTCTTTTTTGTAAAAAGAATATTAAAAACATAAAGGTCTTTGAGGTTTTATAACTTCAAAGACCTTAGTTTTTTAAAGAAAAAAATAACCGCCGTATGGTTAATAAAAACCAAACGGCGGAAAAGTCACAGTAAAAGTAACTTTAACTGCAATTAAACTGATTAATTAATCAGATATGAACATACTCAGCCTCAAGGTGAGCAGGAAGCTCAGATTTGTCTGCGCTTATGAGAAGTGTGATAGATGTGGAAGCATGAGCTTCAAGAGCATTTAACTTAGAAACAAACTTCTCCAATTCATCCATATCATTGCCACAGAGCTTAAATGTAGAATCAACAAGGATATCAGTAACATCATAGTTGCCTGCGCAAATGCCACTGATAAAACCAAACATCATATCATATCCTGCGATATGGTAGCTTTCAGCATCAATTAATCTTGCCTTGTGGGTAAGATCATATGTAAGCTTAGAGCCTTTTTCGATAACAACTACATTGCCTTTTGAAGTTGAAACAGCCTCGTTTGCAAGATCAATGAGTTTCTTCGTTTTTCCCGTACCTTTTTTACCAATAATAAGTTTTACCATAGTAAATTCCTCCTGTTTTCCGCTCAGCGGGATTTATATTGTGTATATTAGAAAATATTTGCTTGATTATTATTTTAATCTCTCTTCAAGTCGTGCTTTTTCGGATTCATAGCCTGGCTTGCCGAGCAAAGCAAACATATTTTTCTTATAGCTTTCAACACCTGGCTGATTAAATGGATTTACACCTAATACATAGCCACTGATAGCACAAGCTTTTTCCATAAAATAAATGAAATATCCTAGTTCAAATTCATTTACCTCCGGTATGACGAGAACCGTATTTGGTACTCCACCGTCATTATGTGCCAAAGCCGTTCCCTCAAAGGCCTTGCGATTTACAAAATCCATAGTTTTTCCAGCAAGGAAGTTAAGACCATCAACATTTTCAGAGTCGCTTGAAAGCGTGATTTCTCTTTTTGCTTTGTCAATCAAAACCACTGTTTCAAAAATATTTCTTCTGCCATCCTGAATATACTGACCCATAGAGTGAAGATCAGTGGAGAAGATAACAGATGCAGGGAATATTCCCTTGTTATCCTTGCCTTCGCTTTCTCCAAATAACTGTTTAAACCATTCATTCATCATAGCAAATGATGGTTCATAGCTTACAAGAATTTCAGTGCTTTTGCCTTTTCTATAGAGAATATTTCTTATTGCAGCATATTTATAGCAATCATTTTTATCTAAGTCGGCGCATGACAGCTCATCCATAGCTTTTCTTGCGCCATTCATCATGCTGTCAATATCAGCGCCACATACAGCGATAGGGAGAAGTCCCACAGCGGTGAGAACTGAGTATCTGCCACCTACGTCATCAGGAACGACAAAGGTCTCATATCCTTCTTTATCTGCCAGTTGTTTTAAGGTTCCTTTAGCTTTACCAGTTGTGCAGAAAATGCGTTCCTTTGCGCCTTCTTTGCCATATTTCTTTTCTAATAGTTCTCTAAATACACGAAATGCAATCGCAGGCTCTGTAGTAGTGCCTGATTTAGAAATCATATTTATAGATACATCTTTACCCTCGCAGATCTCAACTAGCTCGCTTAGGGCAGTAGAGCTAATACTGTTTCCTGTAAAGTATATATCAGGTGTGTCTTTTTTCAATACATTATAGTTAGGTGATTTCAAAAACTCAATAGCTGCTCTTGCACCCAGATACGAACCACCGATACCTATAACAATAAAAACATCTGTGTTCTTTTTAATTTTCTCTGCTGCCAGCTTTATCCTAGCAAACTCATCTTTATCATAATTTTCCGGGAGATCAAGCCAGCCGATAAAGTCGTTTCCCAAGCCGGTGCCATTATGTAATGCTTCATGTGCAAGCTTTATTTGGCTTGAAATACCGCAGTATTCATCTTCATTTATAAAGTCTTTTAAATATCTGTTATTTAATGATGTGGACAATCCTTTTTGCCTCCTCTTAATTTTCACACTAAAACAACTTAATGGTATTTTACTATAAAAAATAGATTATTGCAATAAAAATTTTATCTTTTTTCTATTTTTATTGCTCAAAATAGAAAATATTCATTAATTCTTCATATATTTACAGGGGTTTCGTTAATTTTAAATGATTATTTAAAATTGAATATAAGCTGTGCGATAAACTTTTGGATCAATGTCACATCCTCCATGTTGCATTGCTCATCAAAATTAACATCAGCATTTGTCACTTGTTTATTGTTTAAAACAACCATCTTGGCTACTGCCCTTTGCAAATGCACTACGTCTTCCATATTTATTTTTTCATTCAAGTCAACGTCTCCAAGAAGTGCTTCTTCATCACTATCGGTATCTGTAGAATCGGATGAAGTATCGGTAGATGAATCTGTATCCTTGTCGATTATTATAAAATCCTCATCATCAGTGTTATCATCAGAGTCTTCAGTATTGGTACTGTTATCAGAGCTTCCACTATCAGTGCCCTTGTTAGAATTTTCACTGTCAGTGTTCTCTGTTTCAGAATCAGTTGTGCTTGGCGTAATTTCACGGATTACAAAACCATAATTATTCTCCAGATTGAACGTAACATAGGTTTCGTTTAATTTGAATTCTGTAGGTGTCATATTATGCTCCCTGTCTAGCTCATATACCTCATATATCTTATCAGAACCTGTGAAATCAAGAATACTATCAAAAATAGCTACAGCATAACTAAGCGGTTCATTGATTTCAGTTTCTCCGTCACTATTTTCAAAAACTATTTCATAAATCTTCATATTATCTTTTGCAAACTGTGTTTTAATCAATTCATCTTCTATTTCTCTCAATGAAAATACGATTTCTTCATCCAATGGAGTTCCGTCAATATGTGTTACCTTAGGATCAGAGAAGAAGTCAGTTATATAGTTTTCATCCATTTGCCATATGTTTGAAGTATTAAATGCATTTGATGTGATACAGCCTATAGAGAGCATCAAAGCTATCATTATAATTATAGTTATAAATTTTATTTTCATAAAAATTCTCCTCAAGTAATGATAAGAAGATTATATCACATTTATTCGTATAAGTAAAACAAATATGCAAAATAAAAACTCGTTACCCAAAAGTAAGTAACGAGTTTAAATAAAAATTCAGTATTAAGCTTTGCCAACAGAGCCGAACAAAGTCATCTTTTCTTTTACAGTGTCTTTAATAGCTTCTACACCTGGAGCTAAAAGCTTTCTTGGGTCAAAGCCCTTACCCTGAAGATCCTTACCTTCTTCGATATACTTTCTTACTGCTGCAGAAAAAGCAAGCTGGCACTCTGTGTTTACATTGATCTTAGAAACACCAAGATCAATAGCCTTCTTTATCATATCAGCCGGAATACCTGTGCCACCATGAAGAACTAGAGGCATTTTGCCAGTTAGCTTCTGGATAGCATCAAGAGTATCAAAGCTGAGTCCCTGCCAATTCTCAGGGTATTTTCCGTGAATGTTGCCGATACCTGCAGCTAGCATTGTAACGCCCAAATCAGCAATCATTTTGCACTCCTCAGGATCTGCACATTCGCCTGTACCTACAACGCCATCTTCTTCGCCACCAATTGCGCCTACCTCTGCTTCAAGAGAAAGTCCCTTTTTTTCACAGATAGCAATAAGCTCTTTTGTTTTTGCGATATTTTCTTCGATAGGGTAGTGTGAGCCGTCAAACATGATTGAGCTGAAACCAGCCTCTATGCAAGCCATAGCGCCATCATAGCTACCATGGTCAAGGTGAAGAGCTACAGGAACAGTGATTCCTAATCCCTCTATCATACCCTCTACCATTCCAACAATTGTTTTGTAGCCACACATATATTTTCCTGCACCCTCAGAAACACCGAGAATAACAGGTGAATTAAGCTCCTGTGCAGTTTGAAGGATAGCCTTTGTCCATTCGAGATTGTTGATGTTGAATTGACCTACTGCATAATGTCCTTCTTTTGCTTTTGTGAGCATTTCTTTTGCGTTTACAAGTGACATTTTTAGTTCATCTCCATTATTTTTTATTTTAATTCCTACATTTTCAGCAAGATACATTAATTATACACTATATTTTGGAAAATATAAAGTGTTTTCAATTATTTTTTTATATTATGTGAGTCTAAATATTAAAAAATAACATTTCCATAAATTATTGTGAATTATTTAGTGTGTCAGATATAAAGCTTCTTACTTTTTTCTCTTTTTCCGGTTTAACTTTTTTATTTTTGAACTTTAGTGCATTTTTCCATGCCTTCTGCATATCATCATTAAGATAAGAATTAAACATCTCAATATAGTCATTAGGAATACTATTTAAAATAACAATCGTAATGACAGATCTTACATCCAAATCACCATATGAATACTGGTTTGCAAGTATTTCAGCAAGCTTTCTCATCTGAGTTTTATCTTTAGATGCTATCATACTGTTAATTCTTTCTACCACGTGCTCACGTGCAAAGGTAACAGCACGAAATGGTACATAATTAAGCTCTTCATATTTTATCTCATCTTTAAGTTCAGGGAATAGAACCACAAGACGTTTAAAGAAGAATATCGGATCACCGTTTCCGTCTTCGCCCTTAACTCTTTTTCTTTTCTGCTTCAACACTACTTTTTTATCAGTGTCAAAAGTTTCTATAAAGTCACGTGCGATATCCTCAGCTTGTTTTATTCCATCTGTTTCCGGATCAAACATCCATGTGGAAATAGCTTTCCAATCATTATCAGGTTCACCATCAGACACTGTGCATGAGTTCAAAAGCATAACTTTTTTCTCTGGATCATACATCACGCTGTATGCGATAGCATCGCTTATGTATAAAGACAATATTTTGTTGCCCTCGGCAGAGCTTACAGCCTGCTTTTTAAATCCCTTTGGCTCTAAAGCCTTTGTAAGCTTTGCGTTTATTGTATCAAAAGCTTTATTTATCAATATAAAACATCTCCTGTCTTTTTTTCAGTCAAACTTCATTATACTATATGTTTCATCTTTTGTCATCTAAAATTTTTAGAGTTAGTTTCCTGCATTGTTTCCAGAATAAGGTTATAAACCCCTTCTGCGGATTTATATTTGCTTATTCTTTTAGAATTTTCTTTCATTCGAGTTAGTCTTTCTCTATCATTTAGCAGACTTTCAATTACCGATTTGCAGTTTTCTTTTGTTATCTTAACAGCAACATCATTAGATATTAAAAAATCACTGTTATCTTCCTCTTGCCCGGGAAAAGCATTGAATATTGCCATAGGCAGACCACATGCCAGACTCTCGGAAACAGTCAGCCCGCCGGGTTTTGTTATAATCAGGTCGGAAACGTGCATATATTTCTCAACCTCGTTCGTGTAGTACAATAGAACGGTTTCTTTTGGATTTATTCTATATCTTGATCCAAGTCTATATTTTAGTTTTAATTCACTTATTGTTTTTTGAAATTCTGACATATCATCGGGCGTTTCTCTTCCAAGAAAGATGTTAAAAGCATTAAAAAGTTTTGGGTTTTTGCCTGTGATAACTATAATTTGAAATTGTGTTTCAGATGTTGAGAGCTCTGCATACATTTTTAGTATATCAGTAACGCCAAAACTACCTGCCATGATGAGTAATGTGGGTATAGATGGGTCAAGCTCCATCAGTCGCAGTTCCATTTCTTTATCTATTTTGTTATAAAAAGAAGGATTGATTGGTATGCCAAGAATAGTTACACGATCTCTATCCACATTCATTTCAATCATCTCATCTACCATCTTTTCGCTCGAAACCACGTATTTGTTTATACAAGGATGTATGTACATTTTATGCGGGGAAAAGTCTGTTACAATGCTTATTATGGGAATATTAATGTTTTTCTTTCTTTTTAGCTCAGCCATAAGGTCTCCTGCAAATGCGTGTGTAGAAACCACAATATCAGGCTTATATTCATTAATCAGTGGCAAAAGCCTTTTGGCAAAAAGAATGAGAATCCGATCAGCTAAGTTATACAGAGTGCTACTTCTATTGGTGGAATGATATAGAAAGCCAAAAATTGCAGGTGCTTTTAGAGCGAGCTGACGATACCCTTCAGACACAATGATATTTAATGCATGACTTACATATTCTATGCAGTCTACTATTTGTGCGGTAGAGCTATCATCTTGAGACTCGATATGGTTCATAAGCGCTCTTGCGGCACTCATATGTCCTCCTCCGGTTGAAGCAGAGAGAATCAAAACTTTCAAAATACAACCCTCCTAATATACATCAAATTCCATTTTTATATATTTATTATAGCAAAATATTTTTTTTATTCAACCGCTTTTTTTATTTTTATGTAATGTGACAGTGTAAATTAAAAAAATTTACACTGCCAGCTCTTGCTATTTTGTTTAGCCACAAGTAGAGCAGTCGCTCTTTACAACGAAGGACTCACAGTCTACGCACTGAACAACCTGAGGGTTAGACTCGTGTGTGCCAACCTTAATGCTGTCGAGTGAGCAGTAGTTTTGTTCGCCGCAGTGGTGCTTACATTGTTCAACTGTACATTTGATGCTATGGTTTGCTTTACAGTTCATTCTCTTTACACCTCTTTTGTTTTTTTATCTATATAAAAACAAAGCTAAAAACATATTAAGAAATAACTTCAAAAATCCTTTTAACTTTGTCTGAGTTATTATGTGACTTTTTATAAATCTATATACGCTTTAACAAAAAATTTTTATTAATCATAAAATACATAAGGAGGTGTGAGCAATGTCAGAAATTATCTTTCAAGCTGTTTTGTTAATTTTAAGTGCTATTGGTATCACAGAGATTATAAGGTTGGTTGTAATAAAGTTAGTTCATCCCAAAGCAAATGAACAATATAGTTATATCGTGTTACCACTAAGCAAGCACTGTGATGACGTGGAAAACAGAATAAGAGCAGCTGCGGCTCGTGTGCGCTGGGATGACAGTGGAGGTGCTGAAAAGGTGATATGCCTAGACTGTGGAATGGATGAAGAGACAAGAAGAATCTGTGAGAAGACAGCATGTGACTATGATATCGTGACAGTTATCTCAAGAGATGATTTCTATCTTCATCCTTTTATCACAGGAGAATCGCCGAATGTTGACATGAAAAACAAAATTATTGATGAAAAAGAGGAGAGTTGAGCACTACAAGAGGTCAGAGGATTAAACATTATGGGAAGTGATTTCTTAGATTTTTTTGTTGACCTCCAAAATGGTAAGATAAAATATCATTTTGGAGGTTAAACTTATGCCAAAATACAATTAACTATGGATAAGTATAGAAGAAGTGAACAAAAAGCTATTTTTGTTCTAATTTTTTATTTTGTCATAGCATATATCTAAACTGTTAATATTAAAAAATGTTTTATTTATCAAAATTTTAAATATTTAGATAAATTTCCACAAATAATACTTACACACCTTATTTTTTCTTGACCAAATCTGCGAAAAATGATATAATTACCCAAATGTCTAAGTGCTTAGTATATTTAATTAAAAGGGGTAATTTTATGGAACCATTGATTTCTATTATCGTGCCGGCATATAACATTGAGCAATATCTTTCCAGATGTTTGGATAGTATTTTGAGCCAAACTTATAAAAATATTGAGATTATTGTGGTGAATGACGGCTCCAGTGATAAAACAGGAGAAGTTATCGATCAATATTCAAAAAACTATCCTCAAAAAATAATTGGTATACATAAGGAAAATGATGGTGTGACAAAAGCACGTATTGATGGTATTAATGCATCACACGGTAGTTGGATTGGCTTTGTAGATGGTGATGATAAGATTGGCCCTGATATGTTTGCCAGACTTATCAAAAATGCCCTTGAATATGATGCAGATATCTCTCATTGTGGTTATCAAACCATTGTAAATGATGGTGAAAGAATTCATAAATTTTATGATACAGGTCGCATAGTAAAACAAGATAATTCAGCCGGTATCAGAGATCTGCTTGAGGGAAATTTTATAGAGCCCGGTTTATGTAATAAGGTTTATAAAAGATCATTGATTCAACAGTTGCTTGATAATAAAAATTGGGATAGAACACTTAGGATAAACGAAGATTTGGTTATGAATTATATTTTGTTCCAGAACTCAAAGTGCTCCATTTATGAGGATTTTTGTCCGTATTATTATCTCACAAGAAGCACTTCGGCATCTCGTTCGGAATTTAAGTCTTATAAATTGTTAGACCCTGTTAAAGTACGTAAATGGATTTTAGATAATTCCCCACAAGAGTTTAATGATGTATGCTGGAAAAGATATTTAATGTCTTGTATGAATGCATACCATGGATTTTACAATAATAAAATTATTAATGAAGACACTAAGGAGCTGAGAACAATCTTAAAAACGAATAAAGATAAATGGTATCTCCTTGGTAAAAAAGAGAGAAGTAAGTTAAAACTAATTGTAACAGCTCCGCATCTTTATAGATTAATATACAATTTCTACTCGAAGAATTTTCAGAAAAAACAATATGAATAACCATATTATAGATTACCTATTGTCAGAATAGGTGATTTTTGTTTTAGTTATCCACCTACTAAATTAGCAGATAAAGTTTGTAATTATTATAAACAAGAGTAAGAGGTTTTTATGTCGAAAATATATACATCAGTAGACCAACTAATCGGAAAAACACCACTTTTAGAGCTATCAAATATTGAAAAAGTATATCAGCTGAATTCGAATATATATGCTAAATTAGAGTTTTTTAATCCTGCCGGTTCTGTAAAAGACAGGGTTGCACTTGCTATGATAAACGATGCTGAAAAATCGGGTGTACTCAATAAAGACAGTGTTATAATTGAGCCAACAAGCGGAAATACAGGTATAGGACTTGCGGCTGTCGCAGCAACAAGAGGATATAGAATCATTATAGTGATGCCTGACACAATGTCTATTGAACGTCGCAAATTGATGAAAGCATATGGTGCAGAGCTTGTACTTACTGATGGATCAAAGGGGATGAAAGGGGCAATTGAGAAGGTAAATGAGCTTGCTTTAGAAATACCTAATAGTTTTATCCCAGGACAATTTGAAAATCTATCAAATCCTAAAACTCACTTTGAAACCACAGGTCCTGAAATCTGGGACGATACAGATGGTAAGGTAGATATCCTTGTGGCTGGAGTGGGGACAGGTGGCACTATCACCGGAACAGGCGAATACTTAAAATCCAAAAATCCATTTATCAAGGTGGTTGCGGTTGAGCCATCCACATCCGCTGTGTTATCCACAGGCATATCAGGCAAGCATGAGATTCAGGGAATAGGTGCAGGGTTCGTGCCCGGTGTGCTTAACACGAAGATTTATGATGACATTATTACGATTTCTAATGAAGAAGCTTTTGAAACAGGCAGATTGATAGGCAAATACGAGGGATTTCTTGCAGGTATCTCTTCAGGTGCTGCTCTGGCAGCTGCAATTAAGCTTGCAAAGCTTCCGGAAAATGCCGGCAAGAATATAGTTGTTATATTGCCTGATACAGGCGATAGGTATCTATCAACGTCATTATTCGGAGAATAAAAATATGTTAATAATCAGAAGCAGAGAATATCTCTTAAGCATATTTAGGTAATTTTAGCAAATCTAAAACTAGCTGACAGATCTTGTACATCAGCTAGTTTTGTATTTTTATATTAAAATTTAAAAGGGATTTCTAACCCTTTTGGATAGTAGGGGATCCCCTTTTTACATATATAGCTACTAAAAAATCGAGGGTGTATGAGCCATATTTCGCTCATACACCCATAAAATTATTATTTTAAATAAATATATAATTTTTATATTTGCAAAAAACTGAAAAAGAATAGAAAAGCTGTTCTTAAAGACTATTTACTGCACAGTATTTCAGTTTCAGTCACACATTCAGTTTTAATTTTGTTTACTAAAAATTGTAATGCCTCTACAACGTTAGGTCTTATATCGCCGCCAACCATCACATACATTATATCATCGCCTACGCCTAGCTTACCGCTGTTTATCCATGTTTTGATATAGTATATGCCTTTCATTTTGTATGTCTCGTTTATGGCTTCTTCTATTTTATCAGCATCATATGAAAATATCATTCCATCCACAAGTGGGGCAGAGTTATCATTCATTCGCACTTGTGCCTTTGAAGTTCCTCTTACAATGCCATTATGCACAAGATACATACCAATCTTTTTTGAAGACTTGTCAGCTTTTGCTTCTCTCATCCATTCATCCATTGATGGTGGATTTTTTTTATCATGTATAGAATTATTTCCACACTCAGCAGAGCCATCGGTTGTAAGTACCTCTAATCCATGTGTTACGGCTGATAGTACTGAGCTAAGATTTTCTACGGCTGCTTTTTTGCTACCAGGCAGATTGATGATAAGAGACCTGCCACGAATACCAGCCACACCACGTGACAGGCAACCACGAGGTGTAATTTTCATGCTTTCTGCACGCATAGCTTCAGTTATTCCACGTGCCTCTTTTTCTATTACAGCGAGTGTAGCCTCAGGGGTTATATCACGCAACGAAAAGCCCGTGCCACCTGTGGTTAATATCAGTGATATGTGCTTTTTGTCAGCACAATCAATTAACTCCGATTTTATCATATCTGATTCATCTGGTACCATAGCAGTGTGTACCACGTTATAGCCGGATTTTCTAAGCATCTCACATAGTGCCGGTCCGCTCGTGTCTACTCTTTCCCCGGCATAGCCTTTATCACTTATTGTAATTACTGCGGCAGTATAAATCATATTGTCACCTCTCTGTGATAATCACCATGCACACCACCTGTTTTTTCTACTAGGCGTATATCTGTGATAATCATATCTTTCTGTACAGCCTTGCACATATCATACACAGTGAGCGCTGCCACAGACACAGCAGATAGTGCCTCCATTTCTACGCCGGTCTGACCGGTGCATATCACTGTGGAGGTTATATCTATAGCACATTTTTTTTCGTTTATAGATAGATGCAGATCTATACCGCTTATTGATATAGGATGGCACATTGGTATAATATCAGGTGTCCTTTTTGCACCCATTATGCCGGCTATTTGTGCTGTGGTAAGCACATCTCCTTTTTTCATTCCGCCTGATTTTATCAATTCTAATGTTTTACCATTAACTATTACCCTGCCCACTGCGGTAGCTTTACGGAGGGTTTCTTGCTTTTCGCTCACATCCACCATTTGTGCCTTTCCGTCAGCGTTAAAGTGTGTAAAATCTATATTGTTTTCCATAGTGCTTATTAGCCCTTTCTATGTGAAAAGTTTCAATTTCTTATCCACCTATTTGGTTCATATTTCGGTTTGCTTTGCTTCTCTCATCATAAGATAAATCACCATGCCACTGAGGTTTTTCAGATATTGCTTTTTTTATGGCAGATATCATCTCATCTTTATTTAATCCCTTGATAGATATCTCAGTATCTGAATGAAGGCAAGGTTTGATTTTTCCATCAGCAGTGATGCGAATTCGATTACATTCGTTGCAAAAATGTGAGCTTATAGGACTGATTATGCCCACATTACCTATTGCATTAGGTAGCTTGTATAGTTTTGCTACACCATCATTAAATACCGGTATTGCATCCGTTAATGTATCCACTACTTTCTCGCAACTAACAAAAGCTGATTTATCAAAATCACCGCTGTTATACATAGGCATTAGCTCAATAAAACGCACATCCACAGGCATTTGCTGAGTCAACGAAGCTATATTATATATCTCATCATCGTTAAACCCACCTATAAGTACTGTGTTTATTTTTACCTTCTTAAACCCTGCATCAATAGCCGCCCTGATGCCATTCATAGTATCTTCCAGAGAATTTCTGCGAGTAATATACAGATTTTTATCAGGATCAAGTGTGTCGAGGCTCACATTGATTCTGCTGACACCGGCATCACGTAATGGCTTTGCGTATTCAGTTAGAAGGGTTCCGTTAGTTGTGATGCATACTTCATCTATACCATCCACCTTGGCGCATCTCTCGCAAATAGAAAGTATATTTTTCTTTACAAGGGGCTCACCGCCTGTTATGCGAAGCTTATTTACACCCACAGCGGCAGCGGCCTCCACAGCTCTTACCATTTCATCTTCTGTCAAAATATCGTCATGGCATTTTTTGCACACGCCGTCTTCCGGCATACAATATCTGCATCTTAAATTGCATAGCTCTGTGACAGAAAGACGCAGATAGGTTATTTTTCTATCAAATTTATCTATCATATCAGTATCTTCCAAATGTACATACAGGGAAATGACAAGTCTTGCACTGCAAGCATAGCCCGCCATCTCCAAGCTTAATCAAATCTTCCTTTGTAAATTTATCACCTGCAAATATTTGTGGTAAAAGCACGTCAAACATTGTGGTTGGCAGACTTATTGCGGCACCGGGAACCCCAATAATCGGCACATCACCATCATATGCTACCAATGTCATATTACCTGGTTGCGATGGCACACCGTGTGTGATAATAGTTGCGCCCAGCTCTCTTATGGCTGATGGCGTTAGATCATCAGGATCAACCGACATACCACCGGTAAAAATAAGAAAATCAGCACCATCATCCAAATATTTTTTAGCAGTGCTTACTATCATATTTAAATCATCATCACATATTGTTACACCCAAGATTTCACAAGGAAATTTTTCCAATTTATTTCTCACTACCGGCTCAAATTTATCCTTTATTCTGCCGTTATAAATTTCAGAACCGGTTATTATCACGCCAACCTTTTTAAAGGAATATGGGCGTAAATCAAGAAGCTTTCTGTCTTTACACAGGCTTTCTGCTTTTATAATCTGTTCTTCTTTAGTAACTAGAGGTACTATGCGCATAGATGCAAGTCTTGTTCCGGGCGTCACAGGAAAATGATCAGGAATAGTTGATATAGTGATATCTCCGATAGAGTTAATTTCATATAAAAGCTTGGTGTCAACCCTAAACATACCGTAATTGTCAGCTACAAGCACCATTTTTCCCTCAGACACGCCCTCATAATGAGCGCCATTCACCTGTGCTATAGCAGATAAACGCAAGGCACAGTCGTCCTCGTGGATTTCACCTGCATTTTCTTCCCATATAAATACTGTTCGCTTGCCTATATCAAGCAATTTGGGAATATCTTCTTCTGTTATAACGTGACCTCTTTTAAATGCGGCCCCTTTAAAACCATCACGCATTGCAGTTATGTCGTGGCACAATGTCATACCAATGGCTTTTTCGACCTCAATTTTTTTCATAATAAAAATTCCCTTCGGCTTTTTTATTTTATCAATGAAGCTATTTTAATGGTAAAATAGCTTCTTTCGGTATTGCTACAGATATTTTATCAGTTATTGTAGCATCTTTTTCTAATTCCAGATAAAACATACCTATATCTTTATCACTTATAGGCTTAAGCATAGCGGTAATGGACGATGGGTTTTCAATTATGTCTTTTACCCTAAATTCAATTTCGTTTTCACCATTCCCGATGCTTACATTACTCATTTTAACACAAATATTTTTTATATCATAGTCGCATTTGTTAATTTTTAAAATTTTATCCCATTTTTCTGAATAAATATGCTCGTTGTCAATTTTTTTTACGGGCGAAATATTCTTATATCCAGCCAAAATAGCACTTTCCATAGTTTTTGGCTCCAAAAATACCCTGTGCTTTTCTCCTATATCCTCTATCATTCCATTGTTCATAATTGCTATGTCGTTACATAGATGAAATACTTCATCACGATTGTGAGTAACCAAAATTACGTCTTTTCCAAATCTTTGTATTACATCACGTACTTCTTGCTCAAGCTCAAATCTCAAGTGACTATCGAGTGCAGAGAAAGGCTCGTCCAATAACAAAAGCTCCGGCTTGCTCACAAGTATTCTTGCTAATGCAACTCTTTGTTGTTGTCCTCCCGAAATCTGATGAGAATATCTTTTTTCCATACCATTCAGTCTCATTAAGGAGATTGTTTGTTTTAATATTTCATTCCGATGCTTTTTATCACGTACACCGCAGATTATGTTTTGTTCCACAGTCATATTAGGGAAGAGGGCGTATTGCTGAAACAGGTATCCCACCATTCTTTTTTGCGGAGGGAGATTTATATGCTTATCTGAATCAAATAAGACCTTGCCATTTAGAATAATCTTTCCTTTATCTGGCTTTTCAATTCCTGCTATACATTTTAGAGTCATACTTTTTCCACATCCGGATGATCCTAGTAATGCCAAAACACCTTTATTCGTTTCAAATTTCGTCTTAAGATAAAAATTCCCTAATTTTTTTTCTATATCTACCAAAAGAGCCATTTTATTTCTTGATCCTTTCAGGTGTTTTCTTTTTCTCAAACATATTTACAGCAATTAAAACCACAGCGGACATGGCAATATTAACCATAACCCATTTAAATGCTAATTCATCATTATTTGTACGCCATAGCTGATAGACGGTAGTGGATATTGTAGCCGTTTTCCCGGGTGTATAACCACACACCATGCTTGTTGCACCATATTCACCTAATGCACGGGCAAAGGCAAGCACAGTGCCTGCTATAATTCCTTGTTTACACACAGGTATGCGTATTCTCCAAAAAATGAATGTGTTGCTTAATCCCAATGTTTTGCCTGAATATGCTAATGTTTCGTCAAATGATTCGAAGGCACTTCGTGCAGTGCGATACATCAAAGGAAAAATAACCACTGCTGTGGCAAATATCGCTGACCACCAATTCATTGTTAGCTTTACCCCGAATGTGGATAGCATCCACGAGCCAAACATACGTCTAGGTCCTATAATATGTAATAAGATATACCCCACAACAGTAGGTGGAAGTACAAGTGGCATAGTTAAAAATACATCTAATGCGCCTTTAACCCCACGTGGCAACTTTGATATGTAATAAGCAGAAAAAATTCCTAAGAAAAATATAATTACAGTGCTAACAAGTGCTATTCGCAGAGAATTAACTAAAGGGAACCAATCCATATTCTACACCACCTGACTAAGTAATTGATCTGAGAATAAAAACTTAAATCTCGAAAATTATTCTATAGGGCTAAAGCCTATCTTTGAAAATACGTTACTAGCTTCATCGCTACATAGATAATTGAGAAAAGCCTTTGCTTCATCCACTTCTTTTGTAACGTTCAGCACTGCAGCAGGATAAATCACTTGACCACACATCTCAGCACTTGCAGTATCTACAACAGTTAGATTAGCTGAATAAGCATCTGTAGCATATATTATACCACAATCCACAGTCGCCTCACTTACCTGCGTAGTAACTTCCTTAACATTGCTACCATAAGTAATGCATCCATCGGAAGCAAGCTCGTCTTCATTTAAATTATAATATTCGAAAATTTTTAGTGTATATTGTCCCACAGGCACATCAGCATTACCCATAGCAAGCATGGCGCTGTTGTTTTTCAGCTTTTCTACCATATCAGAATAAGAGTTTATATTGGCAGGGTTACCATCCGGCACAGCAAGTGCAACCTTGTTTTCTAGTAAGTCGATCCTTGTGCCTTGTAGCACAAAATCTAAATTGTCAATATTTCCGTCATCGGCGTCTTTGGATGCATCCAGCTCATTCATCTGCTTTGGTGAAGCTGAGATAAATATATCACATTCTGCACCCTCTTCAATTTGTGTTTTGAGTGTTCCTGATGAGTCAAAGTTAAAACTTAAAGATACCTCAGGTGCGACTTTTTTATACATTTCTGCAATTTCAGTGAGTGTTTCAGTCATAGATGCTGCAGCAAATACAGTTAGCTCAGTTGATTGCTCTAAGTTTGTAGCTGTGCTGATTTCTGATGTGTGATCTACATTGTTATCTCCACAACCAGCCAAAAGGCCGAGGGATAAACACAATGCTAAAATGATTGATATGGTTTTTAATTTCACGTAATACCTCCAGAATATTAATTACTACTCCTGTGTCGATTTGCAATATAAAGCAAAAATTTTATGTGGCCACATTTTATTAAAAATAACATAGGAGCTATCGTTATTCTAATACAAGAATAACGTGATGTCAATACTAAAATACGATTTATTTTATCATATTTATTTCAAAGTTTAAAGTATTCTTACTAAATATGACAAAAGGTAAGTAAGTTAACCATACTTTTAGAACAAACAGTTTTTTATGAAGAATTATAAATTTGAAGAACATACGCCCGACAATATAGATTGCCGAGCGCAGATAAAAATATATGAAATTATTTTTAGACGAAATTTTATCAGAATGGAATAGAGGAAGATGAATCTGTAATTTCGATTACAATATTTCCCACAGGATATGTGCAACATGGATGGATGTATCCGTGATCGATATCCGCTTTTCTTCGTTTATCTATCTTGTCTGATATATAAACATCACCTGATATTAATCTTGATCTGCAAAAACCACATTCTCCGTTTCTGCATCGTGTAGTAGGTGTTATGTGGTTTTCTTCAAGATTTCTTAAAATTGTTTTATCGCACGTACCCTCAAAGCAAACTTTGTTTCCTCTGCAAAGCACTGTTATCATACACATACTAGTTTTGGAGTTTGTGCTAATAACTCTTTCTTCGTGGGATTCAAACCTGATATGTTTTCGTTTTAGATTAAACTTTTTAAGTTCTTCGTTAATACCTGCATACATTCTCTGAGGACCGCATATAAACACAGAGAAAGGCTCTTTTGTAGTATGCTTCTTTATCATCTCGGCATTAATATGACCTTCCTCACTGCTGACCACATAAACGACCTTAATCTTATCGCAACTTGCCTGCAATTTATCAAGTTCTTCCCTAAATAAAATGTCACTTTCTGTATGACAGCTATATAATATGACAAGATTGCAATCCTCATCACCATCCGCTACAGCATTAGCAAGCGAAACAAACGGTGTGATACCGCTTCCACCGGCAATTGCAATCACTTGCTTTTCATCTCTTAGCGGTTCATAGGTAAATGTGCCTATAGGGGCAGATACATTTACTTTAGTACCCACAGTCCAGTTGTTAATTATATGATTTGATACAAGACCATCTGGAACAGCTTTTACAGTGATTCGATATACACCGGCTAAAGAGTCTTTAGGTGAAGAAGAAATTGAGTATGGTCTGCTCGCCTTATTGCCATCAATATCTACTTCAACGGACAAATACTGTCCTGAGCTAAAATATGCACAGGAGGGTGCTTCACTTTTAAGTATGTAGCTCTTGCAGTTTTGATTATGATTTATAATCTCAGCTATAGTCATAGACTGATTTTTAGGATGTAGCAAATGTGCAAGCTTGTTGGCGGATTTTTCTGCATCAGGCAGTTGAGCAGATGCTTTAGAGATAGCCATTTCACGCTCTTTTACTCTGTTCATAAACTGTGAAGGATTAAGACTATTTAATATTTTATCATCCATTTTGTTTTATCTCCTTTACAATTCTTTTTCCTGCGGAGTTACCATTAGAAAATGTGGTGCTGTATCCATCAGAGTTCTCAGCATGAGCGCCTACAAAAGTTATGCCATCCAAAACCTTATCTGCACGTCTGTTCATCATACGGAAAATTATAGTATCCCATGGCTGTATCATATAACCATACGGTGTTCCGTTTGGGGTACTGAGATATCTTGCAAATGTTGGCGGTGCAGCTATTACAATTTCTTCTATATGAGGTCTTATGTTTATTCCTAAAGTTTTCTCATAACGCTCAATCATTTTGTTTGCAATTTGATTTTTGCGTTTTTTGTAATCCTGTGGTGCCACATCTCCCCAAGCTTCTTCAGAAAGAAGTGTTGTCAAAAACAAGGTGCATGTGCCATTAGGAGAAGCATTTGACACGACTTTATTAAGACAATTTGCTATCAGAATTCCATCACCCGGGGTTTCGCAGCCATTATATTGCTCTAATGTATCTGTGGTATTATACATAAACACCGAATAATCATTAATACCAAGTTCCTCATAACTCTTGTCTAAACCAAGATAAACAGTAAAGAATAATGAACTGCATTTTCTTGCATTAGATAACTTTAAAGCACGTTCAGGAATATCATTCTCATTCATTAAATAAGAGTATGCAGTGTCAGGCCAGCAGTTTAGTACTATGTGTTTTGCAAAAAGGCTTTGGTTACCTACTTTAACCCCATATGCTTTTCCATCCTTGATAAGAACATCTGTAACCTCTGCATTGTACCATATTTCGCCACCGAGTGATCTAATTGCCTTTTCGAGTGCAAGCGAGATTTCGTGTGATGTTTTTGATGGGAAAGAGGGCTTTCCTGAAGTGTAACGCTCCATCAAAATTGCATAATGTACGAAATCAAGTTCTGATGTGGATGCACCAAGATATGGCCAGTATGTTTTTATTATCTGACACGCTTTTTCAGGAATTTTGAAAGCTCTAAGGCAGTCGTCAACAGAATGTGATGCCATTCTTAAAAAATCTGTATGTTCACTCACCAGCACATTCTGATCCACTTTGCCACTTGATAGATAGGCGATAGCCTCTCCGATTTTTTTTATGTATTGAAACATAGTAGTGACGCTTTCTTTACAACCAGGAACCTGATTTTCTATTTCTCTAATAAAGTTCTTCACTCCAGCCGGCATAATTACATCATATCCATCTTCGCCATCAGCAATCACACGATATAAAGTATCTTCTGAGTGCCAGTTTACTTCTGCACCATAGCTATCGAGTAATTTTCTTATGCTCCCCGGATTTTCCTCTGTTCCAATATTGCATAGTTCATGCAGAGATGCCTCAAACTCAAATCTACCTCTGCAAAAACTTGTTGCGCATCCGCCTGGCACAAGGTTTCTCTCAAGCACCAAGGTTTTGAGCCCGTTCATAGCTGTGGTTGCAGCTGTGGATAGTCCCGCATTTCCGGCACCCACTACAATAACATCATAGCAATTATTCATTATATATTACCCTCAATTCCACAGTAGTATATTTTTGCTCTCAAAACAAGCGATGGCTACATTAAATGTGGCCATCGTCTTATATATTATATAGAGTGGTATGTTTTATTATCCTATAAAAGTTACTTCCTTACCAAAAGCCCACACACCCATAGTATCAGGACCTACAGAAGCACCAATGATAGGACCAATGTAGCTAACATAAATGTCTTTGCAATTAATATTTTCTTTTACAAGATTGCAAAGCATCTCAACTTCGTTATCAGAGCAGTCAGCGTGTGCTATAT
The DNA here is from genome assembly GCA_016296885.1 of Clostridiaceae bacterium. Classification (GTDB taxonomy): domain Bacteria; phylum Bacillota; class Clostridia; order Oscillospirales; family Acutalibacteraceae; genus JAEEHZ01. The sequence goes on along the minus strand of JAEDHT010000003.1, from coordinate 899 downwards.
AAACAGTCTGATTTTCTTCATCTATTATAGATTCTTTGAGTAAATTTACAATCTCTTTTAAAGAGGATTGTCTGCCTTTAACTTTCTTAAAGGCAGCCTGTGCACCTTGTGCATCAGATACTAAAATAGGCTTAACACCCATAAGATTTCCAAAAAATGCAGAGGATGCTGTCACACGACCTGCTCTGCGGAAAGTATCCAGTGAGTGTACAGTTGCGTATTCATGCACAGTATTTCTGATTTCCAGTATATATTCTGCGATCTCCTCAGCAGATTTGCCGATATTCGCCATCTCTGCGGCTTTGATAGCGAGCAGACCTTCACCCACACAGGAGCTAAGTGAATCAACACATTTGATTTGAGCATCAGGATAGTCAACTAGTATTTTCTTTGCCACAAGATGACCTGTGTTTATAGAACCGGAAAGCTTCCCGGAGCATCCAATATAAACTATATCATAATCCTGGTCTAAATACTTTTTAAAGATACGGTTAAATTCTTCTACAGGAACCTGAGTAGTTGTGATTCTATTGCCGGAACGCATTAATTCATAAAATTTGTGAACATCCTCAGCACTCCATTCAAGCAATGCGGGAGATTCCTCGCCGTTTAATACGGTAGCCATCTTAGCATAGTCTATATCATATTTTTCAAGAAGGTCTTTTGTTAAATCAGAACATGAATCAGTAATTATCTTTACTTTTCTCATATCTTTACTCCTTTTTAATATTTGTATAATAATTTGCAGATGAACCTTTGTATATTTAGATAATTACATACATAAATATACATTTTTCATCATAAATCTTATCATAATACAAAATATAATTCAAGGTTTATTAACAAATTGTTTCTACTCCAAATTTCGTAATGGATTTGGTAAAGCAAGTTCCAATTTT
>JAEDHT010000031.1 GCA_016296885.1 Clostridiaceae bacterium | reverse complement strand
CTGCAAAATTGGAACTTGCTTTACCAAATCCATTACGAAATTTGGAGTAGAAACCATAAAAAAGCCAAATTTGACATTGCATAATATTTTTGATATACTATGTGCGATTATAGTTGTATTTTCGGACGTATTGAAAGGGGATATTTTTATGTCTGAATTATGCTTTGGATGCATGAAGGAATACGAAAATGGTTCAGTGTGCCCACACTGCGGATTTTCTAATGAGACTCATCAGGCTCTTCCGTTTTTGCCACTTGGCACTGTATTGAGAGATAGATATATTGTAGGAAAAATGATAAAGAGTGATTGTCAGGGTGCAGAGTACATATGCTACGATGACGAACTCAAAACTCCTGTATTGCTTAGAGAATTTCTGCCTGAGGGAATTTGTGGCAGAAGTAAAAACTCCGGTGTAAACGTAGTGGTAAAATCGGAAAGCAAAGAGCTGTATAGCACAATGAAAAAAAGCTTTTTGTCTTATTTCAGAACTATCGCAAGATTGCGTGACCTCACCGCCATTGCATCAATATATGATATTTTTACCGATAATAATACTGCCTATACGGTAGAGGACTACGAAGAACTAATTTCATTTAAAGAATTTATAAAGCGTTCAGGAGGCAGTTTAGAATGGAATGTGGCAAGACCTCTGTTTATGCCACTTATTTCTACATTGGAGACCGTGAACAAAAACGGAGTTCAACATCTTGGACTTTCACCTGATAATATTGCTGTAACCTCCGAAGGAAAGCTAATTTTAAGAAATTTTATGATTCCGGAGATGCGTGTTTCATCAAAAACTTTTCATTCTAACTTGATAGAGGGATGTAGCTCACCGGAGCAATACGAAAATACAAAGCTATCGGAGCAGAGTGATGTGTATGGATTTTCTGCTGTTTTATTCTATTCCCTTACCGGTAACCTGCCTGAAAGCTATAGCATAAGAAAAAACAACCCAAAACTACTGATAAATACAAATGTTGTAAAGAGACTGCCACCTCATGTGGTTACTGCCCTCGCTAATGGTTTACAAATTGACGCAGAAAAGAGAATTTCCTCATTTGAAGAGTTCAAACTGCTCCTAACATCGGCACCTACAATAAAAGCTATGCGTGACGAGATAAAAACTGAAGTTAAAGCTAACAAGGCGATTGAAAAGGAGAAAAAAATAAGACGTGGTGTGCCAACTGTTGTGTGGGGTATTCTCACCTTTGTGGTATGTGCAGTTATTTTCTTCTTTATTGGAAATACATTTTTAGATCAAAGCTTCTTTGATAAAATAATTTCATCTGAAAAAGACAAAACTAATGTTGTATCTGTCATCACTAATGATGAAACAGGACAAACAGTGTCAGCTATAGAGGAAACACAAAAATTTGTGGTACCTGATTTGACCAAAATGTCATATGAAGAAATAATCGAGCTGGATGAAAAAACCAAAGATTTTAACATCGTCTTTTCTTCTTCAACTGAATATAACGATACTGTGAAAAAAAATTATCCTATAAATCAGTCCCCTGAGGCAGAAACAGAAATGCCTGTAGATTCTGTAATTATTGTTACGCTAAGCAGTGGCACAGCAAAACGTTACTTACCTGATATTAAGGAGGTTACATTGAAATATGCAGCCGACATATTGGCTGAAGAAGACTTTGTAACATATGTGGAAAGAGAATATAGTGACACTGTAAAAGAAGGATACGTAATAGATTACCTTGGAAACTCCGCAGGAGATGAACTAGACTGTGGCTCAGGAGTTACTGTGATTGTAAGTAAAGGAAAAGAAAACAAAACTGATGAAAATTCTGACTCTGAAAGCTGATGAAAAAGTGAGGTAATCATCTTGGGTAAATCTTCTAACAACCTTTCAAAAAACACAAAGATGCACTCAAAAGCACCAAAAAAATCACTTATCAAAGCACCGCTAACTGAAAAGGATGTTATCCCTCATCCTTTTATATTATTCGGCGTGGTTTGCATCTTGTGTACCTTTATATTTGATAAGGCAAAGCATCTGTTTTTTAATGCTATACCGGTAGCAATTGTTGGATTTTTGCTATTGCTCATACCACTTGGTATACTGGCATATAAAAAAAAGCTTAATGCAAACAATGTTCTTATACTCATACTGATTGCAGGATTTGTTCTGCGACTTTGCTATGTGTTATACACAAACGTAAATGTATTCAATATTACTGCTGATAACATTTATGGCGAAACCTACAAGGAACGACAGCATGATTTATGGAGTTTTCAAAATGTTTTTAATGGTGGAAAAGGTCATGCGGCTTACATCCTATATTTCTTTGAGAATGGCTTAAAGTTACCTGACTTTGACCCAAGAATTGTAAATCAGTTCTATCATCCGCCACTCCACCACATGATATCGGCTGTATGGATGCGTATCTTAGGCTTCTTTGGATTTTCTTTTGAGAGAATTATAACAAGCTTGCAATTTCTCCCTCTGTATTATTCTACCATATCTATGGTGCTATGCTGTAAGCTATTCAAGGAGCTACAACTGCGCTCTGCAGGATTAGTAGTTGCCACATCACTGATAGCTTTTCATCCTACATTTATTATTCTTGCTGGAAGTATTAATAACGATATGCTTTCCATTACCTTTATGATAGCAGCAATTTATAATACGGTTGTATGGTACAAAAATCCCAACTTTAAGCGAATAATACTTATTGCGCTTTCTATTGGTCTTGGAATGTTAACAAAGCTTTCTGTAGCGCTGATAGCCCCACCAATAGCAGTGGTATTCCTTATCAAGCTAATAGAGGTAATACGTTCTCAAAAGTCTGACAATGGTCTAGTGAGCAAAACCACAACAAAAGGTGTTATATTACAATACATCGTATTTGGTGTGGTATGTGTACCACTTGGATTATCCTATGCAATAAGAAACTTCATTAGATTTAGAGTTCCTCTCACCTATGTTCAAATGCTGAGCCCTGAATTGGATCAATATATAGGGGAATATTCTGTATTTGAAAGATTCTTCAGCTTTGTAGATCATCCGCTTTCCAGTCCTTTCCTTGCAGAAGGAGAAAATAATATGGCAACATATTATGAATACAATCCTATCATAGCATTTTTGAAGACATCTGTATTTGGTGAATATACACTTTCAGATTACAGAATTGCTCTTGCGCCTAATGCTGTGCATACGTTGTCATTTGTGTTGTTTTGGATTAATGTGATAATATGCATAGCTTCGCTTGCTATGATGGTGTATGTGCTTATTAAAAGATCTGACGTACTAAAGCTACCTATAAAGATATTGCTTGGTGGCACATATTTTCTTACACTCGGTAGCTTTTTGAAATTCTCAATTGATTATCCTCACACCTGCTCACAGGATTTCCGCTATGCTGTTATAACTCTTGTGATTGGTGCATTTGCAGTGGGATATTTCACAGAGAATCTCTATCGCAAAGGTTCTGTAAATAGATGGAAGAAATCTACACCGGAAATTGTAAGTCTTACAGGCATATATTTGCTTGTAGCACTATTTTGTCTGTTATCTACAATCATTTATTTGATGATACAATAAATAACTTATTTAATATCAATTAAAAAGCAAAAGAGAAGGGTATCGCAAATGCGATACCCTAATGTATGTAAATTATTTTTCCGCAGACACCTTTGTTTCACTTGTTTTTATCAAATTCAGCAGTCCTGCTTTATAGTTAGAATATGCTTTCTCAATCTTGTCATAAGAGAACAATGGAATCTTGTCTTTATCTATTGCATCTGTGGCACTTTCGGATATCCCGTTGCACAGCCTGCTTATGTTATACTCCCTTTTAGACAACGCTGAATCACACAAAAACAGGAAATCGTGCTCTGATATCGAGAAAAAGCAATCTAGATTTTTAGGATTTGCACTATATAGCATACGCAACATTTTATACACTGAGATATCCAAGTATGCTGACATCTCATTTGTCAACGATTTATTGGAGATGTCATCCAGTATACTATAAAGCACGTTAATTCCATCTGACAATATTCTTTTATTAAGTGCATTAACCAAATCGTTGCTATCGGGCTGTATTTCGTTACCTGATTTTGGCTCTGAGGTGCTCTCTATGCTAATTATCTGGCCGTTTTTATCGGGTGTTCTGCCAAGCAGATAGTCACATGATACATTGTAGTAATCAGCAAACGCCACAAGCAGATCAAAGGAACAGTGCCGTATTCCTTTTTCATAGTGTGACAGCAGTGCCTGCGAAACACCCATATCATTTGCAACCTGCTTTTGACTAAGCTTGCGCTCCTTGCGCAGAAGAGTGATAGTTCTGCCAAAATTATTTTCCATATCTTTTATACTCCACATCAATTATTACATATAGTATAATACACTTTTAACAATTTGTAAATATAAAAAGAGGTAAAATATGAAATCTTATAATATTCATTTTATTCGTCATGGACAAACTTCCGAAAACCAAAAAGGTCTCTACATAGGATCGACAGATGTACCATTGTCAAAGGAAGGTATTGACTTGCTAAAAAAATATGATTCAGAGATGATGTATCCCGGCACTCCCGTAGTTTTCACCAGCCCTATGCTTCGTTGTATACAAAGCTGTAACATTATCTACCCTGCTATAAAGCCAATAGTAATAGATGATTTTAGAGAGTGCTCATTTGGCGATTGGGAAAAAAAGAACGTAGATGAGCTAAAGAAAAATTCAGAATTTGTAAAATGGCTTGCAGACTCTCAAAATACCACCCCTCCAAACGGCGAAAGCGGTGCACAGTTTATCAGGCGAGTGTGCGTTGCATTTGAAAAGGTTGTTGAAGGAATGTTAAAAAGTGGCACAGATACCGCAGTTATTATGGCCCATGGTGGTGTAATATCAACTATACTCTCTGTGTATGGCCTTCCTCAGGCTAAACCATACGACTGGCAAATGGATAATGGGTTTGGTTTTTCTGCAAGAATTAACACTATGCTATGGATGCGAGATAAAGTTATGGAGGTTTATCAAAAAATCCCCTATAATAAAAAGGTTTAGTATTTACTTTTTTGATTTCGTGTGGTAAAATGTTAAAGTATAATTAGAATATTGAATATGTCTCACACCTATTCAATCATAAAAGGAGACTTGAATATGAGCATAAAATCAAATGATCATAACACCGAATTATTATATAATGCTGTGCTCTCTCTGAAAAATATGGACGACTGCAAATCTTTTTTTGAGGACCTCTGTACCATACCGGAGATAAAAGCAATGGCACAACGACTTACTGTTGCAAAAATGTTGCATGAGAAGCGTGTGTATAGCGATATCGTTTCTGAAACCGGTGCAAGCACCGCTACCATAAGCCGTGTAAATCGCTCTCTGCTCTATGGCAACAACGGCTACGAAAAAATATTTGAGAGAATTGATGCTAAAAGCAAAACAGGTGATGTCTAATGTCTTATATGGATTTTGCCGATTATTATGACTTTCTCACAGAAAATGTAAACTATAAAAATCTGGCTGATTATCTTGAACAGGTTTTTGAAAGATATAAACATAACACAGGCATCACCCTTGATTTAGCTTGTGGCACTGGTTCGCTTACACTGGAGCTTGCAAAAAGAGGCTTCGATATATACGGCGTCGATATGTCACCCACTATGCTTTCTGTCGCACGTCAAAAGGCATACGAATCAGGATTTGATATATTGTTTTTATGTCAGAAAATGCAAAGTATAGACCTATATGGGACTATAGATACCTGTATTTGCACTCTGGACAGTCTCAATCACATTACAAATGAAAATGATATAAAAAAAGTCTTTGAGAAAGTGTCTCTTTTTATGAACAACGGTGGATATTTTGTGTTTGATGTGAACACTTCATATAAGCACCAGAAGATTCTTGGTAACAACACTTATGTGTATGATTTGCCGGAGGTTTTTTGTGTGTGGCAAAACAGAATTTCTGCTAACAATATTGTAAATATTGATCTTGACTTTTTTGAAAAAGTAGAAAATACTTATATAAGACGTTGTGAACATTTTAGCGAACGTTCATACGATACTGATTTTCTTAAAGAAAATCTCGAAAAAAACGGCTTTAAAATAATAGATATATTTGATGGCTGGAGCTTTGATGCACCAACCGAACAAAGCGAAAGACTATTTTTTATTACTCAAAAGGTGAAATAATTCTATGGATAAAATTATAAGATGTATTACATCTGATGGCTCTATAATGGCATCATGTGCCGAAACATCAGATATTGTTCATACAGCAAAAAAACTTCATCACACATCCCCTGTAGCTACAGCAGCACTTGGAAGGATGCTCACAGGTGCATCAATGATGGGCGCACAGTTAAAAAGTAAAAACGGAAATATAACACTTCGCATCAATGGTGGAGGCCCTATAGGCTGTGTTGTAGCATTGGCAGATAGCAACGGAAATTGCAGAGGCTATGTGGGCAACCCTGATGTCGAAACAGAAAGATATAATAACGGCAAGCTAAATGTTGGAAAGGCTGTTGGCACAAACGGAACTTTGAATGTTATGAAAGATTTTGGTGAGGGCGAGCCTTATTTGGGTGCTGTGGAAATTGTGAGTGGTGAGATTGCAGAGGATATCACATCCTACTATGCTTCAAGCGAACAGTTACCTACAGCTTGTGCTTTGGGTGTATTGGTAGATAAGAACGATGGCGAAGTATTGCTATGCGGAGGATATATAATCCAATTACTCCCGGGAGCTGATGAAGAAGCTATATCACGCCTCGAAAAGAACCTCGCATCTGCTGATAGCGTTACCACCATGCTTGCAAAAGGTATGTCTGTGCTTGATATGGTAAAATCCGTATTATCAGGCTTTGAGGTTGAGGTGTTGGATGAGATGCCCATCAACTATGTGTGCACGTGTAGTCGTGACAAGGTGATTAACTCTATCATAACATTACCTGATGACGATATCAGAAGCCTTGCTGACGAAAAAGGATATGCTGTGGCAAATTGCCACTTTTGCAATAAGCATTATCGCATTACAAAAAGTGAGCTTGAAGAGATTATAAAGATGAAAAATAGCGACGATTGATACGAGAAGAGGGAATTTTTCCCTCTTTTTATTTTTAGTTTTTCATCTTATTTTTGATAAATTTTTGATAAAAATTGCACTTTTATATTGAAATTTTGTAAGAAATTTGGTAATATTATAGTGAATTTTCTTTAATACGTTTTCAAAAAAGGGGAAAATAAGATGAAAATAGCAAAGATAACTTCGATCATGCTTTCGCTTATGCTTATACTAAGCATGGCTACCACATTTGGCTCTGCAATAGGCGAAGGCAACACAAAGGTGCTTCAGCAGGATGACCCTCAGTGGGGCACATACACCTATGGTAAGGCCGGTGCTTCAAGTGATCTTGGAACAGCTGCGTGTGGTGTTTTTGCGTCTTTAAATGCGGTGCAATACCTCACAGGTCATCAATTTACATATGATGAGATATGTGCATTTGCAGATTATGCAGGTCCAAGGTTTTATGTAAAGGGCAGTGGTTCGAATCACCAGATCACAAAAGGACTTGCAGATAAGTTTGGTAAAGACTACAAATACAAGCTTACCGAAACATATGAGTATGTATCAACCATACCTTGTAAAACATCTGCCCTATATCCATCTACTTTAAATGGTATGAAAACGATATGGAATAAGCTAAAATCTGAGCTATCTGCAGGACGTGTAGCTGTAGGTCTTGTAGATGGTCACTTCATAGCGCTTGCGGACTATCGTTCATCAGATGATACTGTGCTGGTGCTAGATTCAAAGGCTGATGTAGAGCTTAGAGGAACCACTACATTTGGCGACAGAAAAACAATGAAAGAACTATATTATGGCTCCAACGAAGGCCATGAAATGCTTAAACTCCGCTGTTGCTTTAATTTTTTGGAAACATTAAACGGAAATTATTATGTAAAAACAACTAGTGGGGATCTTATATTACGCTCCGATTGTTCTTCTAGTGGAAATATTATTACAACTATACCTAGTGGGACACAGCTAAATATAACCGAAATTAAAAACAACTTTGGCAAAACAACATATAACGGTAAGACAGGCTGGGTATCAATCAGTTATCTGGTTTACTCCTCTGAGAGCAACTCGAACAATACAGCATCATATGGAAAATATGTTGTTAAAACAAGTGGCGGAAATCTAAATCTACGCTCTTCTGCATCTTCAAGTGGAACAGTTTTGACAACTATTCCAAATGGTACATTAGTAAATATAACAGAGATTTCTAATGGATTTGGTAAAACCACATATAAGTCATATACCGGATGGATTTCTATGTCTTATCTCGCTAAAACATCAACATCTACTACCAACTCAGAAAGACCAACCACCTCTACCCCAAGCTCTGTAGGAACCTACACTGTGAGAACATCCGGTGGCAATCTAAATTTACGTGCAAACGATTCATCCTCAAGCAGAATCCTTGCCTCTGTTCCAAACGGTACAAAGGTGGAAGTTTCTGAGATTTCTGATGGATATGGTAAGGTAACATACAACTCTTACACAGGTTGGCTCTCTATGGGTTATCTTGTAAAGTCAGCAACATCTGCAGATTTAGAAGAGCCTTCTGCAAATGTGGGCACGACATCCGGAAGATATATAGTAAAAACCTCCGGCGGTAACCTCAATATGCGTTCTGTAGCTTCTTCAAGTGGTAGCATTGTTATGACAATCCCTAATAACACCGAATTAAGCATTAGTAAGATATCTAATGGTTTTGGAAAGACTTCATATAATCTATGTACCGGTTGGGTTTCTATGAAATACTTATCTGCTGTCAATGATTCAACTGCATCTGATTCAGACGAACCTTCAACACCTACAATAGACAATCAGTCTAATACATACAAGGTTAAAACCTCCGGTGGAAGTCTTAATATGCGCTCTACCTCCTCTGCTAGCGGAAGTGTCGTGCTAAAAATTCCTAACGGAACATTATTAAGCATTACTTCTATTTCCAACGGTTTTGGTAAAACAACATACAACTCCTGCACAGGTTGGGTGTCTATGTCTTATTTAGAGAAGTACACGGTGCCTACCTCTACTTCTGGTATGACATATACTGTCACAACCTCCAGCGGTTCTCTAAACCTACGCTTAGCTCCTTCTACATCAAGCCGAATCCTTACTTCTGTGCCTAACGGAACTAAGGTTAATGTGTTGGAGATTTCAAACGGTTTTGCTAAGGTAATATATAAATCATATGTTGGCTGGCTATCTATGACATATCTAAAATAAGCGTACCATATATTGAAAACACACCATCAATTTTGTTTGAAAGCAGATTGATGGTGTTTTTTTGTCTGGTAGTTTTCTTTGCAAAATAATATGCTCACAAGCCAAACACATACAGCCTGCAAGCATATTATTCATTTAAGAGGAACACATTAAGTTTAGAATTAGAACTAAATTGAAATAAACATTACATATTGTCTGATATTTCTTTCTTTTCGTTATTCATAAAAAACGAAATAATTGTGCTTATAATAATAACTATTTCGGCTATTATTCCGACAAACACAACAGCTGGATACCTGCCATCATATCCATCAGATGAAATATGTGTTATCAGAACTCCTGCAATCGCCCATACCATGGTGAGTGCGTATGATATATTTTTATCATTCATATTTCTGGTTACAGCAAGAATAGTCACCAATGCGAGCGCCAGCATTACAAAAAATTGAGATGTTACGCTATCATAACCATCAGGATTTATCTTCGTCGCAAGAACAAACGCATTTGCAATTGTCGCTACTGTAATCCAAGCATAATATACTGCAAATGTGGATCTAACAAAAGTTCCCTCATTTTTTACCCTTTGATCAATTACCCATAAAGTAACCCATAACATTAAGATTATAATTAACGCCAACAAAATGCGATCATTTTGCCATGCAAAAGTCCATGCTATATTGAGTAAACATGATATCAGAAATGGCCATCCGACTTTTCTCACTACTCTATCTGATGTTTTAAATAATTGCAATACCGAATAGATACCCAGTGCGGTATAAATAAGCCCCCATATAGCAAAGGTTATGCCGGCAGGTGTAAATAATGTGGGATACATCTTAGAAATATCTGATGTTGTTCTGCCACCTATTACCCCAAACTGTGCAAGGATATTAACTGCAATTGTCAGTAAATAAGCTATTAAATCAATTATGGATAAAACTCTCGTGCTTACTTTATTCATATTTTTGATCCCTCTTATAATATGCTATAATAATATGTATGCACCATAAAAAAATATTATTCAAATAAATATATTATTGGCTTTAAACTAATATAATATATAGTCTAAACCAGTATTTATTTTTATCTTAAATTAACTCATTTATCTAAAAAAACCGAGACACAAAAAGTGCCTCGGTTAATTCATTTTTGAAAATTAAAATTAATAATTAGATTGAAATTTCAAGAGCTACATTGTAGAGATCTCTATCTATGGTCTTCTTCATATTTAGAGCTTCGTTTATGTCTAAATCTATTACCTTACCATTCTGCACAGCTATGATACGATTGCCGATACCATCTCTGAGACACTCTACTGCTCTATGGCCCATATTACTTGCCATTACTCTATCTCGTAGTGTAGGTGATCCACCTCTCTGAACATGGCCCAAAACAGTGCCTCTGGCCTCTATGCCTGTAGCCTCTTGTATACGTCTTGTAAAATAGTCAATTCCGCCTACACCCTCAGCTACTATAATTATAAAATGCTTCTTGCCTGTTTTCTGGGTTTTTAACATCTTAGCAATAACATCTCTCTCAAAATTAAATGGAACCTCAGGCACAAGTATAGCAGTTGCACCAACAGCAATTCCTGTCTTCAATGCTACATCTCCGCAACGTCTGCCCATAACCTCTACCAAAGAACATCTGTTGTGAGATTGTGCTGTATCTCTGATTTTATCTACCATCTCCATAGCTGTGTTCATAGCAGTATCAAAACCAATAGTATACTCTGTACAAGCTATATCGTTATCGATAGTACCTGGTATGCCTACCACCTGTATACCCTCAGCTGATAGCTCTCTAGCTCCTCTGAATGAACCGTCACCACCGATTACAACCAGACCGCTTATTCCAAGATTTCTGCAAAATTCTGCTGCTTTCTTTACGCCCTCTGATGAGTTATACTCTTCGCTTCTAGCTGTATATAGAAGTGTACCGCCCTTATGAATTATATCAGACACACTTCTCAAGTCCATATCTATTACATCGTTCTCCAAAAGTCCATTATAACCTCTGCGAACGCCTATAACCTTCATATTGTTTGCAATACCCGCTCTTACTACAGCTCTTATAGCTGCGTTCATACCAGGGGCATCGCCTCCACTTGTTAACACTGCAATTGTTTTTTCTGCCATAATATTCTACCTCCATAACTAATCGCTGTTCGGATATATTATATTATAAATCGACATATATAATCAAGAATTATTGTAAAAAAAGTAAAAAATGTCAAATTTCATAAATTCCCTTTAAATATTTAGAAAAATTAATCTATTTTTAGCGTATATGACCATTCTTCAAACTCGTCTTTATAAGAATTCTTGGCATATCCGTCGCAAGAAGTTTCGTTTTTGATAGCATCTGTATTATTATCTGCGATATCAAGATTATAAAAGTCACTCTTAGGATAAGTATTAACACATAAATAGGAATCATCCAGATATGATTGATTTTTCTTAATATATTTGTTTATCTTATCTTTATCTGCACCGGACTCCATATTCTCCCCAAATTCTATGCTACCACTATTATAGGTCAGCTTTTTGCCTTTTTCATCAAAATAGTAAATAGAATGTGAATATGTGCCATTGCCAAGCCATTTTATAGGATTGTAGCTATATAGATATGCCCTACCATTTGCTTTATAAACAAATAATGAATTGTAACCTGTTCGAGTCTCCATAGCCTGAACTTCGTCAATCTTTTTAATTTTGTTATTAATAACAGTATAGACCTTTGCTTTGATAATGTGACTACTTTTCCAACTGTCATAATTTACTACTATCATCTCAGGCAACCCATCGTGTGAGAGATCTTCAAGGAAAACACTTGATTTTTTTGTATTAAAGTGAGACTTGTAGTAATCAAGCTCTACCTTCAGCACTTCATCCATATCTTTCGCTGTTGGCTTAGGAAGATAACCTGTCACCTCGGCGGGGGCAGATATTTTTCTTTCAGGATTGGCATCAAATTCAGTTTTATATATTGAATATGAATTGTCTTTTATGCCACAAAGCTCAAAACATTGATTTATATGATTTATGGCTTTTTCTGACTGCTCACACAGCTCAGCGGCACGCACCATAGCAAACCTAAAATCCTCGAAATTAGCATCACCATTTAAAAATCCTAAAGACGTCATATAAACAGTCATAAATGAATTAAAATCTTCTTCAAATGCATAAAGATAGATGTTATACATTACGTGGCTTAATATCAGAGAATTTGTTTTTACCATATGTGATGTGCTTGTACTTATAAACTGGTATTTTTCATAATCAAAGCTCATAAGTCCATTGATATTATCAGTAGATGACTTAAAATTATCATACTTAACTACGAATTCGGGAAGTGATGTATCATTAAACTTGCTGATCCAATCAGACTTAAGATAACAATTCCACATATCGTCTATCGACAATTTTATAGCTGTGGCTGCCGGTGAATTGCTGATACTGGAAAAAGCATTATCCACAAAAACATTTTCTGTTGGTTCAAAATCAAAATCAGCACCTAATCTCACAAGAACATCTGTTTTTGCATCAAAAATTACATAATAATTCGATTTTTGGGAATCGACTTCTATGGTGACCACTGCATACTTACCCAATGCAGGCACGCTGTTTGAATCCTTATAGATAACCAGTTTTGATGAATCCTTTTTTACATTTACCTTTACAGGAATGTCATCACGAGTGTATGGATATATCATCTCGTTTGTAACAGTAAAGTCGTTTTCATACTGTGCTATATCTGCACGCTCTATATGTTCAGGGATATCGTACACATAACTACTTGAACAGAATTTTACTTTATTATCACTGTCCACACATACAGTCACATATCCATCAGCCACTGCAACATCATTGTAGATTTGTGGAAATGTATATATAGTATCATCAGTTACATTGTTGATTGCAGGCTGTGCTAATACAGAGGTTATATCAGTATCAAATGTACCATCTGGTAAGGATTCGAGGGCTTTTTGGGCTTTTTCTGCGGTATTTATATCATCCCTGCAAAAGAGACCTGTGGCTGAAATAAACTCATTGTCTGAATTGTAAAAATAGCGTATATTAGCCTCTTCCGCCCTATATTCCTCCACCTTTTTGGAAACAGGCACAGCAACCACCGCCACGAACGCAATAAAGCAGACCGTGATTAACAAAATAGTCTTTGAAGAGAGCTTGCCTCTTGTTTTTCTTGAAGGTATATCATAGTTTTTATCCATAAAAATCACATCCAAACAATATAAAAATCAACCGTATTTCTTTTTTAACCTCTGAAATGTCTTTTCGAGAGGCTTGCCTAAAATTAAAACAAATATCACATTTGAAATGGCGTAAGTAAGTGTAAAAGGTGCAGATGTTACGCAAATGGCAATGTATCTTTTCAAAGAGAAGAACTTATCTATCCATAACACTGTGTTGATATCTACTATTAATGAATATAACAAGCCAGCAAATGCCGAATATAAGCAAAGCAAGAGTCTGTTTTTTTTCAGCACTCCCGATATTGCCGCCGCCAAAAAACCGCACATTCCCCATGCTATCATTTGAAACGGAGTCCATAACCCCTGCGAAAAAATAAAATTAGACAGCAATGCAGACATAGCTCCCGCCAGAAAGGCAAATTCTTTACCAAAATACAATCCACTTATAATCACTATAGCTGTGACAGGCTTAAAAAACGGAACTGCAGAAAACATACATCTAAGAGCTATAGACAGCGCAATAATACTGCAGAGATGCACAAGCTCCAGCGAGCTGGTGTCGGACTTTTCATAATGCACAAAAAAAGCAACACAACATATCAAGGCTATCTCGGCAGACATAAGCATATAGTTTCCATTGAAATAAAAAAACATCCCCAATACTACTGCAAAGATGCATATTAAAATGTAGATAGATATCTTTATGATTTTATTTCTCATCTTTGCCCACCATTTTTATAACATCGTTTATAGTTACACATCCATCAAGTATTCCATCGGTTATGCGACATATGGGAGTCGTGTATAACTTATTATCGCAGAAAAATTCTCTGCTACCTTTCACTCCGATCAACTGCTTATTAAACAGCATTGCAGAGGTATCCGCCACATCTGCGGCGAACTCTACATCATGCGTGACAGCAAACACAGATACGCCCTTTTTCTTTAATTCATGCAATATATTTATTAAATCCTGCTTTGATGCATAGTCAAGTCCCTTGCTTGGTTCATCTAATAGCAGTAATCTTGGTGATGTAAGCAAAAGCATACACAAGGCGCACTTTTGAAGCTCTCCCCCGCTAACATCTCTTGGATTTTTTGATAAAAGATGTGATATCCCCAGAAGTTCCAGTGTTTGTTTGAAAAAAGTATCATCAGTTCCATGCACCGCTTTCACCCGTCTAAAATCCTCACCGATAGATTCACATGAGAACATATTTAATGGATTTTGTGGCAGGTATGATATATTTGAGTGATACAACTCATTATCCTTATATTTTCTAATGTCTTTAGAAAACACCAAAATTTTACCCTTGTATGGTTTTTTTAGATCTGCTATTACTTTTAATAATGTAGATTTTCCTGATCCATTGGAGCCAAGCACACACATTATCTCACCCTTGTGGAGTGAAAGAGATAAATTGCTTAGCACATCCTCTGATTTTTTATCATATGCAAAGCATATATCTTTGCAGTTTAATATTTCTTCTCCATATTCAATTTTCGATGTAAACTCAACCTTTTGATTTATGCTACTCTCTGCAAGATATCGCCTTGCTTCAGCTATTCCAAATGGACACTTCTCCTTCAATTGGGTAGCATAATGCAGACGAACATACGAAGGAAATCCTCCTAGCGACTTAGAACCCCTTAGATTATCACCAACAACGGTGGGGAGTCCATTTAGGCATATCTTTCCACGTTCCATCACAATCAACTTGTTACAGAATTGATAAATGTCCTCTAATTTATGTTCGCTTATTATAATTGTAATTCCTTTTTCTTTGTTTAATCTCTCAATTATGCTCACAAGTCTTTTGCAACTGATGGGATCAAGCTGTGAGAGCGGTTCATCCAAAATCATTAGTTCGGGATTAAGACACATGGCGGCAGCTATCGACACTATTTTTCTTTCACCTCCCGAAAGTGTGCTTATATCTCTATCAAAAAGCCTGCCTATTCCAAAATATTCGCAACACTCTGCTATCCTTGTGTATATTTCACTATTTCCTATTCCCATACACTCTAAGGAAAACGCAAGCTCACGATAAACCTTGTGAGTGATACTATAATCACTGGTGTTTTGAGGGATATATGCTATCTTTCGAGCTGAGCTAAGTCTATCCAGCTCCAAAATACTCTTGCCATCATATAATATATCGCCACTGCGAATACCATATGGAATTATCTCCGGTTTGAGATGCTTCAAAATTGTGGTCTTAGAGCATCCGCTAGGTCCATAGACAATAACAAAATCGCCTCTATCAATATCAAGATTGACATCATCCAGCGCCTTAACCTTCTGCTCAGGATAAGAAAAGCTTAGATTTTTAACTTCTATAAATGACATTTTCGTGTTCTCATATTGATGACACTCTTTCATCAATATGACTCCTTGCCTTATTTTTCAATAATTTTTCTTTAAACAATACAGCTGTAGGCAGAAATACCATTACAGCAAAAAGTAGGTAATATCTAAAATCAAAATTAAAATCAAATGTGGGATAAAATTCAAAATCCATGCCATCACTAATGCAAATAAATAGGAACGATGACACATATAGAATAATTGCAATTATGTCCTTAAGTCTAATTCCATCCTTAAGGAAACTCCTATATTTTCTCGTGCCGAAGCCTCTGCAATTCATATATAGTGACTTTTCAATTACATTTTCAGGCATTGTCATTATGACAGCTTTAAAGGTGTGAATAATGCTTTTCATTCTTGAAAAGAGATTTTTCCCGTTCATTCCCAGTGTTCTGGAAGAGTCGTTTATTTCCTCTGTGCTTTTTATATACATAGGCAAAACCGAAAGGCTCATAGAAAGCACAAGCGAGAGCTTTGGGAAAAGCCTGCCAAACAGCCCTATCATTGAATCTGATCCTATCAACACACTAACATTGTAAAACCATATAAACACAGCGCTCATCATCATAGAAAAAACAAACCCATAAAAAAGAGCTTGCAAAGTATAAGGCCTACTATTAACATAAAACAGCACATCATCACCCATATGACTTATCAGAGGGTTTATAAATGTAAAAACAAAAGCAAAGATAAAACAAGCAAAGAGCTTCATTAAAGATTTAATGAAGCCCTCACAAAAAATCATAAACGATACAGCACCACATAGTGAAATAACCGCAACAAATGGATTAACCTTGAGTGCTGTGATAATTGTGATAATGATAAACGACAGCAGTAGTGTTACACTGTTATAACGCATATTTGTATTCATTATCCGAAAACCTCTCCAGCGTTTACAGAACCGTTGTCTACATCCTCATCCGGCACTACCTCTAAATTAGGAACAACCTCGTTATTGGTAGTTGTACCGTCATCAGGTACGATCTCTGTGGAAGGAGTCACCTCGCCCGAGTAATCGCTATCTACTACAATCTCACTTTGATATGGACTTGCTATTTCATCATCAAAGGACTCATCACCCGGGTTGTAATACCATGTTACCACATCTCCATCACTTAATGAATAATTATCAGATGTCAAACTAGGTGAAGTCTCATTAACGGTAAACATCCAGTGTCCCATAGAATTTACGGCGCCGTTTTTTAGATTTGCGATAGAAGAAACATATGTGTATTCCAAATCACCATAAGTCTCTGTCAATATATCCAGCTCAATATTTTCCTTTTCACACACAGCCTGAGTAAGCTCCAGCACAGTTGTGTCGCTTAGAACCTTATAGGTTTGCTCAGCTATTATTTTACCATCCTTCGGGAGAAAATCGAGATTATCATAGTTTTTTCTCACAACATCTACACAACTAATCAAAAAAGTAACTTCGATTCCGTTTTTATCAAACACAGAAATCTCTTTTTCTGAAGAAGGTTTTTTAGAGTTTACATCCCCACTATTGCCACAAGCTGTGAGAGAAAATACAACCATTGTAAGCACCAAAAATAGTGTAATCGCCTTTTTCATTTTTTATAATCACTCGCTTAATTATTTTATAACTTCCATTTTTGTAACATCAAATAGGCCTTTATCGCTTATTCTTATCTCTGGAATTACACAGAGTGACAAGAAAGAAAGCATCATTAGTGTATCTATTTTGCTTTCAGGGGTAAGCTTTTCTACAGCCTTTTTGATATTTATGTATTCATTTACGCTGATATCTGCCGGTTTGTCACTCATCAAACCAGAGATAGCGAGAGTCATCTTAGCCTCAACCTTGCCATCTATGACTACAGCTATTCCGCCGTCATTTCCTAGTGAGTTAACAGCTAGTGCCATATCGTCAGGATTGCTACCAAGCACAGTAATATTATGGCTATCGTGACCGATAGTTTGTGCCACAGCGCCATTTTTTAAACCAAAGCCATACACAAATCCCTTACCTATGTTGTTTGTGCCATTGTGCCTCTCAAGGCAGGCACACAAAGAA
Organism: Clostridiaceae bacterium; assembly: GCA_016296885.1. Classification (GTDB taxonomy): domain Bacteria; phylum Bacillota; class Clostridia; order Oscillospirales; family Acutalibacteraceae; genus JAEEHZ01. Next base: position 5,153 of record JAEDHT010000031.1, on the reverse strand, counting down.
AGTCCTTCTTTGTCTTTCACAGTTATCTTTTGTGTAACGAGTGTATCCGGCATAACTTTAACTATTGGGGTATTATGAGAAAACTCAAGCTCAAATATTTCCGGTTTAACCTCATCAATATGTACTGTGTTTGTAACTGCTGAGCTATCCTCTATCTGTTTGTCAAACAGTGCTTTATCATTCTTTGCAACAAGCACACCTTTTTTGTAGACCTCTGTGATCTTTGATGCCGTGATATCTTCACTTACTATAATATTTGCAAAATAACCTGGGGCTATTGCACCGCATTTATCAAGCTTATAGCACTGTGCGGCATTGAGAGATGCCATTTTAATAGCATCTATTGGATCTACACCTAGTGAAACCGCCTTTTGCACGCAATTAGATATAGTTCCTTCCTCCAAAATATCATCCAAATGCTTGTCATCTGTGCAGAAGAGGAATCTGCTCACATTGTGAGGTGTGACTGCAGGTATAAGGTCCTTAAGATTTTTGGCACTTGTGCCCTCTCTCACCTGAACATACATTCCACGTGCAACTTTTTCGGCTGCCTCTCTGGCAGAGGTACACTCATGGTCTGTCTTAACATTGGCGCAAAGATAGGCACAAAGTTCTTTACCTGAGATAGACGGAGCATGACCATCTATGATATCTACATCTTCAAGCTTACTAAGCACTTCGTCAGAGGAGTTGAGAACGGAAACAAAGTCCATCAACTCGCCCAGTCCTTTGAAATCATATCTTTCCAAGTATTCCTTAGTGAGGGCACTATCAATAACTGCTCCTGCGCTATCGAAAGGAGTAGCCGGTACGCATGATGGGAGCATATAATGCACATCAAGTGGCAAATCCTTGGCTGATTCTATCATAAATTTGAGTCCATTTTCACCGCTTACATTGGTGATCTCATGTGGATCTGCAATAACAGCTGTAACACCCTTTGGCACCACGAGCTTGGCATATTCCACAGGTGACACAAGACTAGACTCTATGTGACAATGAGAATCTATAAATGTAGGGAGAAGATACTTTCCATTTACATCAATCTCGTTTTTTCCGCTATATTCACCGAGACCGGCAATTACACCGTTATAAACTGCTACATCGCATTTTTCAACCTGATTTGTAAATACATTTACTACATTAGCATTTTTAAAAATAATGTCTGGTTCTATCTTAGACTGTGCCGCGGAAATCAACATTGCTAAATTTCTCATAAAATATCCCTCCAAATAAAAAAATTACTATACTTATATGCATTTTAACACAAACACATTAAAAAGTACAGTAATTTTTTTCATTTTTTAAGTAACAACGTGTCCTTTTTTCAGCTTAAAACAATACTATTACAAACAAAGTAATGCTGATAGCAAGCACAACTACAGCGGCGATCGTAACACCTATAGCAGATGATTTTTTTGAAACAGCCTTTTCTCCAACCTTTAGTATGTGCATCTTCTGAAGGATAGAAATAAGACGCTTATAAATTAAGAGGACTAAACCTGAATTTATAGTATATTTTATAAGATTAAACGGCATAAATATCGGGATAAGCATAGTAACAACAGCCTCTCTTGGTACTTCCATATAGAGCGGTGTTATTAGATAATTCCATAGCATCATCATAGCTGTAGCACAAAGCACACCACTTACTAAACCTATTATCATTCCTTTTATTGAGCGCATCTTCTTATAAATCAGCGAAGCAGGCAATACAAAAGCACCTGTGGAAATAATATTCATAATAAGTCCTATCCATCCGGTATGGCTCACTGTGACAAGTTCTAAAAGCGATATTACTACTGTCATTATAAGTCCGCTGGCAGGTCCGAATATTAGTGATGATGTGAGTATGACAGCATCTTTGGCATCAAAGCTCAAAAAACCTGAAACCTGTGGAATCATACGTGTTGCAAGCATAGCTACATAGGCTAAAGCTGCTAAAACAGCTAATGTGGTAAGCCTTTTAACATCAAAATTGCTTTTTGTTTTTTGCTCTGATGCAATGCTGGTGTTTTCTTTTTTCTTTTGTGTTGTGTTCATGATAAAAACCCTTTCTGCTATAAAAATAAAAAAAATCCTATGCTCCATAAGGCGCACAGGATAAAAGTATACAAAAAAATGCTCCTTTCATCCGGACTATACCGTCGGCTTTGGAATTACACCAAATCAACATCAAAATGATGCTCGTGGGCTTTACCACCGGTGAGGAATTGCACCTCGCCTCAAGAACGTTATTATTATATAATAATACACTTTATGTGTCAACTACAATTTACTTAAATTTAAGGTTCTCTTTCCATATTTTATTAAGACACTTGACAGGTTTAAGCATTATTTGTATAATACAAATAATGTATTAACATATAAAAGGGTGTAACAGTTATGATTTTTAAGAAAATTATTATTTTGGCATTAGCCATAGTTATGACAGCTAGTTTTACTGCGTGCGGTAAGGATGATAACAGCAAGTCTACTACCAACGAGGTATCCAGCGTCAGCGATGTGGCTTCTACTGCAAGCAAAACAATTAGTATTGCAAGTGTGGAGCCATTGGAGAGCATTGATTGGCCTAGTGACGAAGCTCTGGCTAGTCTGCCAAAATTATGTGACACTGTAGATTATTATGTAGATGAAAGCACCGGTGGACAGCCCGGTAGCTATGAAATTCAAATAAAAGATATTGAATACTCCGAGTTTAAAGCATATGCAGAAAAGCTGATGTCTGAAAAAGGATTTTCTGCTTGGGAAACACTTGGTGAGAGCGTGTTACCTGATGAACTAGCTGACGGACAAACTGCCTTCTGCCCTGTTACAAACAATGATTCTCTGTGGGGTATATTGGAATACAATCCATCCGGCAACAGTAATGGTAACAAAGCTCAACTAGTCTTCTATAACTACAATCCATACTCCGGTTATTAATTAAATTAAACACTATTAGAGCCAAACATTTACTGTTTCTGAATGTTTGGCTTTTATTTATAACTGATAAGCTGGTCTGCGATATCTATTCATCACAGACCAGCTTTTCTAATTTATAATATTGTATTACAAATACAAAGATTACCTAACCTTTGCACCAACAGGCATATTGTCAACGAAAACTACCTGAACCTGATCTTCTCCGGCATCACAAGCCAATATCATACCCTGACTTTCTACACCACAAAGCACAGCCGGCTTGAGGTTAGACACAAGTATAACCTTATGGCCCTTGAGATCCTCGGGCTTGTAGAACTTTGCAATGCCTGAGGCAACGGTTCTAAGTGATACGCCGTCGTTAAGTGTGAGTTTGAGTAACTTCTTAGCCTTCTTAACAGGTTCACAATCTACAATTTCAGCTACTCGCAAATCAATCTTAGCAAAATCGTCAATGCCTATTTTTGCTATACCTTCTATAGCATTTTTAAGCTCATTGTTCTTCTCCTGCTCTTTCTGCTTTTCAGCGATATCTGCAAGTATTTTTTCACCATCTAATCTCTCGAAAAGTGGTTTAGCCTCTGCTACACACTCGCCAACCTTTAATGCGCCAAACTGAGATAAGCTTTCATACGACTTAATATCCGTGTTGATCTGTTCAAAAATCTTTTCGGCAGTAGTTGGCATAAACGGGCTAATCAACACTGCAATATAGCGTATGCTTTCAAGCAGGTTGTAGAGAACAGCTCCAAGGCGATTAGTCTTAGTATCATCCTTGGCAAGAACCCATGGTGTAGTTTCGTCAATATACTTGTTGCAACGTCTTGCAACACCCATAATTGTATCAAGTGCGTCACTGATTCTATATTCATTGAGCAAGCTATCCACCTTAGCTATTGCTCCTGTTACCACTCTTATAAGGTCATCATCTATATCTTCCTTGGCTGTATTTGGCATTATTTTGCCTGCAAAATATTTGTTGTTCATAGCAACAGTTCTATTCACAAGGTTACCAAGGGTGTTAGCCAAATCAGAATTATATCTTTCGATAACGGTTTCATAAGTTATAGAGCCATCAGAAGTATATGGCATCTCAGAAAGCAAATAATAGCGAACAGCATCTACGCCAATCAGCTTTACAAGATCATCAGCATAAATTGTGTTTCCTCTGGACTTGCTCATCTTGTCATTGCCAAACAATAGCCATGGGTGACCGAAAATCTGCTTTGGTAATGGAAGATCAAGTGCCATAAGGAGGATTGGCCAGTATATTGTGTGAAATCTGAGAATATCTTTTCCGATTATATGAACATCAGCAGACCAATATTTGTTAAAAAGCTCTGGGCTTTCATCTGGTGTATATCCCAGTGCTGTAATATAGTTTGAAAGGGCATCTATCCATACATAAACAACGTGTTTTTCATCAAATGTGACCGGTATACCCCACTTAAATGATGTTCTGGACACACAAAGATCCTGTATACCAGGCTTGATGAAGTTGTTTATCATCTCTTTTTTACGTGCTTCAGGATAAATGAAATCAGGGTTTTCCTCCAAGAAACTTTCTAAGCGCTTCTGATACTTTGAAAGCTTGAAGAAATATGCTTCCTCTTCTGATTTTTTAACCTCTCTTCCACAGTCAGGACATTTTCCATCTACAAGCTGTGATTCTGTCCAAAAGCTTTCACAAGGTGTGCAGTACAATCCTGAATAAGTGCTCTTATAGATATCACCCTGCTTATATAGCTTTTCAAATATCATCTGAACGCTTTTTTCGTGGTAATCGTCTGTTGTTCTGATAAATTTGTCATAGGATGTACCAAGCAAATCGCATATTTCTCTTATCTCCTCAGAAATCTTATCAACATATTCCTTAGGAGATACATTTGCGTTCTTTGCATACTCTTCTATCTTTTGACCATGTTCATCTGTGCCTGTAAGGAAAAACACATCATATCCCTGAAGTCTCTTATAGCGAGCTATAGCATCTGCAAGCACTATTTCGTATGAGTTGCCTATATGTGGCTTACGTGATGTATAAGCAATAGCAGTTGTAATATAGTATTTTTTCTTGTTTTCCAAAATTACTACCTCTAATCTATTTTATATTATTAAACTAAAAGTAATCATACCATATTTTTATAGCATTTACAACATTTTTAAAAATTTTGATTCGCAAATCGAGTAGGGCGAAATTAATCGCCCTCTCACACCACCCTGCGTGCCGTTCG
>JAEDHT010000030.1 GCA_016296885.1 Clostridiaceae bacterium | reverse complement strand
ACGCCTCGGTGGACTTTCACCACAGAGCATTGATATGCCCGTCATACAACAAAAAACGACATGACTATTTAAGCCATATCGTTTTAAATCATAGATTATTTTTAATTATAGTTTTTAGTCGTCTTCAGCCTCTGAGTCTTCAATACACTCATCTATCTCTGCAGAGAAATCCGGCACATCGTCTGCAATTTCAGAATCTTTGTTTGAATTAAGTATCATCCCAATTGTCTTCCTTGCAGGCTCTGAAACAGGAGAATCATCTATATCATCATTTGAAGATAAAGCATCTGCATTAACTGCGTTTTCGCACACACAGTTATCTGATTTGCCGTCACACTCACAGGCTGATTCACACATATTTGGTTCGTCTTCGGTTTCTATTATAATTTCATATTCAGGCTCATCATTTATAGGAAAACCGTTTTTTAACTCTTTATATTTTTCGGACAGCTCCTTTATATTAGCCTTTGTGCTTTCGATGGTAGCAAAAAGCTCCTCTAAATCAGAATTTCCATCATTACGCATATTTTCATAGCAGTATTTACCAAGCTCAATATAACAATTATCCAACACGCCTATCTCATGACGCATTGAAGTTTTAATTCTGCTTAGCTTTGCATTGGTTTTATTTTTATCAGAAATAAAATCAAGCGTATCAGAAATTGTCTTTCCTATTTTATCTGCTAAATCATTTATGTTCATAAATATACCTCCAACGTATTGTTACTATTATTATGTACGTTTTTTTGCGATATGTCAATATTTTTAAAAAAATTCTATTATTTTTGGAATTTATGTGTTATTATATATAAAGCTAGTTATCTGTAAATATACGGAAAGGAAAAGATGCCTTTTATAGTTGCATCACAATAGACACTATGAACTTTGAAGTTAAAAAAGTAACTTGTCCTCATTGCAACAAACAACAAAACATAAATGTTTATCCTACAATAAACATAACCCTTTTTCCTGAAATGAAAAACAAGCTATTAAGCGGAGATATTTTTAACCGTATGTGTAGATATTGCAGTAAAACGATTGAGATTAAGCACCCTCTGCTATACTGTGACATGGAAAACAGATTTATGGTGTATTACATACCTATGATACAGAGCAGTAAAATTATAGATACTGCACTTGAAGAAGAATTTAAAGACATGAAACCAATCAAGAGAAGAATTGTGGCTGATTTAGACACAATGAAAGAAAAAATACTTATCTTGGAATCAGGTCTGGATGACATGGCTATAGAAATCACAAAGCTGGCTGTAGCCAATGTAATAACAGAAAAAGGTGATAAGAAAATTCTTAAAGGAACATTTTCCTTCTGTTATCAGGAGAAAAACACGATAGGTTTTGAATTTGACACAGATTCGGGGCCTTACTGTCAAAGCACCAGAATGGAAGTGTATCAAAAAGCAGAATATATAGTGAGAAAAACTGCTATGCTAGACAAGAACATGACCGGTTTTCTCAAAATTGACAGCGATTGGGCTGATAATATGCTGTTTAAATTTAAATTGAGAGAGAAAAAGCGTGAACAATACAAAAAGCAATCAAAGCTTACAACTGATCCTGTCGAGATATCAATGAAAATAGGTAACAATAAAAAAGTAAAATAAGGGTGAATCTATATGGAGGATATAATAAGTATAATAAGTGAATATGGTGTATTTGTTCTTCGTGTAATATTGCCTTTTCTTGTAATCTTTGTCATCGTGAAGTGCTACTCCAGTATGAAGAGTCATCAACGTGAAAAAAGGGCATTAATAACTCTATACAATGCAAATACCGACGAAAATATTCCGGTGTATTATTGGGAAAACTCCATCGGCAGAAGTAAGGGAAGTGACATATACATACCGGATACAACCGCATCTCGTGATCATGCTGTATTACTTAGAAGAAACGAGGGTTGGTTCATAACAGATACTAACTCAAAAGCAGGTGTGTATGTAAATGAAGAAAGATGTTACGGAAGAACTCAAATATTTTTAGAAGATACCATAAGACTTGGTACAACCTGCTTCACAGTAAAAACGGGTGATGACTCTGCTATTAATGATGAACACTCTACAATTCATAAAAAAAGGGCAATAAGGCCTTTCCCTCTACTGATTTTAATGCTTTTTACCCTCTTAATATGCTTCACAGAGACCGCTTTTTCTATAGACGGATTTCTATCCGACTCGTTTATGCTTTATGGCATATACAGTGCTATAGTTTTTGTTTTTTATGCTATAAGCAGGGGAATTTTGAGACGACCAAGCTTTGAGATAGAGACCTTGGGGTGTTTTCTCACGGGTATTGGGCTTAGCCTGTTAGTAAGACAAAGTATGCGTCAGGCATATGTGCAGATGATATCTGCTGTTATTGGAATTGTGCTTTTCATGGTGATAATTAAATTATTAGAAAGTCCCGATAAACTTATGAAACTAAGGATAGCCGCTATGGTAGGGGCTGTTATCCTGCTTGCAATAAACCTTGTGTTTGGAACTGTGAGAAGTGGCGCACAAAACTGGATACAGATAGGAAGTATCACTGTGCAACCATCAGAGCTTGTTAAGGTTGTTTTTATTTTTGTTGGTGCTGCCACACTGGATGTTTTGCAAACTAATCGAAACTTGACAGAATTTATTCTCTTTTCAGCCATTTGTATCGGTGCTCTTTTTTTAATGAGTGATTTTGGTACAGCATTGATTTTTTTTGCAACATTTTTGATCATTTCCATCACTCGCTCCGGCGATTATAAGACGGTAATCCTTGCACTTGTTGCCGCTGTGTTTGGCGCAATGATAATTCTATATTTTAAGCCGTATGTAGCTGATCGATTTATGGCTTGGGGGCACGTATGGGATTATTATAATGACGAAGCATATCAACAGGCACGTGTGCTGACATATAGCGCAAGTGGAGGTCTTTTTGGCGTCGGCTTGGGTAACGGCTACTTAAAGCAGATATTTGCAAGTGAAAATGACCTTGTATTTGGAATGGTTTGCGAAGAAATGGGCTTGATATGTGCCTTGGCAATTGTGATAAGTATAATATCACTTGTATTTTATGCCAGAAATATAACAACACTTAGCAGAAGTACGTTTTATTCTATAAGTGCTTGCTGTGCTGCAGGTTTGTTGGTGGTGCAGACTTCACTCAATGTTTTCGGTGCAACAGACATATTACCACTTACAGGTGTTACATTACCGTTTATAAGTTTAGGTGGTTCCAGTATGATAAGCTGTTGGGGATTGATTGCATTTATAAAAGCAGCTGACGAAAGAACTTACAAAACCAGATTGAGACAAAAATAGAATCGTGGTGTATATTTGATATGAAAAGAATAAGAATACGTTCGTATTTTGTATTTTTGTTTGCGTTGCTATTTCTAATAGGTATTTCCGTATTTACATCCAGATATTTAACTAGCGCCAAGTCATGGGCGAATATGCCATATAACGGACATTTTGACGGACTGGGAATATCAAATGGTGGTACAATATCTGATTGCTACGGTGCACCTCTCGCCTATTCAAGCGATGGCGAACGCTTATACAATCCTATACAATCTGTAAGAGAAGCCACATTGCACACTGTGGGAGATACAAGCACTAATATATCTACAGCCATTCAGAGCATATATCGTTCCAGCATAAATGGATATAATATTATCTTTGGTGTGGCATCACCTACTGCAATGACAAGTAAAAAAGACATAACGCTGACCATAGACAGCGCTGCTTGTGCCACTGCTTATGAAGCCATGGCCGGGAGAAAGGGTGCTATTGTTGTTTATAATTATAAGACAGGTGAAATAATGTGTTCTGTAAGCACACCTACATATGATCCTGCAAATCCTCCTGAGATTTCAAGCGATGATACCAAATATGATGGTGCATACCTCGATAAAACGATTTCTGCACTTTACACACCAGGCTCTACATTTAAAATTGTCACGATGTGTGCCGCATTGGAAAATATCAGTGGAGTAGAATCAAGAACATTTCACTGTGAAGGCAGCACAGATATCGACGGTGGGAAAGTAGTCTGCATGGATGAACATGGCGATATCACGCTAGAACAGGCTATGTCGCATTCTTGTAATATAGCTTTTGCTGAGCTTGCCTGTGAGCTGGGTAAGGACACATTAAAAAAATATGCTGATCAGTTGGGGATCACATCATCATACAAAATTGACGGAAATCCAACTGCTATCGGCCATTTTGACCTAAGTAAAGCAACAATGAGTGAGGTAGCGTGGTCTGGAATTGGACAATACACAAACGAGGTTTGCCCCATGAACCTTGCTATACTATCCAGTGCAATAGCAAGGGGCGGTGTCGCTATGATTCCACATACTGTAAAAAACTCATCCATACTCGATTTATCAAAACTCACTAATAGTAAACCATTATTAAAGGCATCTACCGCAAAAAAGGTGGGTGAAATGATGAGAGCCACTGTAAGAGATTATTACGGTGATTGGAATTTTCCATCCCTCACTGTATGCGCCAAAACAGGAACAGCTGAGGTGGGCTCTGATGAAGAGGCTCACGGCTGGATAACCGGTTATACCCTAGATGATGATTGTCCTCTTGCATTTTCATGTGTAATTGAAAACGGAGGTTTGGGATTTTATAGTGCAGGACAAGTGGTATCTCAGACACTTGAGGTCATATCACAAAACATGAGAAGCGGTGACTAAGTATTGATAAAAAGTGATGATATTCTTATAAAAAGGTTAACCGAACTGGCAAACAAATCCTACAACAAGTGTATTTACACATATTCAGATTTTTTGTCGATAGCAGAAATATCTATCTTTCACGGTATTAGCAAAGAACTTGGATTTGTACCATATAGCGTGCTTGGAGGCTATGAAAAATTTGAGCGTGGTATAATTAGGTTTGGTGATGAAAAAAGCACCGGCTACAGTGAAGATGTGCCGATATCTTGTGTAAAAATAGAGCCTGTTTCTATGAAATTTGCAGATTCTCTGAGTCATCGTGATTTTTTAGGCTCATTGATGGGCCTTGGAATACAACGCAAACTAATAGGAGATATTCTACTAAGTAAGAACATAGGATATGCTTTTGTCAAAGAAACAATATCTGATTATATTTGTGATAATTTGGATAAGGTTAAGCACACAACCGTGAAATGCAGTATTACAGGTGAGGTTCCTGAATCAGAAATTAGTATTGAAAGTCATAGTTTACAAGTATCATCTCTTAGAGCCGACGTAATTATTGCGTCTGTATATAAGATCTCAAGGAACGATTGTAATAAGCTTTTTTCAGCAGAAAAAATCTTTATAAATGGACGATTGCTCACAAACAACTCTTACACTATAAAAGAAAATGACAAAGTAACTGTAAGAGGTTATGGCAGATTTGAATATATTGAAATCACCGGCAAAACAAAAAAAGGAAATTTGATAATTACTATAAAAGCCTAAAAAAGGAATCACCGATTTGCTCGGTGGTTCCTTTTGTCTTTATCATATAAAAATTCCAAGGCTCCCGATTAATACCAGCAAGCCTTGGAATTTCTTTTATTTAGGGGACAAATAAGTCTCTAGTTTGTTTAGTTTTCTCTCTTTTTCTTCAAAGAGCATACAATTAATGTCATCACTGACATAGCAAGCACTGCATATGCTATATATACAATTGTGTTGTCTACACCGGTCTTAACACTGCCTGAGAAAGCAGAACCACCGTTTGTATTAGGTGTATAGGATGTTCCGGCAACAATCCACTTTGCATATAGAGTAACACCATTTGATGGCATATAGAACTTATCATTAATCATAACATCTGTGCCTGTGCCATCAGCTGCTGTGTTCCAACAAGCAAATGTGTAACCGTCTTTTGTGAATGTATTTGCTTTAGCAACTACTACATCACGATATGTATAAGGACCATCTGTAAATGTTGCTTCGCTATCTGTACCAATATTTGCAGAATATGTTACAAAGAAGCCATCTTTCTTATCGCTATCAGTTACAGAATCTGTGCCTGTATCACTGTCAGAATCACTTGAAGTAATTTCACTTGGTGCTTTGAAAACAGGCTTGAACAATACATGTCCTGCTGGCATATCAAACTCCTGACCAGCCTTGAAAGGACGCTCTGTTGTATCGCCTACTGCCACCCAATAAGCAAATACTTTTCCTTCAGGTGCTTCGCCTTCAAAATCTAAGGTTACAACCTTTTCACCCTCATCATAACGGCCACCAATTAATTTTTCGCCCTCTTCTGTGCCATCAAGGAGATATGTAACCTGATATTCACCATCGCCATAATCTTCTGAATCGGTGTTAGTATCATTAGATTCTAAATTCTCAACCCAAATAGCATAGAGCGTGTAATCCTTAGTTATCATAAAGGATCTTCCTACAGAAAGCGCTGTTCCGGAACCATCAGCTTTTGTGTTCCAGCCGTTAAAGGTATATCCTTCTCTAACAAAAGTATTATCAGCTACACTTATAGCGTCGCCATCCTTAGACTTATTGTCTGTGCAAGGCTTATAAGGGCCGTCTTTTACTGTCTCTTCATTGTCTGTTGTTTTACCGCCGTTACCATTATAAATAACGTATACACCATCAGACTTTTCCCAAATAGCATAGAAGCTAAGATCCTTTTTACCCATTGTTTGCTTGCCTGGAACCAAGGAAGTGCCTGTGCCATCGGCCTTAGTATTCCAACCTACAAATATGTAACCGTCATTTACGAATGGATTTTCAATTACAGGTATCTTATCTCCATCTTGTGCTTCAGCTGATGTAAATGGCTTAAAAGGACCTGTCTTTACAGAGTCTTCACTATCTGTTGTAAGACCACCATTACCAAAGAAAGTAGCATAAATCATGCCATCATCTGTATCAGAAGCCAAGCTCGAATCTGTGTTTGTATCGTCAGAATCAACACTGCTATCTGTTGAGGTATCCTCTGTGCTGTCTGTTGAGGTATCATCAGAATCTGTGTTTAAAGAAGCTTCGGTGACTCTCCACTTAGCATATAGTGTGACAGAAACTTGAAGTTCCGAACCTACTGTAAAAGTCTCTCCATCACAGTCTGAGTTATTATACCAACCATCAAACTCATAGCCATCATATACAAACTTATTCTCATCGATCACAAGATCATCGTCTGTATATTGTGTTTCATCGTTGTTGGTCTTTCCACCGTTACCATCATAAGTGATAACAGCACTTAAGTCATCCAAAGCCATGATCTTTGGCGATGTAAATGTTGCTGTAAAGATAACAGCAAGTGCCATAAAGGCTGCTATTAAAGCAGTAATTTTTGTAGCTTTCATATGTAGTCCCTCCAAATAGTATCGTTTGATAAGCTTTATCGTTGGTCTACATTCTATCATATTTTATTTGTCTTGTAAATAGAAAAACAACAAAAATATTAAAAAAAAATTAAAAAATGTCATTTTTGTAATATTTTGTTCATTCATTTATATAATTATATAAAAGCAAGCATCAAAAATGTAAAAAACATTTACTAAATGCTTTGAAAAAAACATCAATTTTGTAAGGAGTAATAATATGAATGAAAAATCATCGAAATCTATAGTAAAAACTTTAAGCTTTGGCATAATATTGTCCTGTATAATATTCACTGCGATTATATGTGCTATATCTATGATATTTGTAAAAGGTCAATTAATACCGATAGACTTTGTGAAACCTATCACCCTTATAGTAATGTGCATCTCCGTCTTTCTTAGTGCATTATTTCTTTGCTCCCCAAAAAAAGGAAATGGATTAGTTACAGGAACTATAATAGGCTGCTGTATGGTGTTAATAACAATTATATCCGGTCTAATCATGTCTGGTTCATTTCTCCCGGCAAACACATTAACTAAAGCTGTTGCAATAATTGTGTCCGGATGCATAGGCGGTATATTAGGTGTAAATAAAAAAATCAGAATCAAATAATTTCTTCCTAATTTTTTCATTTTTATTCTTCTCACGTATTGACATATATGTTTTTTATGATATAATGAATAAAAACAGTGTTGTGTATTTTTATATAAAATATATTGTAAAGTGAGATGCTTAAAATGAAAAAAATTAAATATTCTAAGCCGAATGTTGTTATTAACAAATTAAGCAATATAAACATATTAATGAAATCACAGGATAACTTTGTTGATCCATGGGAAGATTGGTTTGGCAATGGATACAATTTAAATGACGCAGGCGGAACCACCGAACAAAGACAGGGTGACGTCAATGATGGCGGAGATATCTGGGGACATGATTAATCTGTTTATACAGTGCATTTAATTTACTTTGCTATATTTTAAAAATTCGACCAACCTCGAAATTAATCGTGGTTGGTCTTTTTTTATACTGCTAGAAAGGGAGTTGGCAGAATACTAGATCATTTACTTTTTCTTTAACTTAATCCCCATATATTTATTTTTAAGACTATATATAGGTTTATGCAAAAGCATAATGAGTGAAACATTGATTGGAATCATAATTGCGCTCTTAATAAGTCTGCTGGCCAGCACGACCTGCAAAGGCTGACCAAACCACGCAACCAACCACAATGTGGACAAAACTAATTCTGCAAATATATTTATTATTAATTCACAAATTATAACTCTGACTAATGTTACTTTCTTTTGATAAAAGAAGAACCCATACAATAATCCAATAACTATACCATTGATTGTAAATCCAGGGAAATAGCTACCCCCTACCGGATTGAGAATATATGATAGAATATCGCCCAATCCACCGACTAATGCCGATACAAACGGGCCATACATCATGCCTGTAACAGCAATTGCAATAATAGAAAAACCTATTTTTACTGCAGGCGTAACAAGGAAAGTGAGAAATGTGCCAAGCAATGTTCTTATCGCAAGTAAAATTCCGGAAAGTGCCAGAGAAAATACGCTTTTTAACTCAGCTATTGAAAGCCTTAAACTTTTAAAAACAGACTTAAAAAATTTACTAAACATTGAAATACCACTCCGATTCAATGCTGCAACAAAAAGCACCAAAGGGCAGAAAATCCCCTTGGTGCTGATATTTTTTTATAATATCAAATTAGCAGCGGGATGCGAACGCCGAACCGCAAACCCAATGGCTTTTCGTCACTATGCCAACTCCCCGTACATAATGCACTTAAACGCTCAACGCTCTACTCTGTGGTTAGTATTATAATGTAATGCTTTTAAAAAGTCAACAATTATTTAGACTATTACACTACAATCTCTTTCTTTTCTATTACTAGCTCATTGTCTCTATAGTCACATATTATATTATTACTCTTATCAACAAAACCATTGAGCATAGCTTCACATAGTTTATCTTCTATCTCAGATGTGATTGCTCTCTTTAATGGTCTTGCACCATATATAGGATCAAATCCCTTTTTGGCAATCTCTGAGACAACTGACTGGCTAAACTCAACATTGACTCCAAGCTTTTCAAGTCTCAATTTCAGATTTTGAAGTAGCATATCTGCGATTTCGTGTATATCATTTTCATTCAACTTTTTGAAAACAATGATATCATCCACCCTATTGAGAAATTCCGGTCTAAAGGTTTTCTTGAGTTCACCAATCACGGTATCGTTGAGCTCTTTTTCGCTCTGCTGACTCTCTGAGAGAACAAACCCAAACGCCTGCTGTTTTTCAGAAATCATTTTTGCGCCAACATTTGATGTCATAATAATAATTGTATTTTTAAAATCAACTGTTCTTCCCTGTGAATCTGTTAGCCTACCATCGTCAAGGATTTGAAGCAACATATTGAACACATCCGGATGGGCTTTCTCTATTTCATCAAACAGAATAACAGAATATGGTTTTCTTCTTACCTTCTCTGTGAGCTGTCCTCCCTCATCAAATCCAACATATCCCGGAGGTGAGCCGACAAGCTTAGATACGGTGTGTTTCTCCATATACTCGGACATATCTAATCTTATCATTGAATTTTCGGAGCCAAACATAGTTTCTGCAAGGGTTTTGCAAAGCTCTGTTTTGCCAACACCTGTCGGGCCTAAGAAAATAAACGATCCAACCGGTCTTTTGGGGTCCTTTAGCCCCACTCTACTCCTACGAATTGCCTTCGACACCGCTTCTACTGCCTTATCCTGTCCGACTATCCTCTGATGCATTATTTTTTCCATATTAAGAAGTCTTTGTGCTTCCTCCTGAGTGAGTTTAGTAGCAGGAATCCCTGTCCATTGCGCCACAACTTGTGCTATATCATCCACCGTAACTTCACCCATAAGCTTGTCACGACTTGAATTCCATTTATCCTTTTCTTCCTCTAGCTGTGATTTTACTTTCTTTTCATCATCACGTATTTTTGCCGCTACCTCAAAGTTTTGACTATTAATTGCAGTATTTTTCTCCTGAACCAATTCATTTATCTTTTCTTCCAGTTCTTTTATATATTCAGGCATAATGTTTTTTCCCAATCGCACTCTTGACGACGCTTCGTCAATCAGGTCTATAGCTTTGTCCGGAAGATATCTATCTTGAATATAGCGTGCGGATAGCTTTACTGCTGATTTGATGGCTTCATCGGTAATTTTCACTTTATGATGGGCCTCATATCTATCCCTGAGACCAAAAAGAATCTCTATAGCCTCTTCTTCTGTAGGTTCGCCCACTGTAACCGGCTGAAAACGTCTTTCCAGAGCTGCATCTTTTTCGATATGCTTCCTATATTCATTAATTGTGGTGGCTCCAATTATCTGTAGTTCACCTCTTGCAAGCTCAGGCTTCAAAATATTAGCAGCATCGCTGGAGCCTTCTGCCGAACCTGCACCAACGATATTATGAATTTCATCTATAAATAGAATTACGTTACCCGCCGCTTTTACCTCTCTTACTGCGGTTTTTATCCTCTCCTCAAAGTCACCTCTATATTTTGTGCCGGCAACCATTCCTGACAAATCGAGAGAAACTATTCTCTTATCCTTGAGCATCTCAGGAACTTCACCAGAGGCTATTTTAAGTGCAAGTCCTTCGGCAACCGCAGTTTTGCCCACACCCGGCTCACCTATCAGTACAGGATTATTCTTTGTACGTCTTGATAGAATCTGAATTACACGTTCTATCTCCTCTACCCTACCTATAACCGGATCTATTTTTCCTCCGTGGGCAAGAACAGTGAGATCTCTACTATAATTATCGAGTGTTTTTGTGGTTTTCTTCTCTTTTTCTGCAAGCGCTGTAGAATTTGGAGAAAGTAACTCACTCTCTGTACCTGATGAAGATATTTTACTAACGATATCCTCGGGTTTTACACCGAAATCATTCAAAAACCGCACAGCATAGCTGTCAGACTCATCTAGTAATGACATTAGAATATGCTCTGTACCTACAAATTTTTGTCCAACAAATCTTGCTTTTATCAGTGCAGACTGCAAAACTCGCTTTGTTCTGGGTGTAAAATCAGCAGGTGTAAGTGGCATAGGCTCACCAGAACCGGAAAAGTTGATAATCATAGCCTTCAAGCTGTCATAAACTACATTTAATTCTTTAAGAACAGCACCTGCCACACCTTCGGTTTCTCTAACAAGACCAACAAGCAGATGTTCAGTGCCCACATATGTGTGGCCCATGCTCTGGGCTTCTTCTATAGCATAGTTGATTGCATTATCAGCTTTTTTTGTAAATCCTGAAAAACTATACATCTTATTACCTCCATATATTCTAAAAATTACTAATACATATTTTTCTATATATTTTAGTCTATTAAATTGAAAGTATTCCTCAAAATTTCAGCTCGAATCTCGTCACGTCTGAGCGCATCTGGTTTTGACTTATCATTTACAATAATTGTTGCCGGCTGAATATCTATCAACAGCCTGTTAAACTCATCTGTCGACGGAAGCTTTTCTGCGATTATGCCTGTGGTTGCTCCCATTCTAACATCAGACAAGCATTTCATCGCTTCTTCACTGGATATGAGACGAGCGTATTTGAGTGTGCCTAGAGAACGATAAATCTGGTCGCATATATCATTATTTTTCACTATTTCCTTGGCAGCCTCACGCTCCCTTGTTATTATCTGCTTAGCCATAGTATTAAGATTATCTATTGCATTCTTTTCTGACAAACCAAGTGTGATCTGGTTTGATAGTTGGTATAGACAACCCTTAGAATCACTACTCTCACCGTTAAAGCCCCTCATAACAAGTCCTAACTTACCGAGACTTGCACTTATCCTTGGGATAGAACCAGTCTTTGTGAGCGCAGGAAGATGCATCATAACAGAAGCTCGCATACCTGTGCCTAAGTTTGTGGGGCATTGTGTTAAAAATCCTAGTTGCTCATCATATGCATAGCTCAGTGTTTCAGAAATTAAGGTATCATACTTATCTGCAAGTGAATATGCCTCATAGAGATTCATTCCATCTGTAATAACCTGAATTCTGATATGATCCTCCTCATTTACCATTACAGCAACACTGTTATCATCCGAAAGTATAAGGTGTCTGCCCTTTTTATTTTCGGTCTTCGTTGTGCTTACAAACTCCGGGCTTATTAGATGATTTTCCATAAATGAGATTGCTTGTTCTGATGTGACAGTGCTCATATCTATATCCCTGAATTTACAGTGGAATGACTCGGAATATCTGTCTAGTGCATCATAAACTTTCTTAGCAATTTCTTGTGCTTTAGTTTCACTCAATCTACATGGAAATGGATAGCCTGTGAGATTTCTGGCAAGTCGGATTCGTGTGCTGATAATTATATCGCTCTGTGTTAGTGTTGATATTTTATTTGCCTCCATTTTATAGTACCTCCTTTTTGCTTTCCAGCTCTTTTATCTGATCTCTGAGTGTTGCGGCTTTTTCAAATTCTTGCATTTCGATAGCCTGCTTCAAATCATTTTTAAGTGAATCTAAGCTGATACTATTATTATCAGATTTAGATGATGCACCCTTTCCGCAATGTATGGTGTTTCCATGCATTTTTTTAATTGAAGGCATTAATTCTCTTTTAAAGGTTGTGTAACAGTTTGCACAACCAATTTTACCGGAATTAATGATATCTCCAACAGAGCTTCCGCAAAGCTTGCATCTTGTAACAGATGCAATAGAATTTGATGATGGCATATTAAACAGGCCCTCTAAAATGTTGCTAAAACTTGGCACAATAGAAGAAAACATATTGTCATAGCCGATATCGTTTGCACACTCATTACAAAGATGATATTCCTTTAGATTTCCGTTAATTATTCTTTTTACGTATGTGTTCGCTTGATTTTTTTTACATTTTTGACATAACATAATTTTTACCCTCCTGTTTTTAATTAAATTTGTGTTAACAATAAATTTTTAAATAACGATGCACGCACAATATCTCTATATTGTATAGGAAGACCTGTGTAAGTCTTGTCGGATATTGCTGCCTTTATCAAATTTGCTGTATTTTCGCTTATTATACATCTTGCTTCAATATTAGAAATAATTGCATGTGCAGTTGCATTATCCAATCTATCGCCTATTGAATTTATTATATGCGTTAGATAAGCACTTTTTCCCATGTTTACACGTGTTATTCTGACATATCCTCCTCCACCTCTGCGACTTTCCACAATAAAGCCTTGTTCCGGTGTGAATCTTGAGGTTATGACATAGTTAATTTGGCTAGGCACACATCCTAGTGTCATAGCAAGCTCGTTGCGTTTTATTTCGGCATTACCATCACCTTCATTCATCATATCAAGTATATATTGAGCTACAATATCACTTATTTTCATAATACACCTCTTTTTGATTTTGACTTTCTTTGACCTTTCCTGTTTATTATTTTACCATAAAGTCAGAGAAAGTCAAGCTTTTTTATAAAATTTTTCTGAATAAATTATTCAAGCTAAATCAATCTGTTATATACTGCTTATTTTATATATATAATCAGTGCAAAAATAATAAAACTTATCACAAGAGTATACAATACATCAACATTAAATTAACCCTTGATGTACACTATCGAGTTTATCAATAATCACATTCCTTATGTCTCTCCCCCCGACTTTGAGGAAAACCTTCATATACAAAAACCTCATGCAATGATTTTAATTAAATCATCACATGAGGTTATAATTTAAGTAATTATCTGATAATCAAAATAGATTAATCCAAGTTGCCATACGCAAACATTGACGCTTCTACAAATGTGTTGTCTACCTGATCTGTATCAGAAATATCAGTATCAGATGCTTCGATTTCCTCAGATGCAGCCATCACATCTTGTGCAATAAGCATTTCGTCTTTCAATTCGGGAGTGTTATATATCTTTTTCATTGTTACTACCTCCTATTAATTATCTATCAGTTAGTAAGGAATCACATAGACCACTTACTGCTGCGTATGCATTGTTAAAGCTTGTACGGCATCCACCCTTGAATTTACCACGATAAACAGTATCATAATAGTCCAGCTTATAAGTATCAAAGTTATATCTCTCATTGCCGTTAGCATCTGTATAGTTTACATATGCACGAGCTTCTATATCTCGATCCATCAATGCTTTGCTTTCTTCAGAATCATACTTAACAACTACTGTTGAAAGGAGATATCCATTCTCTTCATAGTAGTGGTGATTTCTATCACCTGTTCTAGTACAATCTGCGTTGTATGCACCAGGTGTCTTCGATGTAATATTAGCTGAGAGGTTATCTAAGTCTTCTTTAGCGTAAAGCATATAACCATATTTTACTGACTTATCATTCAGGCTACCAAGCTCATTAATAAAGTCAATACCATAAGAGGTTACATATCTAAGGGCATCCTCATCAGTGTTGCGGTTTTCATCCTGATAGCGGTCTGCAATCTCTTTGCTTCTTATCTGAACTCCGTGTAGCTTAAATCCATCAACATTGCCATCAGTGTAGCCATAGCCATTTGCATCATCGGCGTCTTGCTTGTGTTTAATCTCAGGCACCCATCCAGCATAGAAGACTACGTAATTCTCTGTGTAGGTCTTTGTTTCGCCGTTATAATGCACTGTGATTCCCTCTTGGGATTCGCTTACAACATAATTATCCAACTCAACATGGCGTGGATATGCATATGTGGTATCAACGTGTTTTGCTGTGGTAGCAGAATCTCCACCTGATAAAGCAGCACTCTTATTTGTGAACCAGCCTGCGAAAGGAAGCAATGATTCTTCAAAATCTGTATCAGCTACATCTGCTACAAGATCAATAGAATCAAATCCATAATCCTCGATTACCTTGTAAACCTCTGTACCATTATCCTGATCATTCATAAAGATAAGTGTATAACTGGTATCATCAGCAACAGGTATATCTGTAAATTCTTTTACAGCCTCTTTAGTGGAAATAAGGTTAAACCTGGTGTAGTTATTACTCTTATTACTATTTCTCTCATTTTTAACTAGGCCACTACCGGTTTCTGCATAAAACATCTTAAAGCTGTGAACAGTACCCTTCTTAAATATGTACTGGCCAGCAGCATTTTGCTCAAATTTATCCGCAAGAAAGGCAGCCTTCTTTTGTGAATCATATTCCATTTCATCACAATAATCTGAGAATTTTTTATAAAGTGTAGTTTCACCGTTTGTATTCTTGGTTATTCTTGTTTTTACTACACCTGTTGCAAAGTTAATAGATGTCAAGTTTCCTTTATAATTCTGTTCATCACACCACTGAGTACTACCATTGAGAACACGCACACCATCTATATATACAAGAACAAGGTCGTCACCGGTAAATTCAAACATCATATCTTCATATGTGTCATTTTTGAGATCAAGCTTACCACTCTCAGGCATTATAAAGTTTGTCTCAGTGGTAATTCCGAAACTTTTTTCGCCAAAAGAGCTAGCCAAAAAGACATTTGTAGAAGGCTCATCTGTAATTGTGAAAAGTCCTGTTTCCTTATTGAAAGTAGCACTCTGTTTATATGAATCGATTATGTACTCGTTAGTGGCAGGATCATAAGTATACATCGAGCCTACGTCAATTCCTTTATAAATCACATCAGAATGTGTTGTATTTGGATTAAATAATTCATGGGCGTCATCCATATCCTCTTCGTATCCTTTTTTAGCAACTATAAGGCCATCTGAATCAAGTCCCAAAGAGTATAAATTCTCCATACTCTCTACAGCTTCGCTTTGATACATATTTGGTCTTGCTAGGTTTGGGTTTTCTTGATTAGCATAGTCATAGTCAAACACATTGGTTTTAATGCCGTTTTTTTCTGTAATAGTTACAGAAGCACCTCTTGGAGCTACTAAGCCCTGAGAAGTCTTCATGCCCTCAGCGTTGGCAATAACTACACAACTAGCAGCTAATGTCAATGCTAAAAACATGCTTAAGATTTTTTTCATAAATATCATTTCCTTTCGTTTTGTGACTATCCGTACGGAGTAAATGTTTATACTAATCAATCTACTCCAACTACCTACATAGTCTAACATAATTTAATAATTATTGCAATATATTTCTTTAATTTTTACAAAACATTATCAGATTTGTAATGTTGCACAAACCATATGTATTTTTATCATTAATGATCACAATTACCATCTTAAATTAGATATAATAATTCATCATAATATAGCAAAAAACAACCGCCACAAATGTAAATATCCATCTGTGGCAGTTGTGCTTTTATACCTTAATTATTTGATTTATACTATCAAGAATTAATAATAGACTGCAAATATTCGATAGCACTTTGTGAATATCTTTGTGCATCGTTTTTCAAGATATAATCTGCAGCTGTTTTGATACTGGTATAATATCCCTTTGCACATACACTGCTTGACTGTGTTTCTGTGAAATAATATACCTGTTCATTACCGTTATAGTCGGTATATTTGATATAGGAACGAGCTGCTATATTAGTAGCGTAATTCTCTTTTGGAATATGATGGATAAGTGTAGTAGCCACTTGATAGTTTTCACCATCATAGAAGATGTTTTTACTTGGAGAATCAATTACATTCGGTGTTTTAAGTGTCATACTCTCTACACCGTTTAAATTGTCTTTCAATGCTACTACATTTCCAAATACTATGTTGTTTTCGCCATACATAGTGATAAGGTCTGTATAGAGCTGTTTGTCGAGTGTCAAGCAGAAACGCAAGCCGTTGCCATATGCATCTGTGTCAGATTCGAGAATCTTTATCTGTATACCAGAAAGGCCAAATGAATCATAGCTACCGTTGTTGCCATACACTGCGCTTGTATCGTTGGCATCTATCGCTACAGTTCCTACCTTTTTCCAGCCTGCATATAGCTTTGAATTATTTGAAAAATAGGTGTTGCTTGTTATCGGTGTTGTACAAGCCTCATCTGAGAACCAACCTGTAAAGATGTGTCCGTCCTTTTCCGGAGCAGCAGCTAATTTAACTGAGAGTGAGTTTTTCAATACATCTCTTGTGGTGTATTGCACATTGTCTGAATAGTAAGTTAGTGTACACCAGCTACTGGAATCTTTAGTCCACTTAGCATACAACACTGTGTCACCAGTAATAGTATCAGATGCAAAGTTCCATGCGTTGCCGTTAAAATCAGCATTATCATACCACTCTACTGTATATCCGGGATTTACCACACTTGGTTCTATCAACAAATCACCATAAGAGAGGTTCACCTGTGCCTCACACTGTGTTACACAATTTGATACAAATCTTGCCTTATATGGGAATTGCACGTTTTCAGAGCCGGATACTCCCTCTTCTGCAAAGTTTACATTTCCTGAATCCTCGCTGATAGTCCATTCTGTGTTAGCAGTGGCTGTAAGAGTCTTTTCTACATCGCAGTATTCATCCATTGTGGTTGTTTTGATAGAGCAATCAGACTTTGACTCTACCGTGGTATTATCTGCGGTTGGAGTAACGATAAGGCCTGTAGTGTTAGCTTCAAATTCTGTTGTAAACCACTTAGTTGTAGAATTCTCTAATACTGTAGATACAGTCTGCATTACAGGGCTTTCAGCGGAGGTCTCAACGGAACCATCATCAGCAAACTCCATTGTTACAGGTGCTTCTGCCTCGACACTTGATAAGCTGTATTCGCCATTTTCAAAAAATGTTACATATTCGCTTATACTTGAATCTGCAACAGGCTTGATAGTGTAGGTTTCGCCATCTGCCAACCCATTCACTCTGTATAGCTGATTGTTAGTAACATTATCATCATCTGCACTTCCAAGCCATTCTATAAGCTCGGCATCGCCTGAAGCATAATCACGGTCAGCAACAGTTGCTTTTCTACCATTTGATGTTTCTATTGTAAAATCATCATAGTTTACAGTGAAGTAGGTGTCTGAATATGTTTCATCTTCTCCACCATTTGCATCACCGTGGTAACCATAATATCCATCGTGACTCTTGATATAACTAATTACATCTGTCTCTCCAAATGAGCTACCTGCACTCAGAACAGACTTGATAAATGTTCCACCATTTTCGTTATAAATCGGATAAAGCTGACCATCATCATCACGAACATAAAAACTAGCTCTCGTCCAGTTTGTGTTAACAATAATTTCTACTCTGCGAATATGACAATTAGGATCCCATGCAAATATTGTCGTGGTGCCGTCTGAATTGTACTTATAATCATAAAGTACAATAGCATGGCCACCTTTGCCTTTACCCTCAGTATCAAAACAAAGGAGAAGTGGTTCTTTTGTAGATACTATTTTACGAATCATACTTCTTATATTTACATACTCGTAAGCATTATAAGCTTTACGTGCTTTACGTGAAGAACCTATATGCTGTGCAAAATAGTAATACATTACAAGCTGTGCGGTGTTAAAATCAACATAATTCGAGTTAGAAACATAATTTGGCATACCATTTAAACATTCATAACCAAAATCTGCCAAGCATGAGGTGTTAAAGTATTTAAGATCCAATTTATTTAGCTTAGACAATATAACTAACGATGACAAACCAAAACAAACACCGCCGGTGTGTCCGTTTATATCTTTCTTCTTGAGGATACGTTTATCCGCTCTGCCTGCATTGTCCATCAGGCAATCAAAGTAGGCTCCTGCAATAAAAGCATTTGTTGCGAAATTAGGATAAGAAAAAATATCCGTATTAAATCCAATCCTGAGTCTAGTGCCATCATGCACATACTTAGCATAATAGCTCTTGTAGCCGCTCACTATACTGTGTTCAGGATATAGTCTTTTGCCGTTACACAATTGCGAATTATACCATCCACAGAATATATATCCATCATGCACAGGTGGAGTAATCAAAGGGGTGTCTTCGCCAAATTTTGCAGGAATTGATGTGATTTCCACTCCATGCATATCATAGTACCTTATATTAAAAGACATGTCATCATCATAATAGCGTGAAACAAAGGTAAAACCATCATGATCTTTAGCATACTGCTCTGCTATGCCACCTTTTTTTCCGGAAAGAATTATGGTTGGCTTGCCAGAATAGTTGTTGTAAAAAGCACCATCAGATATATATGTTACGGAATCAGGTATTACCACAAGTGAAAGTTTGTTGCAATCTCTAAATGCGAATGCTTCAATTTCTTTTACACCATCTTCGATAATTACAGTTTTCAATGAAGGAGCTGTGCCACAAAAATAACTTCCAATGGTATTGATGCAACCGGGAACTGTCAATGTTTCGATTGAATCACACCTATTAAACATATGTTTGATCTCATTAGCATGGAAATTATTGCCCATGCTTACGTTCTGCAGTTCTTTGCAATCTTGGAATACATAATCTCCAATAATTCTCACACTATCAGGAATTGTTACATTCACAAGACCGCTACCGCTAAATGCTTCTTGACCTATTTCCACAAGCGTATCATGCAACAATATCTCACTCAAACTTTCACAAACAGAAAATGCACCACTGCCAATTTTAGTAACAGTATACGCCATGGAGACGTTCGTAAGTTGGTCACAGTAAGCAAATGCATTTTCACCTATATTCTCAACACCGACACGTACTTCCACTGATATAGGAGAGTATGGAGATGAATTATCCACTCTTGCTCCAAGCCATGGAGCAGAAAATTCAAAATCTTTCATCTCTCCTTCGCCGTATATTACAAGCTTTCTGGTTGAGGTATCATATGTGTATTTTACACTGGAATGAGAGTCTTTGCTGATATCGCCTGTCTGCACACCTCCTCTAGGTAATAACTCTATAGCACTTGCACTAAGCTCAGATGCCGGCACCAAACACACTGTGCCTGCTATCATCACAGCACATAAGAGCAATGATATTATCTTTTTTAATGAATTTTTCATAAAAATGCCCCCCTGTTCATTCACTATTATTTTAAACAAAAAACAAATATTTGTCAATATTTTTTCAACAATTGGCTATAATAAATGAGCTTTTTTTATTCTTTCTTTTATTCATTATTTATACATCCACAACTAAGCAGACAATCAACTTTTTCTGCATCTACCAACACTTTGATATTGCTTTCAATTTGCTTTATAACCTCGACAAATGCTTCATCGCTTTTCCCTGTTGGATCGGGCAAACCCCAATTATCGTCAAATTCTCTTCCGATAAGCGGACATCCAATATCGCATCCCATTGATATTGCAATATCGGGTTTAGAAATTTTATCGTAAGTTTTGCTGTATTGTGTCTTTTTCATATCAATACCGTATAATTGCTTCATAAGCCTAACTGCATCCTGATTGATATGTGGCTTGGTTTCCGTTCCGGCAGAATAGAAATCAAATTTATCACCGCATAGGTGCTTTCCCAATGTTTCTGCAATCTGACTACGACAGGAATTATGTATGCAAATAAAAGCTATTTTCTTTTTCATTTGAATGGACACCTCTCCCCTATACACTGATTATTCCGTGCATAATGTGTACATTTTATCACGTCAAGCTCCATTTCCACGCCGAGATGCTCTTTTGCAAACTCCACCACTTTGATAATAGCAAGGTAGGAATCACGCTTACAGCACCTGGGTCCTCCGATTTCACCGATAGCACCAAGAGCTACGGAGGTCATTTTGTTTGACAATCCCCAAGCAACATTTGAAAGTGGTGTAGAGCCTGTAACGATAGATACAAACATTCCCGCACTCACACCTGCGCCACAAGCACCCCAAAATCCACAAGCACCGCCGGGCACTTTTTTACCTCTTGCCTGCATTTCGAGAAGAGCTTTTGATAAATCAATATCACCGCCAGCGTTTTTGTAGGCCGTAAGAAGTGCCGAACCAACAAGAACATGATGTTCGGGGCCGCGCATATGGCAAAAAGGCAGAGCCATCAATTTTTGGATGATCTCTATAGGATTTTTTGAACTCTCGGCAAGGCACACACCGATAATACTGTCCATACCTTGTGTATGACATTCGTTACACACATAATGTCCTTTTTCGCAAGCCGTCTTACTGCCTTCTTTTTTATGACAGAGAGCACACTCCATTAAGGTTTCACTATCACTATATTTCAGCGGCGCACCGCATATTAAGCATTCGTCTTTCATAATCTTTCTCCTATATTGCTGCTGCACGATATCTAAACCAATCATTCTCTTTTGTGAATCCACAATCATGCATAATCGTCCCCAAAAAAACCATATTCATCAAGATAATTATAACATATAATTAAGTGTTTTTCTATTTATAAATATAATTATTTTTTTAAATTCGTATTAATGGGTTATTGAAATATATATAATCGTTCAAATTAAAAGTCAAATTTAAAAATGGATTTACTATTTTCATGAATGTAATAATTATAGAGAATGCTATTTATTCAACAAACTGAAATGTGTTGGTGCAAGGGTTATCGCTCATTTGTCCTTAAAAATTAAAATAAAAATTTCAAAAAAATTAGCCATTATTTTCATAACATATAAAAGCAATAAAATCATAAAATAATCTTGCAACAGCAATTAAAGTTTTGTTTGTTGCAAGATGATTTAAAAATAAAAATATGAAGATAATTTTAATGATGTGAACAAAATTACATTCTAACATGGTTAGTAAGTATTTTTTGTTCGTATCGGAAAAGGAGTATAGTTATGTCAAGAAGAGGAAATTCAATCGTAGTACCTGAAGCAAGAGAAGCACTTGAGAGATTCAAGATGGAAGCAGCTAACGAAGTAGGCGTAAACCTTAAGCAAGGTTACAACGGCGACCTCACATCACGTCAGGCTGGTTCTGTAGGCGGTCAGATGGTTAAAAAAATGATCGAATCCTACGAGCAGAGCTTGAAATAAGAAATATATTGATTTTAGGATTAATAAAAGAGCTTAAAAATAAGCAATTTTAGCGCAATATTATTATTGCATTGAAATTGGGGCTTTCTCATTTGGTTAGTGAGGGAGTCCCTATTTTCTTTTAACAACAGATTTGATAACTCTTATTATCGTTTAACATCCGACAAAAAAAAGATATGATGTAGATATTCCTTTTGAAATTCCAGAGAGTTGGTGTTGGACTACATTACCATCTGTTGCAAATGTCGAATTAGGAAAAACGCTCGATAAAGCCAAAAACACAGGTTCATATCATCCATATTTAAGAAGCGTAAACGTTCAGTGGGGATATATAGATTTATCTGACTTAAACGAAATGAAATTTGAGAAATACGAAATTGATAAATATTCTATAAAAAGAAATGATTTATTAATTTGTGAAGGCGGCGATGTCGGGCGTTGTTGCATATGGGAAAGAAACGATACTTTTTTATACCAAAACGCTTTGCATCGTGTTAGGTTTTATGCAGATTTAGAGCCAAGATTCTATTTATATGTAATGATGTTATATGAATCGCTTGGAATATTAAAAAACATCAGCACAGGTGTAACAATAAAGCATTTAACAGGAAATGTTTTGTCAACAATGTCTGTTCCACTCCCGCCACTTAAAGAGCAAAAGCAAATTGTTGAAGCGATTAAAACAGTATTTACACAAATTGATGAAATAACAGAATCCATATCATAAAATCAGCCGTCCTCAAAACGAGGGCGTCTATGTTTTTACCAAGTCACTATTTTATCTACTAATTCCTGTTGCTCACTTGCGGTTCGGCGTAGATATATGCGTGTGGTTTCGATGCTTTCGTGTCCCATCAGATCAGCGAGTAATGCAATATCATTGAATTTCTCAAGGAAATTCTTCGCATAACGATGACGAAAAGAGTGCGGATAAACTACCTTTTTATCAAGACCGTATTTATCAGCATAATTCTTCAGTTGTTGGGAAACACCTCTTGTTGTAATTTTTTCGCCATAACGGTTAAGAAATAAATAGCCGGAGGTACGCTCTTTATCCTCCAGCCACGCTAAAGTTTCAATTTTTAACTTTTTCGGTATGTATAATCGTCGCAATTTACCGCCTTTGGAATATAAATCGAAATAACCGAGTTCGACGTGTTCGATCTTTATTTGTATCAACTCACTCACACGGGCGCCGGTTGCTGCAAGATACCACACAACAAAATACCATTCCATATTACCGTCTTTTTTTAACTGTTTTTTCAAAAAATTATAATCAGCGTTGCTGATCACGTTTTCAAGAAAATTCTTTTGTTGTACTTTTACTGCCTTTAACTGCAATCTTTCCTTACCAAGATATTCAAGGTATTTGTTGATACCTTGTATTCGCAGATTCACGGTTTTAGGCTTAAAGAACTCCATTAGATACCCTTTGTAAGCCAAAAGATTTTCCTTGCTTATCTTATCGTAATGTTCGTGATAATAATTCACTGTCCACAGATAAGATGTTATTGTGTTGTCGGAAAGGTTTCCTTTCCTTAAGTGTTCTTCGAATGTTGTTTGTCCTTTCATAAAAAAGACCTCCGTATAAAATATTTGAGACAAAAAGCCACAAGTATATTATACTCTGAAAGTGTGTCTTTCTCTTATTATGAGAAGGTAGGCAATCAAGTAGAAAACATTGATGATGAAATACCCTTTGATTTGCCAAATGGATGGATATGGTGTAGAGGGTATTCGTGTTTTTCCGGTATGGAAACAAAACGCCCTGACGGGGATTTTTTCAAATATATTGATATCGATTCTATTGATAATAAAGTTCACAAGGTGAAGCAACCTAAATATTTGGCAACAAAAGATGCGCCAAGTAGAGCCAGCCGAGCTGTGCAAACCGGCAGCGTTCTGTTTTCTTTTGTGAGACCATACTTAGGGAAACACTGATTAAATAAAAAAATAATTCTATATTAGAATAAAGAATCAA
>JAEDHT010000029.1 GCA_016296885.1 Clostridiaceae bacterium | reverse complement strand
TATCGCACTTAGGCTTGTTTACCGTACATATCTCGCCGTAACCATTGGCACAGTAAGACCATAAAATATAGTCTACCTCTGCGGTGTGTTTCCCAAGTTCCTGTGCAATGCTATTCACAATGTCAAAGGCTTCATATACCGGTGCGATTTCGCTATCGGAACAGCCGAGAATATTACTGCCTAAAATCCTGCGTATATGCCTATCAGGTTTGGCTATATCATAGCCAACGTTTTTTAAGTATTCCGCTGTCAAGGCTTCGCCCATTTGAGCGTACTTATGCGGTTTACCCTCGGCAGACAATACTTTAACTAATGTTTTCAAAGTGGGGTCAGTATCAATGAACTTTTGATAAAAATTATCTATACTGCCGTATTCCTTTTCAAGAGAAAGCATTTTGCCGATATTAGTACCGATAAGTGCAACCATTTGATTTTTAATATACTGTGTGCCTAGCGTTTGTTCTTTCACTTTATCGACCAATATCATCGGGTCAGTATTCAGCAGAGTATCAACATTATACTGACAAAATATTTCGTCAATCAGTTGTATGCGACCTGTTTCAATATCAAGGCTCGGCTCAACTCTGCTCCAATAAGCACCCGAGGTCAGCATAGAATAGACCATAGCACAAATATGGTCACTTACAGTAAAAGTCCCACCATTCTCTCGTTTATCAATCTGTTTTTTGATATATGTATTTTCCCATAGTTTTTTTGCTTGTACTGTTCCGTCCTTAATCAGCAGTTCTTCACGCAGCTGTTTATCTATAAGTAAAACAGCATTTGCAACTTTATCAATGGTTTTCAAGAAAATCACCTCACAATCAAATTTGATTTAACAGTTTTTCGGAACCTCAATAAAAAGTTCGGGACTGACATTCAATGCCAAACAAATGGCTCTTAAATCGTCAGCATACATTGTCCGTTTGCCGTTCATCATTGCGTTGAATGTAACTTTTGATATGCCTGCTTTTTGTGCAACCGCTAATTGCTTATAGCCGTTTTCTTCAATATAGGTTCGTACTTTTTTGTAAACTTCCATTATGGGCACCTCCATAAATACAGAATATCTGTATTTTTCTATATAATATCACAGTTTTACTGTGAAGTCAATATAAAAGTACAGAAATTCTTGATAATTGTGTTGCTTTTCCTTTATTTTCGTGTATAATATCTATTAGTGAGGTGATTTTCTTGAAGTACGAAATCGGAAACAGAATTCGCAAGTATAGAAAAGACAGCGGATTGACACAAGAGCAGTTGGCTGAAAAAATAAATGTTACCAAAAGCAGGGTATCGAATTGGGAGCAGGGCATAAACAGACCCGATACAGATATTATCGGTAATATCTGCCGAGCATTGAATGTGTCCCCGAGTGATTTGCTTGATGTTCACTTAACCGATGACGAGCTGAACGCACACGAAAAGAAAGTTATCAAAGCATACCGCACAAAAGAAGATTTACAGCAGGCTGTGGATATTCTTTTAGGCATAGACGAGGACACCGCAGAATAAGGCATAAAACCGCCTGTCTGCCATTTTAATTATAACAGTATAAATTATCGGGGGATTTACCTTTCGCCTTGTATTGCCTTTGCGATCGGGTGAGCTACCCGAAAAACCTTTAATATTATTGAAGGCACAAAAGATACTGTTTTCTGTCTGTTGGTAATTCGGCTGAAACTGTCGCAGAATTTCAAGCATTCGGAACATCTAACCGAGATGTATCGCTCTTTCGTGTCAAAACAAAGAAAGAGGACATCACTATGAAATTATGCGAAAGACGATTACCGCTGACGCATTTATTAAAAGTACAACACAGTATTTTAGCCGATATTGTTAGCCCCTTATAACTCGCTTCATATAAAGGGAAAAGCCATTGAAACCGCTGTTGCAGTTCCAATGGCTTTTTTAGGCAGTGCAGATTATGATATATCAAAAAATATCGTCATAATCGTCATACCGTCATTAAAAAGTAACATCATCTGTGTCCGTATCGTCCTGTGTATCATCAGCCATAGTTACGGGTGCGTTCACGCCGTCAAACTTGACACCGTAATGACTGTATGACGATAATTGAGGTATTTTTTCGTTTGTTAAAACAATCTCTGTGCCATACATCGTTGGAGTAGTCTTAAAAGTGATACCTGCTTCTGCAAGATTACTTCGCAAATTATTTAATCTACGGGAGAAAACTTGTGGTACTGTTGGAAACTCTTTACCTTTGCTGTTGATACCGTACTGCGGAGCCATTGCCGACAACTGATTATACAGTTCGGAAACTAAACCCGACCATTCGGTTTTGTCTTTCATAAAGGCAACTGCCAAAGTAGCAACAATATCGGTATTCAAAATTTCGATATTTCTCTTGCCTTGGTTAGCGTTGTACTGTTCAAGAAATTCATTACCAAGACCGCCGAGAGCTTCGCCTATGGCATAGCCCCAACGAGCGAAGTCTGCCATTCGGGGTAGCGTATCAAGTTTAACTGTGGGGTACAGGCTCATAGCCTTTGACAGCGTGTCAAAGATACCGCCCAAGATACAGGGCAAGTCCTTTTCAAAGTCCGCCATCAGTTCCGACAGTTCCCGGCGGTTGCTTTCATCAATGCGACAGAGTTCAATCAGTATGGCTCTGTCAAGCAGGTCGGAGCGGTTGGCGATATTGTTAATTCCGTTAAGAGCCAAGCACTTTTGGAATGTAAAAATATAATCGTCAGCGTCGGTAAAAAGTTTTCTTTGCTGAATACCGCCACCCGTAATGGCTCGGCATAAGGTGTCGCTTGTTTCTTCGTCAATTCGGGAAACATTATCAAACGGCAAAAACCAATGCTGTTGCAGATTTACCGCTAACGAGCGAGAAGTTTTGGGAATTGTTAATGTTTCAAGTGCAGAGGGATCAATCAACTTTTTTAGCAAGGTACAAGCCGTGGTTTTGGCTGCACCTTTTTCACCGAAGAAAATCGGCATTGCGTGCGGAATATTCGGCACGAAGCAACAGACCAGCCAACACAAGAATATTGTGTGATTTTCTTGTAAGTTTATGTATTTCAAAACTCGCTTGATGTCGCCGTCTGTACTCGGCTTAAACTGACAGTTTTGATGTCGGAAACGCTTAAACAGTATCGGGGGATTGTCAACGATTTCCCAACCGTCATTTGTAATTTTGACAGCATTCCAATCGTCATTGCTGAGATTATACCAAAAGGCATTATCCAACTGTGCAACACGGGTATCAAGCGGAATTGCCTTTGTGTTCTCAAAGACAGCCCTTGCTTTCAATACCTCTTTCGCCTGTGAAAGACTATCCTTTTTGGCTGGCTTCTTTTCGGCAGAATAATACAGACTATTAAGCCAGGTATTAAAATCGCCGTTGTCGATACCCCATACCTCACGGTGTCCGTCAATCATAATAGCGGCATAAGGGTCTTTTGCGGTATCGTGGAACAGGATAGTATCTTTTTCTTCCACAAGGCGAATGATGGTTTCTGCCTGTGTTTCATTTTTGAAATCCCCAGTGTTCACACTATCACTATGGATAGTTGTAACAACATCTTCGGTAATTTCAAATGTGGGTAATTCGTCAACTTCTGCCATAGTATGACCCATAGCAAGCCAATCGTAAATATCTCCTTTTTCCGCAAGGTCGGGCAGTTTTACAATTCTGGCGGTAGGTACATTCTGCAAAATCTTTTTTGCATAGTTCATACCGGGAGTGTCATTGTCAGGAACGATAATGACCTCTTTATCTTTTAGGTACTCGGTATAGTGCGAATACCAAAGAGAATTAGCCCCATTGTCAAGCGTAGTAGCAACAAAGCCCTGCTTGATAACAGCGTCAGCACATTTTTCACCCTCTACAAAATATATTTTTGTAGCCGTAAGTACGGCAGGTAAATTGTAGAGTTCACGCTGAATACCTTTGATACCCTTTGTGCCGTCGGGCTGTTCAAAATAGAACTTTTTAGTGCCGTCCTCGTAATCGGTACGGGTTTTGGTGTAGGCGATAGTGCTGTCTGCTTTGTGATACTGATATGTGGTTTTCTTCATAATATCGCTTCCTCTCTCTGTTACATACAAATTTTTCACTGAAAGACCTACGCTATTTAATATGTCCTTGGCTTCACAGCCTGCGTGGCAATGTAACAGTATTCGTTTACGATCGGGCGAAAGCCCAATAGATAAACTTGGATTGTGGTCATCGTGAGCAGGGCACAGAGCCATATACTCATTTTCTTTTACAGTCTTAACACCGTGAAAGTGCGTAATAAAATCGTTTAGTTTCATAATCTTGTCACTCCTTTACTTTTTGCCGTACTTGGCTTTGATTTCTACTGCCAAATCATCTGTGTATTGCACTTTATAGGAACATAGTATGTATTTGACTTTTTCTACATCATTGTTGATAAGCATTTCTGCAATTAGATTTCTTTGTATAGCGTTAAATGCCTTTTCAAACGGAATGTGCTTTTTGCGTTTCATAAAGCAAGCCCCCTTTCTTTATTTGTAAGCAGTTGATATTAACTAACCTTTTTAACTTTGCCATTTTCTTTTACCTCGCTTTCATACTCTTTGAGAAATTTCTCATACTCTTCAAGATGTTCATTGACATACTCTTCGATGTCGGCAAATATGGCTTTTGCAAATTCTTCAGCCTGATTCTTGCCGATATTAAATTCCGTAAAGTCCATATCTGCCGTCCTCCTTTCGTGTGAACTTCCTGTTGACAAACACATTGTAGCAGACTACAATGTAAATTACAGCACAACAAAAATATAACAAAAATTGAAAAGCTGAAATTTATGTTGTTGGAGGAACAACATTATGGTATATAATGCTTATGAGAAAAGATACATTATCGGGGAGCGTATTAGACAACAACGGATTGAAGCAGGGTATAAAACGCAAATTGATTTTGCCGAAGCTTTGGGATTAGGATATGAATCTCGTCAATCGGTTGGTGCATGGGAGCAAGGCAAAAGATTACCGTCGTTGAATATATTGCTGAAAATGTGCGAACTTTTTGATTGTGAAATAGGGTACTTGCTTCATGAGTATGATTGCAAAACGAGAGAAGAAACCGATATTAGTGCCGCAACAGGGTTGTCTGAAAAATCCATAAGAAGACTATTTGTTTTTAGGTCGAGGAAAAGAGACAGAAGAAATAAACAGTATGAATTTAATTCTCCAATTAACGCTATAATCGAACACGAATCATTTGTTGAATTGATAGAAGCGATTAAGAAACACATTTGGAGTTTTAATCATAATCATTATGGAATAGACGATACAAACGAGGATGTTCAAGAAGCACTATCTAACACATTTAACTGTGAGCCAGAGGAATTACGAGGATATATAGAAATGTCCTCTCAATCTCTTATTGAACACATACTTATGAAGATTGTTAGAGATATTAAGGACGAAGATTATATGATTAAGAAAAAAGACGAGTAAAAACAAAAAAGCCCTTACAAAATTGTAAGAGCAAACTTATATATTCATATAAAGAGAAGAAGCAGAGCGTTATCAAAAACACTCTGCTTCTTACGTATCAAGAGCAAATTATGAGTTGTTTTGTTTATAGAGGGAGAAAAACTCTGCAAAAACAATATCTTCAATTTTTCTTTTTATATCTCTTAAGTTGTTCAAAACAAGCAATGTATACAATTCAGATTGTATTTTGCTTGCATCGATTTTTACATTAAATTGAGAATTCAGTTTCTCAATTAGTCTATTTGAAGAATCGTTGATATATGTTCTTTTTTCTTCGATAGGAATATCAACAAAATAGTAAACCATATCGAATCTTGATTTTAACGAATCGGGAATGTGTTCTTGATATCGTTTTTGAGACATATTAGAGGTAAAGACTATGATGTATCCATTTAAGTTATGTAGTTTGCCATGTCTATCAGTGAACGTTCCATCTTCCAATAACTCATAAAAGAAATTGTAAACGCTCGGAGTGGCTTTTTCAAACTCATCAATAAGAATCACTTTTGACTTCGATTCTTTGATTTTATTTATCAATTCACCGCCTTCTTCACTTCCGATATATCCAAGAGGGGAACCAATCAAACTATTTAAAACACCTTCGGATGAGTAATTGCCGAAATTGATTTTTATCAATGGTTCATCAGGAAATAGTGTCTCGGACAAAATCTTTGCAAACTCGGTTTTGCCTATACCCGAACTTCCGCAGAGCATTATAGATAGAATTTTACGTTCGCTCATGCTATTTAAAAACCGATATTTCAAAAAACAATTTTTAAAATCAGCTTTAAAATCTGTATGACCTTTTAGAGAATCACATATTGCCTTAATTTGAGTTTCGATATCATCTATGTTTGGTGCAGAAAATTCAGAATTGTTTTTACCGTTATCAATATCCTCTGGCATCGTAATGACATCCGAAAATAAATACGGAAACATCAGATTTAATTTTTCAACTAATGATTCATCCACACAATACTTTGTTTCATTAAATCTATAAATACGTTTCATCAGCACCTCGAATTGTAAAATCAAATCTCTTCGTACTGATAAGGTTATTAAAAGGGAAGATATATCAATATAATCAATAGCGTTTTCTACAAGAGTTGATTGTATTGTGTTTAAATTATATTTAAGTGAAAATCCATCCCATTCCTCAATAAAATCACCTAAAGATTTAATGTTTATATCTGTGTTTGAATTCAAACTATTCTTATATGTATATATGTTAGGTCTTACGAAATCAATCGATTTTGCAGGCTCGATTTCGGTATCTAATGGGTCAAAAAAATCCTTATTTAAATCCATTTCATCAGATATATACGGGAATTTTTCTTCAAGAGATTCTAATAAATGCGCCCTCATACAAAAGACTAAATTTGGAATTTGAGCCAATGCGCGTAAGTATCGTGAAACGAAGGTTCTATAATATACGGGGTCTTGTATTAAATCTGAAATATCTATAGCTATTTTATCATAATCGGAATAGTCGATATCTTTTGCGTCATTGACGGATTCGTATTCGTCAAGAAAAAAAGCAATATCATAAAATGTATATTCAGACAAAAAACTTTTTAACTCTTTTAATCTTTTCGTGTGGTATAAATATAATCCTGTGTTCATATCTCACCCTCATTAAAACTGATGTCTTGTATTATTGCAATAACGTCAATCAATTTTAGTTTTTGATTTAATTGTTTATGGTTAAAGTTGAATTCCACATTTTTTGTATCTCCTCCTGTATAACTAAGCTTCATTTTATTTTCGGTATTTTTTTGTGTTTGAACGTTATACGCTTTGGATAACAAATCCAAAAACTTGGAAGAAACACTATCTTTCTTTGAAAAATCTATTTCGCCACGGTAAATTCCTATTATACTAAGCTTGCCCAATTGCAAATCGTTATGCTGATAACCATTTTCGAAATTGGAGGTAGCTTTGTAAGGAAGTCTGATAATATACTTACTGTTGTCATCCTCTTTTGATGGAGGATAATTAAACATATAATCGATAGTGAAATCATCCAGCATCTTTTCAATCATTTTATTTAGGTTGATTTCGATATCATCGCTTTTTTGATTCTTCAATTTACTGTCTTGAAGAACATTTAAAATCATAACAGTATCATCTATATTTAACTGTTGTAATTCCACGTTTTCAAATCGTACTAACCTGCCTGTTTCTAATACCTTTTCGTTATTGGTGGAAGTAGGAATTGTATCATAGATTTTACGTAGCATTATGGATTTTGTTTGTTTGACATCGAAGCTTTCAAAAACTCTTTGTTTTGACATCTCGTCTGCATAAAGTCCAGTTTCGGAAGATATAAAGTCTTTTTTTCCAAAAGAAAGAGTGGTATTGCTTTTCCTTGAACTTTCGTTAATGTGTTCGCTTTCTATATTTTTTATAATCTTATTGTCAATCAACATTGCTATTTCGTGAGCTTTTGAAGTATTCAAATAAAACAGATTGAATAGTTTTTTGGTGTTTTCATCATCCGATTGCAAGTCGGATGATAATACTTTATTCTTGAATATAATAATTCCAATTATACAAACAAACACTATCACAAAAGAAATTACTGAATAATTTGAGAGATACCAAACGGAAAAACATTCGTTCATAACATCTACGAAAAAAATGACAAGCGCAAGAAGATTGCAAGTTTCGATTGAATTATTTACCTGTTTATTTTCGAAAAATCTTTTTATGAATAGACACAAAGCGTATGTTAAACAAGGGATGATTATCCAATAAAGCTTTTGATGTTGAGAGAATATTTTTGAAAAAATGAAGTGATAAATACTACTTTCAAATAAAAATAGCATTAAGCTAACAGAAACAATATATACAAATGTAAACAAGTTACTTACGCTCTTTTTTGCTTCGGAATCACCTTTTGTTTTTTTCATCAAGTAAACCTCCAACTATTTTCACATATTTTATATATTATATCACATTTTACAATGTTTTGCAATTGTTGACTAATCGAAGAAGACAACAAAAAACAGAGAGTCTTTTGACTCTCTGTTTTTCATTACAACCAAACCGTTACGGCAAAGCCGCCAACATAGAAATAGGGTTTTGTGTAATATTGTGTTGGTGGAGGCGAGGAGAATCGAACTCCTGTCCGAAAATCATTTGCCAAAGCTTTCTCCGAGCGCAGTTATTGGATTACATTCCCTTGCATAGTCGCCCAATAACAAGCTACTATACTTGGTAACCTTTAATGCATGACACGATACAAGGTGCTCTCGTGTTCACGTTCACTGCAAAATGACGCTCCTTGCAAAGCCGCAGTATTCAATGCAGGAACGGTGCTGCTAATTAAGCAGCACGAAGTTGTAAATTATTGTCGTTTAATTTTAAAAAGTTCGAAATTTTAAAGTGGTTTCCGACCACTGCTCGCTTACTCAGGTTCACAACTCCCGTCGAAACCTTTACGCCCCCGTATATAATTGGGGGTTAATACAACTTCTTATCGATTTTGGCTTTTAAGAGATCTTTCAATTTCTCTTTTCGCACTTTTCTGTGCCATGTCCTCACGCTTATCGTACAGTTTTTTACCTCTGCACAAGCCTAACTCAATTTTTACCTTTGAGCCTTTGAAGTAAAGTGATAACGGGATAAGGGAAACACCTGTTTGCTTCACAAGACCATAAAGCTTGTTGATTTCTCTTTTGTGCATTAATAATTTACGCACTCTGCGTGAATCTCTATTAAATATATTACCCTGTTCGTATGGACTTATGTGCATACCGTTGACGAAAATTTCTCCCTCTACAATGTTGCACCAACTATCCTTAAGGTTTATATTACCATTACGAATTGATTTAACTTCTGTGCCACACAGAGAAATTCCTGCTTCATATTTTTCGTCTACGAAATAATCGTGGTATGCTTTTTTGTTTTGAGCTATTATTTTGTTGCTTTTATTCTTATCCATTTAGCACACCTTTCTTTCGTTATTTTCCGGGACAGTTTGTACAGAACCATCCCGGATTAATTTCTTTATAGATCAGTTCTTCCCTCAAGTGCACGAGCTAGAGTTATTTCATCAGCGTACGTCAAATCAGCTCCAACCGGTATTCCATATGCAAGGTGAGTAACCTTTACTCCAAGTGGCTTTAAGAGCTTTGACAGATATACTGCAGTAGCTTCGCCTTCTACAGTAGGATTGGTTGCCATGATTACCTCTTTAATTTCGCCGTTGCCTACTCGTGCTAACAGCTCCTTTATGCAAAGTGAATCAGGACCGATACCCATAAGAGGGGATATAGCACCATGCAACACGTGATAAACACCGGTATATTCCTGTGTACGTTCCATTGCAACCACATCTCTAGGTCTCTCTACCACACATATGGTGCTTGCGTCTCTCTTGGAGTTGGAGCATATAGGACAATATTCCTTGTCTGTTAGATTACAGCAGGATTTGCAAAAATGTATACTCTTTTTTGCGTTAATGAGTGCATTTGCAAATTCTTTTACGGTGCTTTCAGGAAGCGTGAGTATATGATACGCTAAACGCTGTGCCGATTTATGTCCAATATTGGGTAAACGCTCAAATTGATCAATTAAATTATCAAGTGGAGCGACATTATATGATGACATATTAGAATAATCCCGGAATACTTATTCCGCCGGAAATCTTTGTCATAACGCTTTCTTTCTCTTCGTTAGCATTTCTGATTGCCTCGTTTACTGCTGCCATAACGAGATCTGCAAGCATCTCTGGGTCTTCCGGGTCGATAACCTCAGGGCTAATATCTATTTTCTTTATCTGTAGTTTACCACTAATAATAACATTAACTGCTGAACCACCGGCACTTGCACTGTATTCTTTTTCATCAAGCTCTGCTGTTGCGTTTTCCATCTCTTCTTGCATCTTCTGTGCCTGTTTTGCTAGTTGTTGCATACTTGTTGGTGCTGATGAGCCTGTATAATTGTGTGGGATTCTTGCTTTCATTTTAAATTTCCTCCGTTTTTTATAAACTAATTTGTTTTTACATCAATACCCTGTTGTTTTGCCTTGTTTATAAAATTATTTAAGGGATCTTCTTTTTGAGTTGCTTTCACTTGATTGTATGGTCCAAGCTTATATACTCTGCCGGTTACCTGCCTGATTGCAGTCCTCATTTTGTCCCTTTGCAGAGGCTGTTTCAACAAGAGGAATGGCATCTCGTTTTCAGAGTCAATAAGGATATAATCTCCGCTTATGTAAGCGGCTGTGCCGTCAAATGCAGAGGTAATAGCCTTAGAATATCTGCTCATAACCGCTAAAACATCATTCCACTTTTCAAATGGAACAGCTTTGCTTTTTATTTCTTCAAAATCAAGTTTTTTGGTGTTTGTCGAAGTCGGTTGCACCGGTGGGGGAGTAGCCGTGTCATTCACGGGAGTATCCCTCTTGATATTATCATTATCAAACGATGGTATATTACGCTCAATAACCTTTGGTTTGGATGGTGTCACATTATTTAGATGAGCATCGTCATGCAAATCTTCAGCAACGTGTGAATTATCATCCGACCTTGTGTAATTATGAGAGAAATTTCCATTTTTCAGACTTATCTCAAGGCTAGATAGTCTTGATAAAATCGCATCATAATCCATATCAAGCTCAGGTGAACACAACCTGACAAGTGCGAGCTCAAGCTCTATTCTTGAATCAGCACCTTTTAATATTTTTTCGTTAGCTGTAAATAGTGTGCTGACAGCGTATGTTATTTTTTCAAGTGACATATTAGAGGCGATAGAACTTCCACGCTCAAACTCCTGATCTGTCATGATAACCAGAGAACGTGGGTCCTTCATTGTTTTAATGAGCATGATAGATCTATAATGTGATATCAGCTCCTTACAAAGCTGCAAACAATTCATAGACTCACGATAAAGCTTGTCTACTATGCCAAGCACCTCATTTGTGTTTCGCTGGTTCACACAATCCGAAATTGCAAACAAATGTTCTCTGTCGGCTATACCGGCAAGCTTTCTCACAATATCAGCTGTTACATTTTTATCAATACTCATTGCTCTATCAAGAATAGACAAAGCATCTCTCAAGGCGCCATCGGCAAGTGCTCCAATTAGCAATGCTGCGTCACGTTCTAGCACAGACCCCTCTTCATTTGCTATATAAATTAGCCTGTCTGCAATGATTTGCATATCAATTCTGTGAAAATCGAATCTTTGGCAACGTGATACGATGGTTGCAGGCAATTCATGTATCTCAGTTGTAGCAAGTATAAAAACGACGTGGGCAGGAGGCTCTTCAAGAGTTTTGAGTAAGGCATTAAATGCGGATTTAGTCAGCATATGAACCTCATCTACAATATAAACTCTGTATTTTGCCTCACTTGGTGAATAATTGACCTCGTCAATCAGACTCTTAATAT
The DNA here is from genome assembly GCA_016296885.1 of Clostridiaceae bacterium. Lineage (GTDB taxonomy): Bacteria > Bacillota > Clostridia > Oscillospirales > Acutalibacteraceae > JAEEHZ01. Next base: position 13,561 of record JAEDHT010000029.1, on the reverse strand, counting down.
CATCAACGTGGTTATTACTTGCGGCATCCATCTCTGTTACATCAAGAATTCGACCGGAATCTATTCCTTTGCAGATTTCGCATTCTCCACATGGATTGCCATCCTTGAGATTAAGACAGTTTACAGCTTTTGCCAAAATTTTGGCACACGTGGTCTTTCCTGTTCCTCTGGATCCTGTAAAAAGATATGCGTGAGATATTCTACCGTTTTTAAGTTGACTTTTTACTGTTTCCGTTACTTGTGGCTGACCACAGACATCATCAAATGTTTTTGGCCTCCATTTTCTGTAAAGAACCTGATACAAATATCTCACCTCTTTATAAAAAAATACATACACTCGGATATGCAAGCGACAGACTAACTGTATCGCGCACAACAAACCGCTTAATGCTGCTCGGTTCCCCGCCTGACATGGTTCACGGCGAAATGCCGCACAGCGCCTGCCGTTTGCATATCCAAATGTATGATTTAAAATGCTCTAAAACTGACTACGTGGTTTATTATACAGCATTATTTCTAAAAAATCAAGTATTTATTTATAATTTAATCAATAATATTTTTGCTAAATAAAACTATTAAATACTTGATTTTTTTGCAAATGCTAAAAATTATTATTCCTTTGTTTTTATAAAGAAACAAGCTTTTCCCTCTTGATCTACACCCTTAAAGACACAGACACCATCACTTTGCTGGCAATATACATTGATATTATCTCCCAGCCTTAATTCCTTATGATAATCTATCTGAAACTCATTTACTTTTGGTTCGCTTTTTTGTTGCAAGGCATCAAATGCATATTTTACATATTTAGTATTGTTTACATGACCGTTAAAGTCGAGGTCAGACATCAGGGGTGTTACAGTGCAGAGAGGGGCTATAGTATCTGTATCAAAATCCCTAATTCGTTTTATCATTTCACCTGATAGTGTGCTATGATCATAGTAACTATCTAATGTATATTTAATAAGACCAGGTTCACTTTGTTTTCGGGTTTCATTGTCAATCACTGTCCAAAGTGATGAACCCTCTATAAGTAGATTACCATCTTCATCATATATTTCATTATCTCTTATAAAGCATGAGCGTGATGGTTTATGAGGCCATGTGCGGACTGTTACATTTGTATACATTTTAGGAAGCTTGTGGATTTTTAGCTTTGTTCTCATAATCACCCATGATACACCTAGCTTTTTCACCTCATCAAAACCTGTTCCAATCATCTCTGAATGGATTGCTGCTATATCTTGAAAGAGATCGAGTATTGATGAAATGCGCAGACGTCTATCTGAATCAAAATCTGATAATCTTAAATTGTACTTTCTGTCTATGTAGCTCATACTATTTTTCCTTCCATTACCGGCAAAATACCGCCTATATCAATCAACTTTTCGTTATTTAGATTTTCTGAATACACGTTATAATTTCTTAAAAAAGCTTTAATGTTATCTGAGTTCGGATGAGATTCAAGTTTACCACTGAAGGCGAGAATATCCTTTGATAGCTTACCGCAACAACCGCCTATAAATCCATAATCAAATCCCGGAAGTTCAATATTTCCTGTAGAAATCTTCAGGCAATCTATATCACTATTTTTAAGTGACCTGTATATACCTTCGTCTGCTGTAATAACAGCATTTTGAGATACAACGGCAATTGAGCATCTGCAATATCCTTGTTTTACAGATATGACTTTTCTGTGTTTTTGAAGTAACTCCTTATCTACTGTGTCAGGATTACATATTATCGTATCACCCAGGATACAAGCATTTAATAGTACATTGTGGGGATAATTCTTTTTTAGACGTTTCTGGGTAGTATATACGTTAAATTTTAAATCTTCGAGCTGCCTTTTTAGGTTGTTACACTCGCTTAGCACAAATATCTCATTATTTCCCAGATGCACACATTGCATATCGGCATGATGACATTCTGCTTCGTTTAAAAAATTGCACTTCTCTGCAAGAATAGTGTTTATTCCAATACTGTTTAAGCTATGAATAATACTATTTGCACACTGACTTATAATAACATGAGTGACTTTGTTTGTCGGAAGATTGGCATACTCTACAAATTTTATAGGAGAACTATCCAAACCATATCACCCGCCCTTTTATACTGTCAATCAGCTTTATAAATTATATCCTTTTTAAATTTTTTGTCAATATAAGAGAGTAGGATATCATTTATGCAAAAGTGAAATTGAATATAGGTATTATAATGCCTATGCTGTAATTTAAGGATAATAGGTGAGGGGTTCCTTAAATTATTTATATGGGATAATAAAAAAGGAATATCACATTTACCTACTATTCAGAGAATTTTTATAAATAAAAAACAAATTGCTTTTTTTGAAATTAAAGTTTTTCTAAAAAAATAAACTGTGGAAAAATCCACAGTTTAAAAAAATGGAGCTGATAAGCAGATTCGAACTGCTGACCTCATCCTTACCAAGGATGCGCTCTGCCTCCTGAGCTATACCAGCTTACACACTTATAACGCACCTCAAAGGCGCTTGTATATACTATCATAGTTTATACATTTTTTCAAGTGTTTTTTCGTAAAAATTTAAAAATATTGCAAAAGCTTCTAATTTAGCTGCCTGATGATACCACTGACGTAAGCACAGAAAATATACAGCTTAGTCCTATCAATACTGCACACATTATGGCAACCACTCTTATTATTAGTTTTCTTTTATCTTTGATAAAGCATCAATCCTCTATTTTTTCAGCGATTTCGCCTTTGTGTTTATATATGCTGTTTTGTGGCACATAACCTCTCACCATGGATAGGGGATAGACGTTTGAACCTCTTCCTACAACAGTACCGGGGTTAAGCACACTGTTACATCCTACTTCTACATTGTCACCCAAAATAGCACCAAGCTTTTTTCTTCCTGTTGCAACCTTTTCGCCATTTATGCTTATTGTAACAAGTGATTTATCTGATTTTAAATTCGATGTTATACTGCCGGCTCCGGTGTGAGCTTTATATCCCAATATAGAATCTCCTATATAGTTATAATGTGGTGTTTGCACATTATCAAAAAGCAAAGAATTTTTAAGCTCTGTGGAGTTTCCTACAACGGCATTTTTTCCTATTATAGCACTGCCACGTATAAATGCACAGTGGCGTACTTCGGCATTCTCACACACTATGAGAGGCCCGGTAAGGCTTGCACTTGGTGCGACCTTTGCACTTTTTGCAATCCAGATGTTTTCTCCACGTTCCTCGTAGATATCTTTATCAAGCTTTTGGCCTAAATCAATAATAAATTGTTTTAGTTCATCTAATATTTCCCAAGGATATGTTTTTCCATCAAAAATATCTTTAGCGATAGTGTGTTCTAAATCCAAGAGATTTTTTATTTTAAGTTCATCCATCTATACATATCCCCCTTATACATTAAATAGGAAGTGAACTACATCGCCGTCTTTCATCACGTATTCTTTTCCTTCACTTCTCAGCAATCCTTTTTCTTTTGCAACTGTGAGTGAGCCACACTCAACCAATTCGTCAAATGAAATTATTTCTGCACGAATAAAGCCACGTTCAAAGTCAGTGTGAATTTTGCCTGCTGCCTGCGGTGCCTTTGTGCCTTTTTTTATGGTCCATGCACGCACTTCGGGCTTGCCTGCTGTAAGGTAAGATATTAGTCCCAGTAGAGCGTAACATTCTGTAATTAGTCTTTCAAGTCCGCTTTGCTCCAATCCCAATTCGGATAAGAATATTTGCTTTTCGTCCTTTTCCATTTCGCCAATTTCGGCTTCCAACTCTGCACATATTGGTAGCACAGCTGAATTTTCGCTTTCTGCTATCTCTTTTACCTGTGCAAAATATTTGTTATCTTCTATACCATCTACAAAGTCGGCATCGCTCATATTTGCCGCATATATTATAGGCTTGTTTGTAAGCAAAGCTACACTTGCGAGAAGCTGTGCTTCGTCTTCTGTGCAATCCACACTTCTTGCAGATTTTCCTGCATTCAGTGCCTCAAGCACTCTCTCGAAAAAGTCTACTTCTATCTGAAATTTTTTGTCAGCTTTAAGCATTTTTTTAGCTTTATCTATTCTTCTTTCCACCATCTCTACATCAGAAAGGATGAGTTCAAGATTGATGGTGTCGATATCTCTTTTTGGATCTACACTGCCATCTACATGAACGATATTGTCATTATCAAAGCATCTTACTACGTGAACAATAGCGTCAACCTCACGTATATTAGACAAAAACTTGTTTCCCAAGCCTTCACCCTTTGATGCTCCTTTAACCAAGCCTGCAATATCTACAAACTCTATGGTTGCAGGGGTAAACTTATCAGGGTCATACATTTCTGCTAGTTTATCCAAACGCTTGTCCGGTACAGATACTATACCTACATTTGGCTCTATTGTGCAGAATGGGTAGTTTGCAGATTGTGCACCTGCATTTGTGATAGCGTTAAATAATGTGCTTTTGCCTACATTTGGCAAACCTACGATTCCTAATTTCATAATATGTTAAATTCCTTTCAATTATTTATAAGTTTATTGTGGACCAATGAGTCTTTGAACCACCCACACAGCGCCGTATATCACGGGCTGATGAAGGATATATATCATAAGTGCATTTTTTCCAAACCATTGTAATGGAACAATGCATGATTTTGAAAAGAAAGATGGTAGCTTGCCTTTGGATGCCCACACACCAACAAATGTGCCTGCGATAAAAAGCATAGACCACGGCAAAATCGGGAAATAATCAGCCGAGAAAAAGTTCTCACTTGGAAAACCTAAAAAGAAGAGAAAAGGCACGCTATAAAATACATCGGGTATCTCCCTGCCAAATGAATCTATGCCAATATATCCCTGAGGTACTCTGTATGTGAAAATAAACAGTGCTAGAAAGATTATTAGTCCAAGAAATGGAGTTATCTTATCGAGAAATTTCGATGTTGCAGAGAATAGGAGGATAGAAAGGGCCAGAAGGTGCAATATTCCAAAATATATCTCATAATTATACATACCAAAAGACGGAAGCACAATTATTGTCACTGCTGATATAGCAACTGCTATTATTACCAGCTTTATTCCTCGTTTTGTGTTATCACTGCTCAATCTCGAACAAAGACCGGATATGAATATAAAGAGTCCGGCAAAATATGGCTCAGCAGGTTTGAAAAAATATAAGGCAGTTGCCGCAAATGACATTCCAAAAACTTGACTAAGCGTAAATAGTGCGTGATATACTATCATGCAGACTACCGCCAGACCTCTTAGCTCATCAATAATGTTATATCTATTGCCATCAGACATAAATACACCTCCGTTAATTGTCTTAAAAAAGACTATCGGATTTATTCTACCACCAAATATAGGAAAAAACAACCATTTTATTGTGTTAAATTAATTTTATATTATTATCAATAAATTACATACATAATGGTTAAAAAATAAAATCAATTGACTGCAAAAATTATGTAACATTTGCTTGTGAAAAAAGATAATTTATAGTATTATTAATCTATGTTGGTGCGTGCTTGTTATTTTATCTCATAGCAATGCATAAAATTGCATGAGGTGATTATTGTGAAAGAGCTTACATTGCTTTTTATTAGAACAATCATATGTGCTGTTGTGATATTATCAGTTTTTATACTTAAAAACTTTTTTTATGATACATTCAGTGATTTCTCTGGTTTATATCACACCTACTATTATGATACGATGATTGTAGATGACAATAATGGGCATTAATCTGGGTGGATTAAAGGTCTTTTTCAGCTATCCGTTTTTTGCAGTTCTCACATTTGCACTAATGTTTGATGCTGATGGTAAAAAGTCATTATGCATACTAGCTTCAGCTATACACGAGCTTGGACACATCGTTGCTATGAAGGTGTTATATGATGGTGATATCAGGATAAGCCTATCATTGTTTGATTTTTGTATAGCATCTGATAACGATATTAAGCACACATATACCAATGATATTATAGTATCATTAATGGGTCCTGCAGTAAATTTTTTATTGTTTGCTATTTTTAGATTGTTTGGCATCTGCGATACTTTTGCTTATGCGAACCTGTTACTCGGAGTGTTCAATACGCTCCCGCTTGCATCGTTTGATGGTGGCAGGGTGTTGTGTTGTGTGCTTTCAAAAAAATTTGATTTAGAAAAAAGCTTAAAAATCTGTAATATAATAGCAGGAATTTTTCTTGTGCCATTATTTATGATTGGTATTTATGTATGGAAAAGCACGGGATATAATTATTCTATATTATTAATTTGTGTATATTTAATTTTGCTTATGTTTTTTAAGAAAAATTGAAGCTAATTCGTAAATCAGCTATGTTATAGTATTTTGTCCTTGGAGAGGGACTCTAAAAACTACTACTTTATTATAAGAGGATAAGAAAATGAAAAGAGAAGTAGAAAAGGTTTTGCTCAAAGTTCAAAAACCGGGACGATATACCGGTGGTGAGCTTAACAGTGTTATAAAAAATAAAGATGAGGTAGATGTCCGATTCGCCTTTTGTTTTCCTGATACTTATGAAATTGGTATGTCTCACCTTGGGTTGAAAATATTATATAGCATTTTCAACGATGTTCCATATATATGGTGTGAGCGTGTATTTGCTCCATGGATAGATATGGAAGAGCAGATGATAAAAAATAATATTCCTCTTTTTGCACTTGAGAGCGGAGATTATATAACAGACTTTGATTTTATAGGCTTTACATTGCAGTATGAATTAAGCTATACCAACGTGCTAAATATGCTCAAGCTGGCTAATATACCTATAAAAAGCTGTGATAGAAAATCTCTGAAACAAATTGTGGTTGCAGGCGGACCATGTGCTTGTAATCCTGATGTGCTTGCTGATTTTATAGATATATTCTTCATTGGCGAGGGCGAAGAGGTAGATTTAGAGGTTATAGAGTTATATAGAAAATGCCGTGATGATAATAAGTCACGTGAAGAATTTTTGCAAGAAGCCGCAAAGATACCGGGTGTATATGTTCCATCGCTATATGATGTTACTTATAATGACGATGGCACAATTAAGGCTATTACACCTAAGGGTGATGCACCAGCCAAAGTGAAAAAGCGTATTATGATGGATCTTGATAATACATATTATCCTGATAAATTTGTTATACCAATGATAGAGATTGTGCATGATAGGGTGGTTTCAGAGATATTCAGAGGTTGCATCAGAGGATGCAGATTCTGTCAGGCTGGCTTTATGAACAGACCTGTGAGAGAAAAATCGATCGAGACTATTAACAAGCAATGCTATGACCTTTGTCAAAACACAGGATATGATGAAATTTCCTTATCTTCGCTTAGTTCCAGTGACTACACACAGATTGATCCGCTCCTTGATAAGCTTCATGAATGGACAGAAAAAGACGGAGTAAGTGTGTCATTGCCATCACTTCGTGTTGACGGATTTTCTAATGAATTGATGTCTAAGATAAAGTCCGTGAGGAAAAGCGGACTCACCTTTGCACCGGAGGCCGGGAGCCAGAGGATGCGTGATGTAATAAATAAAAATGTAAAAGAGGACGAGCTTATACAAACCTGTTCTACTGCGTTTTCAGGTGGATGGAACAAGGTTAAGCTATATTTTATGATAGGACTTCCCACAGAGACTTTCGATGATGTGGCAGATATAGCACATCTGGGTCAAAAGGTTGTAGATGCCTATTATAGATGCGAAAACAGACAAAAAGGTAAGGCGGTTACAGTTACCTTAAGTGCATCGTCGTTTGTTCCAAAGCCTTTTACACCATTTCAGTGGGAACCACAAGATACACGAGATGTGCTTGTGGAGAAACAGCATCATATAAAGGAGAGCATAACATCAAGAAAGATAACATTCAATTATCATGATAGTTCCACCAGCTTTTTAGAGGCAGTTTTTGCCCGTGGTGACAGAAGACTGTGCAAAGTACTAGAGAAAGCCTGTGAATATGGAATGAGATTTGATGGCTGGGACGAATGTTTTAATTTTGATAAGTGGATGAGTGTTTTTGAGGAATGTGGTATTGATCCTGCATTCTATGCTAATAGACGCAGAAGCTTTGATGAGGTTCTTCCATGGGATCATATCGACTATGGTGTAACAAAAGAATTCTTGATAAAAGAATGTAAAAAGGCATATGAGGCTCAAACGACAGCTAACTGCCGTCAAGAATGTTCGGCTTGCGGAGCTGCCCAATGGAAAGGTGGAATTTGCTATGAAAAACGTGAGGGTTAAGTATATAAAAAAGGGTAGGAGCAAATATATATCTCATCTTGATATGAATAGATGTATGACAAGAGCCTTGCAGTGTGCCAAGCTTCCTATATGGCACACAGAGGGATTTAACCCACATCTTTTTATCACATTTGCATTGCCTCTATCATTGGGCTACACCGGCGAGGCTGAATATATGGATACAAGACTCACAGAAGATATCAGCTTTGACGAGATGAGAGATCGTATGAACGAAAAGCTCCCTGAGGGTATAGAGGTTATAAAAGTTTATGAACCTGTGTATTCTCCAAATGAGATCGAAACAGCCCTTTTTGAAATAGTTTTTTATGATGAGGACAATGATCTTAATCTTGTAAAAAGTAAAATAGAGCAGATTTTATCACAAGATGAGATTATGGTTCAGAAAAAGTCGAAATCAGGTATGAAAGATATAAATCTCAAACAATATATATCAGACTATTCACTTTTTCTCGGCTGTGACAGACTTGTGTTTAAAATATATCTCCCGGCAGGTAACACAGTGAATATCAATCCATCGTTGTTGCTTGGCAAGGTGGAGGAGAGTGTAGGCTGTGAGCTATACTCTGATATCACAAGGAAGGAGATATATATTGAAAACGGCAAGGTTTTTCGATAATGTGAAGACACGATGAAATTTGATTATGTTTTTATTGATATAGATGATACGTTATTTGATTTTTCCAAAGCAGAAGAAATATCACTCAAAAATCTTCTTGAAACACACAATATAAAATTTACCAAAGAGTTTTTGGATGAATACCGCAGTCACAATCTTAAATTGTGGCAAAAGATAGAGCAAGGCGCTCTTACAACGGACGAGCTACCTGAGTTGAGATTTGAGGGACTTATAGATGAATCGTTGTTCGACTCACACGTGGCTTTCATAAAGTTTAGCAATGGATATATAGATGGACTTGCAAACTGCCCTTTTATATTTGACGATACAAAACCATTGCTTGATAAGCTTTTCGGAAAGTGTAAAATCTATATTGTGACAAATGGTTTGCAACGTGTGCAACACCCAAGACTTGATGCCTCAGGTTTGAAAAAATATTTTGATGGCATATTCATTTCAGAAGAGATGGGTGTTCAAAAACCGGAAAAAGAGTTCTTTGATTATATCTTTGAAAAAGAAAATATAAAAGATAGAGAAAAATGCATTATTCTGGGTGATTCGCTCACATCTGATATGCAAGGAGGCAGAAATGCAGGTATTACAACCTGCAGAATCGTAAGGAATGGCAAGCCGATATCAGAAAGCGATTTGTGTGATTATCAGATAAGAAGCCTAGATGAATTTTTAAATATTGTAGAATAGTGCTTTGTAAATTTGGAGGTGCATATTTATTTGAACTTTTTTATATATACACTTGGATGTAAGGTCAATCAGTATGAGTCGGAATATATGGCATCACTTCTTGAGAAAAAGGGCTTTCAAAGGAAATCTGATTTTAATGCTGATATTATCATAATAAATTCCTGCACTGTCACATCTACCGGTGACAACAAAGTGTGCAAATATCTCCGCCGAGCCAGAAGAGAAAATCCTGATAGCGTTATAGCTCTTACAGGATGTATGACACAAGCTTTTCCGGATGAAGATTACTCCGAAGCTGATATCATTCTAGGAAATTATTCCAGAAAACAAACGATAGAAGCCATAGAATCATTTTTAATCAATCACGAAAAGATTGCAGATATTAAGCCTCATATGGAGAAGCGTGGAGAATCTTTTGAGGAGATGCATATTGAAAAATATGATGAGCGCACACGTGCATTTGTAAAAATAGAAGATGGTTGCAACAGATTTTGCTCATATTGCATAATTCCATATGCTAGAGGTAGAGTTCGCTCAAAACCTCTTGATATGATAAAAAGTGAAATAGAAACATTATCTAAGAATGGCTATAAAGAGATTGTCCTTGTAGGAATAAATCTCTCGTGCTATGGTCAAGATCTTTCTCTTACATTGTGCGATGCTGTAGAGTGCGCTTGTAATGTGGATGGCATTGAGCGAGTGCGACTGGGTTCATTAGAGCCTGAAAAGATGGACGAAGATGTAATTGCCAGACTCTCGAAGCAATCTAAGCTTTGCCCACAATTTCATCTTTCGCTCCAAAGCGGTAGCACAACAGTGCTAAAACGTATGAACAGGCATTACACAGCGGAAGAATATAAAAAAATTGTTAATGACCTGAGAGCATCATTCCCAAACTGCTCTATTACCACAGACATAATGACAGGTTTTGTTGGCGAGACAGAGGCAGAGCATATTGAGAGCATGGATTTTGCTAAGGAAATTGCATTTGCCAAGGTTCATGTTTTCCCTTATTCAAGAAGAAAAGGAACTGTTGCTGACGAAATGGACGGTCAGCTTGACAATTCCTTGAAAAATAAAAGATGTATAGAAATGATAGATGCTACTGATCATTCAAGACGAGAATTTTTATCTTTGCAGATTGGCAGAGAAGAAAAAGTTCTTGTGGAAAGAATGAAAGGGGACGAAACTTGTACAGGATACACTATGAACTATACACCGGTGAAATTTCATGGTACCAGTGATTTGTGTGGAAAAACAGTTACAGTGAAAATTACTGGAGTTGAAGGTGACTGTGTTCTAGGGAAAATAATTAACTGATTACGCCAGCACAGTCAGCATATTGGCTACTTCTGCTTTTGTCTGTTTGTTTACAAGATATTCAGATGAATATAATGCGAAACCATCGGCTATGATTTTTCTGGTATATTCTATTTGTGACTTTATGATATTGTCTGCTTTTTTCCATGTACCCTTATCGTCATCACTACCTGCTTTATATAATCCCAAGCCTATGTAAAGTTTTATGTTATCTTTTGTGACTAGCTTTTTCCAAGCATCTGCTGTTTTGTCAAATGGCAGGATAGGATTGTCAGAGTTTACATAAAGTTGAGGACAAAGATAATCCACATATCCCGAAACACTTCCCCATGTGTACACATCGGCACCCATGCTGATATCATTTTCTATGTTTCCTTGCGGGGATATGCCAAATACTATGTCTTTATCGCTTGAGTGTACAGCGTTGTACACTCCGTTTATAAGCATATTTACATTATTTGTTCTCCACTCGCTAAGGGTTAGAGGAATACTGGTGTCATCTATTTTGGAAACATAGTCTTGGTATGAGGCTTTGTCATAGTCGCTTGACGTGGTGGGATAGAAATAATCATCAAAGTGGATTCCGTCTATATCATATTTTTTTATAATTTCTCTCACACCGTCTATTATCAGCTTGCGAGCATCATTGCTTGAGGGATCAAGATATAGTCCGTTTTCCCATTCCAGTACAGTTCCGTCAGGTAGGGATTTAACTGGATTTTCATTTGAGATTTGAAAGCTTGATTTGTTATTAGTTACTCGGAATGGATTTATCCATGCGTGAATTTCTAATTTGTTTTTGTGCGCAGATTTTACCATATATTCCAAAGCATCAAAGTCTACAGATTTTCCCTGTAATCCACTCAAAACGTGTGAGCAGGGAAATATATCTGATTTATACAATGCATCGCAAAATGGTCTTACATGAACGATTAATGTATTAAGTCGTTTATCTTTTGCATCGCTTACTATCTTGTCAAATTTTTGCTTGAATGAATCGAATGAGCCATTTGCACTCTCAATATCTAAGCTTGTAAAAGGCACCCACAAGGCTCGCATTTCAGATAAATCGCTAGTTTGTTTATCTGAGTTTTGTTTAACTAGGGTGGGGAACCGGACTGAGTTAAACTGATATCCGGTGCTGTTGATTGTGACCACACCGATTGCGATAGCAACTGCTATCAAAAGAAACATTACCTTGAAAAACTTTTTCATTTTGTTTATCCTTTCTGTGTTTGGAGGAGATATTTTGATTGCTTTTCTCATTAATCACAAGACGTTGTGTCTTATATTTATAATATATATTTTTGTAATTAGCTTGATTTCAATCATATTTACAATGTATGACAAGTTGGCAGCTAAGCACCACAGATACAGGGTTCCTGAGGCAACTCTTATGGCACTGTCCGCTCTGGGAGGCTCGGTTGCGATGTATATAACTATGAGGCTTATTAGGCATAAAACCTTGCACTATAAGTTTATGTTTGGCATACCTGCGATAATAGTTGTTCAGGTTGCCATCATTATATTAATAGTTTGCAAATTAAATGGAGTATTCTAAAACGATGAATGGGACAAACTCATCTGATAAAATAATATTCACAGTAACTGCTGAATATGACAACTCAGATATTAAATCATTTTTGAGAAAAGAATGTAAAATTTCTTCAAGACTTCTCAAAAAGCTTAAACTAATATATAATGGAATATTGTTAAACGGTAAACACGCATATGTCACACATACCATAAATACAGGGGATACTATTACCTTGACATTACCCTCAAGCTCCACCAATGTTGTGTGTTCTGAGATGCAGATCGATGTTTTATATGAAGATGATGAGATAATTATCTTTGATAAACCCGCCGGTGTGACAGTTCACCCTGTGCATGATTATGTTGACAATACACTTGCAAACTTTGCTATGTATCATGCAAGGAAAAATAATAAAAGTTATATTTTTAGGGCGATAAATAGATTAGATAAAGATACCTCTGGATGTGTGGTTTGTGCTAAAAATGCATATATCGCAAATTTGATAAAAAACAGTGTGAATAAAACTTATTTCGCAGTATGTGAGGGTGTAATAGAAAAAAGCGGTACTATAAATAAACAAATAAGACTAAAGTCTGACAGCAAAATGGTTAGAGAGGCTGTTTTTGAGGGTGGCAAAGAATCAATAACTCACTATAAACCTATCTCAGGCAATTCAATGCACACGCTACTTGAGATAAACCTTGAAACAGGCAGAACACATCAGATACGAGTTCATATGTCTGATATGGGATTTCCTCTTGCAGGTGATGATTTGTATGGTGGTAGCTTAGAGTTTATTTCAAGACAAGCTTTGCACTGTGGTAGGGTAACTCTAATCAATCCAGTAACGAAGAAGTTAATTGATATATCCAGTAAGATTCCAGATGATATGATGAATGTTTTAAAATAAGGGTGGTCTTACTATTAGATGTTTAAGTGTGATTTTTGGTTTTACAGAAGAATATAAAGAACAAAAACATAGTATTTATCAGGTTGTTTATTAATATAAAAATAAAATAAAAAAACTTCAAAAAAGGTATTGACAAGGGCGTAAGAAAGTGATAGAATAGACGAGCTGTCCTGAGGAAAGCACTTCTGAAAAAACGAACGAAAAAAGTTC
>JAEDHT010000028.1 GCA_016296885.1 Clostridiaceae bacterium | reverse complement strand
TGGAACATCATATTTTTTTGAGAAAAGTGTCACCTATCATTGACGACTTTACAGGAGAAATTGCTTTTTTCATAAAATTGCGTTGTATTTTTTTATATGCTGTGATATAATAGCAAGTGTATATATGTAAGTGTGTGTAATAATATCAATTTTCGGAGTCTTTTTTATGGATGAAAAAAATGAAGAGTTAAACATAATCAATGGGGAAATAAAAACTGACGACAGCCTTAATGATATCAGTTCGGAAGAAACCTCCGAAACTGCGTTATCATCAGAACAAGCTACCGCCAGAAAGAAGGAAACATCAAAAGCATTTCTTTCACTGGTGATGCTTGCGATGGCGGCAGTTATTATCGTGCTGGGCGTGGTAATAGTGAAATCGCATATTTCACGTCCTACTGTGGAAGATACCGTGAAAGCCTGCATCACAGCGGCTTATGAATTTGATGTGGACACATATGTGCAGTATTCTACAATGAATAAAGAGTGTAGGGAAAAGCTGAGTGATAGCGATTATGAATATGATGTCACTTATGCTGATCTCAAAGAAGCCTTTGAGCAGACAGAAGCCGGCATAAAAGGTACTTATGGCAATTATGAAGTGAATATCAATGTAGAGGGCACAAGTATTTATAACAGCTCATCTGATAAATATGCAGAATATTTGGAGAAATTCTCGGAGTATTATGGAGATGCAAGCAAGATATCAGCTTTTTCAAGTTCTGATGTGACAGTGAGTGTGGTTTATGAATCTGGGGATACCCCCTCGGAGAATGAATCTCAGGAGGTTTATGGAGTGCTTGTGGATGGACAATGGTATTTGGTAGTATAAGAATCATGAAGAGATTAATTTGTTTTTTAACAGCTATTGTTTTAGTTTTTTCGGTATGTGCGTGTGCGGATAAAAAGCACGTTGTAAGCAATGCTTCACAAGATAATTATGTGGATCAGCTTTGCTCAACTGTGAGATCATGGGCAAACGCATATTATCAAAACGATGCAGAGGGATATTTGCATTACTCTTTCAAAAACCCTGATTGTATGCAGGCTTTGGGTAATAGTGAATATGATTTTGAGTCGATAAAGGCTTCTGCCATAGAGGAGCTGGAGAGCTATAAGTCGTATATGAATGAAAACTATTCGTTCTACTATGTGGAGGCCGAGCCATCTAATTATGAGATATACGACAAAAGCTCAGAAATATATAATAACTATCATGCAGAGCTTTTAAAAAAATATTCAGGTGCAGATGTTGTAGACGCCTTTGCACTGGTTGAGTTTCAGATTCATATGGACTACAAAGAGGGTGAAGGCTCACTTTCACAAAAACAGGAGACTGCAAACGCCGAGTGTATGCTAATTGATGGTGTGTGGTATGTTATAAATTAATTTTAGAATAAATATTAGTAGTTTGCATTTTTCTATATATCAGCTTTAAAAAGGGGATGTTTCACTATGAGAGATCAAAACAATGAAAACCAATTTTACCCCAATAATCTTAATCAGGGTAAATCAGGCTACGAGCAAAACCCGGCAGGCTATGCCCCTGCAAACCAATATAATAACAATTATAGACAGGATGACAATCAAAAAAATATGAACAACATGGGGCAAGACTCTTATAGAGATCAAAGACCTGTAGCACGTCCTGTTCAGCCACAAAACCCAATGGTAAGACAGCAACAGCCTATGGCACGCCCTACCCAGCCACAAAACCCAATGGCAAGACAGCAACAGCCTATGGCACGCCCTGCCCAGCCACAAAACCCGATGGTAAGACAGCAACAGCCTATGGCACGCCCTGCCCAGCCACAAAACCCAATAGCAAGACAGCAACAGCCTATGGCACGCCCTGCTCAAGCTCAAAACCCAATAGCAAGACAGCAACAGCCTATGGCACGCCCTGCCCAGCCACAAAACCCAATGGCAAGACAGCAACAGCCTGTGGCACGTCCCGTTCAGCCTCAAAATCCAGCAGTAGAGCGTAATCATGTAGATCAAATGCTTGATAATGAACCGATGTTGAGGCCTAGAACTGTTCGAAATCCTATAGAACAGCCTGCAAATGTTGTTGAGCCTATTAATAATGAAACAAATCTCGATTCTTTTGACAAGAACAATACTGAAGCTACCATGCCAAAATCTCTCGATGAACTGCAAAAAGAGATTGATAGATTAGAATCCGAGTACGAAAATATGTTTGGTAACTTGCCTGATGAGCCTGTTCAAAATGCAGAGCCGGAGGTAGTACCGGCAGATGAAAAGCCGGCAGATTTTATGGGCGGTTTTGGTAATAATTCACCGGAGTTTGCACCTCAGAATTTGGGTAATAAGATGAACTTTGATTCGGTGCAACCCGTCAACGCCCCAAAAACAAACTTTGGGAATAACTTTAATCAAATAAACGATAGTTTCATTCCTGAAAATCCAACTGCGCCAAAGAGCAATAAAAAACAAAAGGCGAAAAAAGGAAAGAAGAAAACAAGCAAAAATGTTCTCATTATTACACTTATTATAGTAGCAATATGCCTTTTGCTTGTGGGTGCTTATTTTGCATTGCCAATGCTTGGTATAGATGTGTTTGGTAGTTTTGAAACACCATCTAATAACACAAGTGACAGTGATGTGACATCTTCTTTCTCAGATGTGATTGACACAGAAAATAATTTGTTGCCACAGGATACAGATGTTATTGATCCAAATAGCTCTGGCTTGGATGTAAATAGTCAGCCTGATATTGGCGTTACAGAGTATTCCGCACAGTATGCTTATGAGGTGCTGTCGCCATCCGTTGTGGGTATATCTTGTTATGAAAAGGGCCTTACATTGGCAGCAGATGGTGCTTCTTCAGAGGGTACAGGTATTGTGGTTACATCTGATGGATATATCGCCACAAACAGCCATGTTATTGGCGATTCTAAGACAACTTATGAAGTGTATGTAACACTTGGCAACGGAAATCAGCTAGAGGCCATGGTAGTTGGATTTGACACAAAAACCGATCTTGCAGTACTTAAAATAGATCCTGCTGGAGAAGAGCTAAAGCCTGCAACTTTTGCAGACAGCGAAAAGGTTTTTGTAGGTCAGGATGTAGTTGCTATTGGTAACCCCGGTGGCAGTGCTTATTCCAACTCTATTACAAGAGGTATTGTATCAGCTTTGAACAGAAGCGTTTCCACATTCAGCTATGTGGATTATATTCAAACTGATGCAGCTATTAACCCCGGTAACAGCGGTGGACCTTTGGCAAACCTATATGGTCAAGTAATCGGTGTTAATACAATTAAGATCGTTGACGAGGAATACGAAGGTATGGGATTTGCTATCCCTAGCGTTACTGTTAAAAAGATTTGCGACGATCTTATCAATCAGGGCTATGTTTCGGGCAGAGTGAGAATCGGTATCGTAGGACAGGAGCTTACATCTGCTGTGGCTGCCTCAAGCGGACTTGAACAAGGCGGTATTTTAATTGTTGAGTTTAGTGCTGATAGTCCTTTTAATGGCACAGAAGCTAAGCCAAATGATATTATCACAGCATTTAATGGTGCCACAGTAACATCATTTAGTGAGCTTTATAAGGAACTGGATAAGTATGAGCCTGGCGACGAGGTTGTTGTGACATTATATAGAGCAGGTCAAGGCACAAAGAAAGGTAAATCTATAGAGGTTACTATAAAATTACTTGCAGACCTAGGTGAAACCCAGTCAGCTGTTACTGTTCCTAATGAATAATTTTTAATCTAAAAAAACATAGTGCCCTTTCTTTCATATAAAAGAGAGGGCACTAAATATAAAAAGAAAAAATATGCAGATTTTAAAAGTCTGCGGGATAACGGAAATAGGGGGAATGCATTATGAAATATTGTGATATACATACTCATATTCTTCCCAAAATGGATGATGGATCCAAAAGCATCTCTGAGAGCGCACAGCTGATAAGCCGGCTAAATGTGTATGGGGTAGATGCTATTGCTTTTACTTCGCATTATTATAGTAACAAGGAGTCTATAGAAAGCTTTGTGCAGAGAAGGACAGAATGCTACGAAGATGCCTTGCCAAATTTGCCACGTGGTGTAAAATATACCCTTGGTGCTGAAGTGTTTGTAACAGATCTTCTTTTTTCTGCTGATGATATTACTCCTTTGTGTTACAATAACACCCGATATATGCTCACCGAGCTTAGCTATGATATTACCATAGAGAGGGCGTTGAACTATATAGAGATGTTGCAATCAAAATACAGTGTGGTGCCAATAATAGCTCATATCGAGCGTTATCCAAATATATTGGCTCCAAATTATGTATCTAAGCTTGTTGATAATGGTGCTTTTGTACAAACGAATATTGATAGCGTAGCATCGGGATTTTTTCAGAGGAAAAAAATTGTAGCGCTGGCAGAAAGCGGATTAATACACTTTCTGGGCACCGATACTCATTCTATAGATAGACGTTGTCCTGATTTTGCCGAAAACGTGCAAAAGATAGTAAAATATATTGGCAAGGAATTCTTTAAAGAATGTATGCTAAATGCATATGATTTGTTTGAAAATGACTAAAATAAAAATCTCTCTGCAACATAATTTAATATGCTGATGAGAGATTTTATTTTTCATTCTGTATAAAATTCGGGGGTATAAGATGCATCCGCAGATTCATTGTCTTGCACAAAACCATCAAGCGATGATGAAAACAGATGTTCTGATACCTCTTCGTATTCTGCATCGGTCACCTTGCGCATAAGCTCAGGGAATTTATCCAACTTACACGCAGGATAATATTGTCGCATAAGACTAAATATGATATCCTCACCATATGTCTTATCAAGATAGCTGATGATCTGCTTGCTTTCGTTAGCAAGACTAGGCAGAACAAGATGTCTTACTATAACACCCTTCTGCATAATGCCGTCATCATCAAAAATCGGCTTTTGTACCTGTGAGAACATCTCGGCGATAGCATCCTTTGCTACGTTGACATAATCGGGTGCGTTGCTGTATCTTAGAGCAGTATCACCGGAATAATATTTAAAATCGGGCATATATATATCGACAATTCCATCAAGTCTTTTAAGCGTTTCCACGCTCTCATATCCTCCGCAATTATACACTATGGGGATTTTAGGTTTATATTTTTCAAATGCTTTGATTATAGCATATGTATAATGTGTGGGTGTGACTAAATTGATATTATGCACACCCTGTTGTTCCAGCTCCCTAAAAAGCTCTGCCAGTTCATCAATGCTATAAGCTTTGCCTTTTGGTTTTCGGCTGATTTTGTGATTTTGGCAATACACGCATTTTAGCACGCATCCGCCAAAAAAAACAGCACCGCTTCCTTTTTCGCCACTTATACAAGGCTCCTCCCAATAGTGAGGGGCTGCTCTGTTAATAATAGGCAAAAGGGCGGCACCACAATAGCCATTTGGCTGTGTTTCACTTTTCGGTGCATTGCATTTTCTTGGACAATCAGCACAATAATACACAAGGCATCACGCTCCTGATCCTTAATGAGGGTTTAAATTTAGATTTTAAAATCTTCCTCTTCAAATTTTGGCATCTCCGGCATAGCATCCGGCACTCTCATAAGTGGATCATACACAAACTTAGGACATTTTTCGTCCTTTATAGAACGATTTAATGTGCATATATAGATTTGCTTATCATCGATCTGACAGTTAGCACAATATTCGCAATTAGGATTAATATCTTTATTAAAATATCTAGGAACTCTCATAATTGAACACTCACCTAACTCACTATAAATTCAAATAATATTATATCAAAATCAGTAAATTAAATCAAGGAGTTTTTGCAATGATTTTTAATAGCAACAAAATGAACTTAAATATGGTAAATTCTGTCCCTTTTCTTACCTTTAAAGAGCTGGATAAAATAGAATGTATTAACCACGCTTTTTCTACTCGAATGGGTGGTATAAGCAAGGGAATATACTCATCTATGAATCTTAGTTTTGGCAGAGGCGACACTGACGAAAATGTGCTTGAAAACTATCGCATATTTGCACGTGCCGGAGGATTTGAGTATGACAGCCTTGTGTCATCACAGCAAGATCACAATGCTAATGTGCGTGTTGTGACAGAAAAAGACAGGGGTGTGGGTATATATAAGCCACAGAATATGCATTCGATAGATGCTCTGATTACAAATGATCCTAATGTGACCTTAGTAACTCACTATGCCGATTGCACACCTATATTTTTGGCGGACCCTGTGAAAAAATGCATTGGTCTGGTACATTCCGGATGGAAAGGCACAGTAAAGCAGATTGGAAAGGCAACTGTGCAGGCAATGCACGATAACTTTGGCTCTGATCCTAAAGATATTGTGGCTGCTATAGGGCCTGCTATTTCAAAATGTTGCTTTGAGGTGGATAAACCGGTTGCAGATGAGTTTGCTCATCTTGATGGCTTTAACACTGATATGTTTATTATTGACGATAAAAATGGAAAATATCACATTGATCTTCTGGAATGTAACAGGCAGATTTTAGTTTCGTCCGGTGTGCGTGCGGAGAATATCAGCATAAGTGATATTTGCACAAGATGCTGTCATGATATGCTTTTTTCTCACAGAGCGACTAATGGTGAGCGTGGAGGTATGGTTGCAATGATGGCAATAAAAGGATAAATCTGGATGGATATATAAATATTAGTATTAATATTAGGGAAAAATATTTGATATAGGGTGAGTGTGCTCTATATCAGATATTTTTTATTGTCACATATAAATATGAGAGAAAATATATAAAAAATTTGCTTTAATCTATTGACAAATACTGGATCGAGTGCTAAATTATAAATAGATTAGCACTCGCAAGCTTAGAGTGCTAATTAAAGAGGTGAAGGCATGGACTTGACAAACAAGCAAATGCTTGTGCTGAAAGCAATCGTAGAAGCATACATCGAAACAGGTGAGCCTGTAGGCTCAAAAAATATATGTGACAACCTGGGATATCAGGCTTCTCCTGCCACTATAAGAAATTATATGGCAGAACTAACAAAAGCAGGCTTGATATTGCAACCCCACACTTCGGCCGGGCGTGTGCCGTCCGAAAAGGGATATCAGAGGTATGTAGAGCAGTTTGCTGAGAACAGTCTGGATGAAGATTTAAAAGAATATATCGACAGCCGACTTTTTCAGTGCAATGCAGAACCGCACGAGCTTATGCAAACGGTTGCTGACCTGCTAACAGATCTGCTTGGGGGATTCGCAGTTATTACTTCCCCACAATCAGACGATTCGAGGATATATAGTGTAAAGTTCCTCAAGATAGGAAGATACACTGTACTAGCTGTGCTTGTGTCGAGCAGTGGTTCTGTTAAGACAAGGCTTTTCAGATGTGAGTTTGTGATAACTGATGAGATTATCACGATTTTTGAAAAACTGGTGAGCGATAGATTTATCGGTATGCCGTTAAAAGATATCACTCCCGCTCTCTTGCAAACAGAAGCCGCCACCATGGGCGAGCTTGGGCTACTAATGTCTAATGTGCTGTGGGTTATTGGTGTGCTGTGTAGGCAGGCAGACGAGGTAGGGGTTGCCACCTCCGAGAACACGCAAAGTCTTTTCGAGAGTGACTGCTCTTATGATAAAATATCAAAAATGAATGCTTTCTTAAAAGAAAAATCGAGAGCTTCTGATTTTCTGAACAAATATAGCAGTGGTGTTTACTTTGGTAGTAACACCGATATAAGTTACTTAAACGGCTTTTCGATAATCTCTGAGGAATATTCCGCAGGCAGTGGTTCATCAGGTGTGCTGGGGCTGATTTGCCCAATTCGCACAAATTATTCCCTGTGCATATCCACAGTGAAATATGTGGCAGAGGTTACCGGCAAGGTGATAAGAGGCATCATTGGTGCCGATTATGAAGAATAAAAAATAAGGAGGGTGTTTTTGTTGGCAAAGGAAAAGAAAACAAAACACGTTACTGAAGAAGAAAAAATAAATGAAAATGAGCAAAGCATAAATACTGATGAAAAAGAGGCTGTGGAAAACTCAGCCGATACAGCAGAGGATGCAAGCTCAAAAGAGATAGACACTCTCAAGGCTGAGATAGAAAGGCTAAAGGATGCGCATATGAGATGTGCCGCAGAATACGCCAACTATCGCACCAGAACCGACAAAGAAAAAACAGAAATTTACACTAATGCAACGATAGACGCAATAAAAAACATCCTTCCAATAGCAGATAGCATAGACATTGCTATAGCAGCCTCTGCCAATGCAAGCGAAGAATATAAAAAAGGCTTAGAGCTTATTAAGGCTCAGCTTGATAAATCTTTCGAAGCACTTGGTGTAGAGAGCTATGGCGAAGTGGGCGACAGCTTTGATCCTGAGTTATACAACGCTATCGCAAAGATAGAGGATGAATCACTAGGCGAAAATGTGGTAGCCACAGTATTTCAAAAAGGATATAAATGTAAAGAAAAAATTATAAGATACTGTATGGTACAGGTAGCAAACTAGCATAATTAATATATAGAAATTTGATTTAAAATTATAGGAGGCAATATATTATGGCAAAGACAATAGGTATTGATTTAGGTACAACAAATTCATGTGTAGCAGTTATCGAGGGTGGCGAACCGGTAGTTATCGCAAACGCTGAGGGTTCAAGAACAACTCCTTCTGTAGTTGCATTTTCTAAGACAGGCGAAAGACTCATTGGCCAAGTGGCAAAGCGTCAGGCTATCTCTAACCCTGAGAAGACAATCTCCTCTATCAAGAGAGAGATGGGCACAAACTATAAGGTAAATATAGACGACAAGTCTTATTCTCCACAAGAGATATCAGCAATGATTCTCCAAAAGCTAAAGGATGATGCAGAGGCTTATCTCGGTGATAAGGTTACTCAGGCTGTTATCACAGTACCGGCTTACTTCACAGATGCACAGCGTCAGGCTACTAAGGACGCAGGCAAAATCGCAGGTCTTGATGTTAAGAGAATTATCAACGAGCCTACAGCTGCTGCTCTCTCTTATGGTATTGATAAGGAAGCAGACCAGAAGGTTATGGTATACGACTTAGGCGGCGGTACTTTCGATGTATCTATCATCGAGATGGGCGACGGCGTTCAGGAGGTTCTCGCTACAGCCGGTAATAACCGCTTGGGTGGCGATGATTTCGATAAGAGAATTGTAGATTGGATAATCGCAGAATTTAGAAAAGATACAGGCATAAACCTTGCTAACGATGCTGTAGTAATGCAGAGATTAAAGGAAGCAGCAGAAAAAGCTAAGATTGAGCTTTCCGGTGTAACTACATCTCAGATCAATCTTCCATTTATCACAGCAGATGCTACAGGTCCTAAGCACCTCGACCTTACACTCACCAGAGCTAAGTTCGACGAGCTTACCGCAGATCTTGTAGAAGCTACAATGGGCCCTGTTCGCAGTGCTTTGAAGGATAGCGGACTTTCCCTCAGCCAGATAGACAAGGTTTTGATGGTTGGTGGTTCTTCCAGAATCCCGGCTGTTCAGGAAGCTGTTAAAAAGCTTATTGGCAAAGAGCCATTCAAGGGCATTAACCCAGACGAATGTGTTGCTATCGGCGCTGCTATTCAGGCTGGTGTTCTTGGTGGCGAAGTAGAAGGATT
Organism: Clostridiaceae bacterium; assembly: GCA_016296885.1. GTDB lineage: Bacteria > Bacillota > Clostridia > Oscillospirales > Acutalibacteraceae > JAEEHZ01. The sequence goes on along the minus strand of JAEDHT010000028.1, from coordinate 16,825 downwards.
GCTTCTTCTTGATGTTACTCCACTTTCACTTGGAGTAGAGACCATGGGCGGAATTATGACAAAGGTTATAGATAGAAACACAACTATCCCAACTAAGAAGAGCCAGATTTTCTCCACAGCTGCTGACAACCAGACACAGGTTCAAATCAACGTGTTGCAGGGTGAAAGAGAATTTGCAAGAGATAACAAACAGCTTGGTTTGTTTACACTTGATGGTATCGCACCTGCAATGAGAGGTGTGCCACAAATTGAGGTTACCTTTGATATAGATGCCAACGGTATCGTAAATGTATCTGCAAAAGACCTTGGCACAGGCAAAGAGCAGAAGATTACTATCACTTCTAACACAAATATGAGCAAAGAGGACATCGAGAAGGCTGTTCAGGAAGCAGAGAAGTATGCAGCAGAAGACAAGAAGCGTCGTGAAGAAGTAGACGTGAAGAACGAAGCGGAAAACATGACCTACGCTGTAGAAAAGCTCCTCAACGAGAGTGGCGACAAGATAGACGAAGCGGACAAATCATCCCTCAGAGCTAAATCAGACGAGCTTAAAGAAGCTCTCAAGGGTTCCGATGTAGAGAGAATCAAGACTCTCAAGGATGAGCTTCAGAAGAACCTCTATGATGTATCAGGCAAGCTCTATCAGCAGGCAGCTCCACAGGGTGCATCACCGGAAGACTTTGCAGGTGCTCAGGGTGGTCAGGACTATGGCCCGGATGGCAATGTTTATGATGCTGACTTCAAAGATGTAGACTAATTTTATTGATTATAAAATGCAATACCGCACTCGTTTTTTATGAGCTGTGGTATTGCATTAATTATCGTATTCTGGTATAATAAGCCGTATTTTTCGCTTAATGTTTAACTTAAATACATAGCAACAGCGGAAAAAGGCATAACAGTATTTTTTACGCACACTATGTGCATCGTGTGCAAAAAGGAGAAAACACAATGGCTGACAAAAGAGATTACTATGAAGTCCTTGGCGTGGCAAAGGGTGCATCAGAGGACGAGATAAAAAAAGCCTATCGTCAAATGGCAAAAAAATATCATCCTGACCTGAACCCGGGTAACAAGGATGCTGAGGCAAAATTTAAAGAAGTAAACGAAGCTTATGAGGTTCTCTCCGATAGTGACAAGCGCAGTAGATACGACCAGTTTGGTCATGCAGGTGTAGACCCCAACTTTGGCGGTGGCAATCCATATGGCGGATATGGCCAGGAAGTGGATTTTGGCGATATATTTAATAGCTTTTTCGGTGGATTTGGTTCACGCAGACAAGCCAACCCAAATGCACCACGCCGTGGCAGTGATGCCGAGGTGAGCATATCTATCGATTTTGAAGAAGCTGCAAAAGGTTGCAAAAAGACTGTCACCTATAAGGTGGTTTCCACTTGTACTGAGTGTAACGGTTCGGGCGCCAGAGCAGGCACATCACCAAAAGTCTGTACAGTGTGCCATGGTACAGGTAGCGTAAAAGTTAATCAAAGAACTATGTTTGGCGTAATGCAGACATCACGCACTTGTGATAGCTGTCGAGGAAAGGGCAAGATAATCGAAAAAGTTTGCCTGAAATGTAACGGCAGCGGACACATGAATAGCAGTAACTCTGTAGAAATAACAATACCTGCAGGCATAAACGATGGCCAGATTCTAAAAGTCGGTGGACGTGGCAATGCCGGATTAAACGGAGGTCCTGCCGGCGATTTGCACGTATATGTAACAGTTCGCCCACATCCTATATATGAACGTAAGGGCGATGACGTATGGTGCGATATACCGATCACATTTACACAGGCTGCCCTCGGTGCAGATATCACAGTGCCAACACTTGATGGCAAGGTGAGCTATTCTGTGCATGAGTCCACTCAGCCCGGAGATATATTTAAGCTAAAGGGCAGAGGTATACCTCATATAAATGGCAGAGGCAGAGGCGATCACTATATCAGGGTGACTATAGACGTGCCTAAGAATCTCTCAAAATCACAAAAAGAAATTTTAAAAGAATTTGAAAAGGCTTTGAGCGAAAAAAATTACCACAAACGCACTTCGTTCTTTGAAAAACTAAAAAAAGTTTTTAATGATTAATTTAATATTTTGAGATTATAAGGGGCTTTTTTATAAAGCTCCTTTTTTATCGATTATAATAATTTACAAATAAATCGTTATGGTGTATAATACCAAATGCACCTGAGGAAGTGAGTGAGAATCTCACACGAGCACGTCGCCGTGTGTTGCTTTTTATTATGCTTAGCTCTTGCACATTGCCGCAAAATGTGGACAAGCCATTGAATAATGAATTTTTTGAGAAGGCGAGCTGAGCTGCAACAAGTCGAAATATTCAGGTGCGAAAAGTGTCCTATTTTTTTATATTATTAAGCTGCGAGTGCCGGCTGGATTGGGACAATATTGAATAAACAAATAAGGAGCGTACAAAAAGGTATGAAAATGACAAGTTTAAAAAAAACCTTGTCGCTTATCCTTTGCACAGTGCTTATTGCGGCAACAGCACTTTTCGCAGGCGGATGTGGTGACAAAAACAAAGACGATACTGATTCTGTAGTATCAACAGTAAGCACACAGCTAGAGGTAGCTAGCGCAGAGGAGGAACCACAAAGTGATGTTACCGGTGTGATGGTAATCGGCAATGGTAACAAGACATTTGGCTTTACGGTGTCAGGTTCTGATGGCGAGAAGAAAGTATTTGAAGTGCACACAGATAAGGTTACAGTGGGCGATGCCTTGATAGAGGTTGATCTTATCGACGGTGAGGAAGGCCCATATGGTCTTTATGTAAAGACTGTAAACGGTGAGACATTCGATTATGACAAAGACGGCAAATACTGGGCTTTCTATGTAAACGATGAATATGCCTTGACCGGTGTAGAGTCTACTAATATTGAAGAAGGCGTTGAGTATTCTTTCCGTTTAGAATAATAATTTAATAAAAAAATAAAAGCAGACCATTGCAAGCTTGATTTTTAGCTTTGCGTTGGTCTGCGTTTTTATGCTATTTATGATGGTACCATTGTCTTTTGCGTTAACTCAGAGAGTGTGCCTTCATAGATGAGCTGTAGCTCGTTATGATGTGCAAAATCCATGGGCTGATATAGTGATGCAGGTTTTTTTAAGGTTAGCGCACCACTGACCTCCAAAACCTCTGCCACGAAGTGTGAGCAAAAGTACTTGTCCTTTTGCTTCGATTCATGACCAAAAAAACAGTACAGCGTGCCCAGAAGATTGTATTTGATTCGTTTCACATCATTGCGTTTTTCGTAGCTCTCTAAGGTGCTTGCAATATTGCTATACACGTCGTCATCTACGCTGATTTTAAATAGTGCGCAGGGTTCTTTTCCGTTTTTTGCCATAACTCCTTCGCAGATATTTTCTCTGATAAAACCCGCCGGCAGAGGCAGTGAGGGATAAATTCTGGCAAAGCTGTATAGACTTTGACAATCTGAATCTAATCCGATGGAGGTGTGTGTATATTTTGCACGTGTCAGCACCTTTATCATTCGAGAAAAATACGAATTAGAACGCATGAGTAATATATATACATCTTTCATTTTTTAAAAACTCCCGTGTATTTTATACTTCCCATTTATATTCTCTTAATTCACCCTTGCATTTTAACTCAGGATAGTTCCATTGTCGCAAAATCTCATAAACACCGATTGCAACTGAGTTGGATAAATTAAGACTGCGTGCATCATCTATCATTGGTATACGCACTGTGGAATCTGGATTGTCATGCAAAAGACTTTCCGGCAAACCTTTTGTTTCTTTGCCAAAAACGATATATGCGCCATCGGGATATTCTACCTCTGTGTATATTTTGGGTGCTTTTGTAGAAAAATAGAAGTAAGGACCGCTTGTTTTTTCGAAAAAATCCTCAAGGTTTTCGTAATATGTGATATCAAGCATATTCCAATAATCAAGACCGGCTCTTTTGAGGTGTTTATCGTCTATTTCAAAGCCAATTGGCTTTACTATATGCAAAGAGGCGCCTGTGGCGGCACAAGTGCGTGCTACGTTGCCTGTATTTTGCGGTATTTCCGGTTCTACCATAACAATATTTAACTGTTTCATTATCAATTACTTCCTTGACTAAATACTAATAAAAAAGGGGACACTAAATATGGACTGTGATTCATTATATATTGCAGCAAATAAAGCTTTAACTATATGGAGGGTGTTTATCATGGCTAAAAATACAATGAGCATAATAAAAGGTGTAGCAACAGGCATTGCTGTGGGCGTGGCTGTGGGATATGTGGGTAATATGGCACAATCCAACAAAAAAGAAACTAAAAAGCTTGCCAAAAAGGCGGCCACTACTATCACCGGTATGATGAGTAACTTTGTTAAAGGCTGATTTTTACTATCCTATTGAGAAATCGAAGCTTGCTTAATGCACTTCGGTTTCTCTTTTTTATTTATTAAGTCCAAAAAGCTCACAGCCGTTGTTATATGTTATCTCCAGCAGTTCACTAATGGACATTCCTCTGGCTTCAGCAATTTTTGCTGCTGTGTAGGTGATATACTCTGAGTTGCACCTTTTTCCTCTGAATGGTACAGGTGTCATATATGGCGCATCTGTTTCGAGCGTTAATTTATCCAGCGGTACTTCTATGGCAGATTGCAGTGGCTTTTTTGCGTTTTTAAAGGTAACAGCACCGCCTAGGCTGATATACATACCCAGATCAATAACCTCTCTCAGCATTTCTACACTGCCTGAGAAGCAGTGTAACAATCCCTTTGGCTTGTGCTTTTTTAACAATGCCATAGTATCGCCATGTGCTTCTCTATCGTGAACTACTACGGGCATACCAAGCTCATTGGCAAGAATAAGCTGTTCCTCAAATATTTTAAGTTGTAGGTCCTTTGGTGTGTAGTCATAGTAATAGTCCAATCCTATTTCACCAATTGCCCTTACATTTTTGTTTTTGCAAAGATTAGCTATCTGTTCAATATAACCCTTTTCTGCCTTGTCACATTCCTGCGGATGAAATCCCACCGTCGCCTTAATAAATGGATATTTTTCCGAAAGCTCTATCGAGTATAGCGATGTTTCCAGGTCTGTGCCGTTGTTTATAATATAAGCCACACCATTTTGGTTCATTTTTGTGAGAAGCTCGTGTCTGTCTTCATCAAATTGTTCATCATTATAGTGTGCGTGTGCATCAAAAATCATTTGTTATTGCTGTGCCCATTGCAAAGGCACAATCCTCCGTATGCTTATTTTAAAAGTCTGGTGATAAGCTCATATCCATGCTCCACCATTATGCCTGTGGATGAGGCATTTTTCTCGTTGAAAATTTCTACTCCGCTATCCTTTTGGTCATAGCTCTTATAGATGAGATATGGCACAGGCTCGCTGCTGTGAGTTTTTATAGCGATAGGCGTGGGATGATCGGGACATATCAGGAGTGCATAGTCTCCTAGCTTTTCGAGGTGATTCACCAGCGGAGTCAGAATTTTTTTATCTATTAATTCTATGGCTTTTATCTTGTTTTGTAATTCGCCACGATGTCCACATTCATCCGGAGCTTCTATATGAATATATACAAAATCTCTGTCACTATCAATTTCTTTAAGTGCTGTTTCCAGTTTGCCATCAAAGTTGGTGTCTATATATCCTGTAGCTCCCTCTACGCAAGGACAATTCATTCCTGTACACGTGGCTATACCTTTTAGCAAATCTACAGCGGAAATGATTGAGCCTTTAAGCCCGAATTTAACTTCAAAGTTTTGGAGTCTTGGTGCTGTACCCTCGCCCCAAAACCACACAGAATTGGCTGGTCTTTTGCCGTTTTTGCGTCTTTCTATGTTAATTGGATGATTGTTAAGCAGGTCGTAGCTTTTTCTCATCATTTCATATAGCTTTGATGTGCTTCTGCCATGCGGGAGATATTCTTTTATTTTTTTGCCTGTGATATCATGTGGCGGAGTTATAACGCCCAGTGTGGGGTCACCGTTGTTCCACACAAGACAATGGCGATAGCTTATGCCACAGTACAAAGTAAATTCGTCATTATCAAAATAATCTTTCAAATATTTTACAAGCACTTCGGCTTCTTTTGTGCTGATATCGCCTGCACAATAGTCTAATATCGTTTTATCGTCATAATCGCTGTCGTCAGAAAGTGTGACAAAGTTACATCTAAGTGTGACATCAGTTGGCTTTAACTCTATTCCGATACCTGCCGCCTCAAGCGGGGAACGTCCTGTGTAACATTCTCTGGGGTCATATCCCAAAACAGACAGATTGGCAACATCACTGCCCGGTTTAAAGCCGTCCGGAACTGTCTTTGCCATGCCAACTTCGGATTTTCTGGCAATTTTATCCATAGTGGGCTTGTGTGCAACTGTCATGGGAGTTTTGTTATCGAGTTCTAAAATGTCACGATCTGCCATGCCGTCACATAAAACTACTACATACTTCATATTATCAAAAACATCTGCAAACATCGTATTTTACTAATGTTTTGCAACCTTTCCTATTTTAAAATACACTTAAACAATAGTATACTACAAAAGCCCTATGCATATCAACAAAAAAAGAAATTATTAAAAAAATAAATTTTTTGCTGTAAGCTATTGCCAAATTTGCCAATTTATGGTAATATTAAGTCAACAAATAAATCCTAAATAAATTCTTGGAGGTAATTTTCGTGGAAAAACTAATTAATGTGCTTATAACAGAAGAAAAATCAGACTTTGAAAAAGAATATGGAAAACCAGATAGCTTTGGCATAAATGCAGAATTTTGTAAGAAGGATGGCACCCTGCTCATAGAGCAAATAAAGCAGAAAAAGCCCGATGTGGTTATTATGGATATGTTTATGAGCAGTATGGACAGTGTGGCAGTTTTAAGAACACTGGAGAAAGAGTATCTCAAGCAACGTCCGCTCTTTGTAGTAGCATCAGCATTTGACAGCAACATACTTCAAAAGGAAGTAATGAGCATGGGAGCATCATATTTTGTGCTTAAGCCATATCGTCTTGATAATCTCGTTAACTCTATCAAATACCTGATGGGTAAAGGTAATGCTGTAGAAAAGGATGAAAAAATAAAGAAAACCGATTCCTTTGGAATGGAGATAAAGGTAACAGAGATTCTTCATGAAATTGGCGTGCCTGCTCACATAAAGGGTTATCATTATCTTAGAGAAGCCATATTGATGTCAATAGAAAATCCTGATATCATAAATGCAGTTACAAAACAGCTTTATCCATCTGTTGCCAAAAAGTTTGAGACCACAAGCTCCAGAGTTGAGCGTGCCATACGCCATGCCATAGAGGTGGCTTGGGATAGAGGAGATGTAGATATTCTCAATTCATATTTCGGCTATACCATACATATTGGCAGAGGTAAGCCAACCAATAGCGAATTTGTTGCTATGATATCTGATAAGCTAAGCCTTCAGATCAAAAATGCAGGCTGATTTTGCAAAAGATATTTTAGTCATCCCTGTGTATTAGTTAAAAATGTAAATTCCCAAAGCAAGTTTCCTCTTTTTGCAGTGAAACTTACCTTGGGAATTTACTTTTAATGGCAAAAATTAACAATGATAATTTTTTCTCTTGATTTTGAAATAGTCATATGATATCATATTTTTTGCGATATATTGAATCCATCAATGGAGGTAAAAATATGAAAAAAATAGTAATAATTGGAGCTGGCCCTGCCGGATTGACAGCAGGTGCAGAGCTATTAAAAGATAATAACGGAGAGTTCGAAGTTACGATACTTGAAGAGTCAGATGTTTTTGGAGGTATTTCCAGAACAGTACGCTATAACGGCAACAGAATGGATATTGGTGGACACCGCTTCTTCTCAAAGAGCGACGAGGTTATGAACTGGTGGGCAGACCTTATGCCACTTCAAGGAAAGCCATCATTTGATGATGCTAAGCTGGGCAGAGAGAAACCATTGGCAGATAAAGGCCCTGCACCGGATGATGAAGATGTGGTTATGCTTGTGCGTGACCGTGTTTCCAGAATTTATTATCTCAATCACTTCTTTGATTATCCTATTTCAATGAAGATGCAGACCATAAAGAACATGGGATTTGGCACAACTGTTGTAGCCGGATTTAGCTACCTCAAATCTGCAATCTTTAAGAAAAAAGAAACAAATCTTGAAAATTTCTATATCAACCGCTTTGGTAAAAAGCTTTATAGTATGTTCTTTGAAGGCTACACAGAGAAGCTGTGGGGCAGACACCCAAGTGAGATTTCAGCAGACTGGGGTTCACAGCGTGTAAAAGGACTTTCTATAAGAGCATTGCTCAAAGATATGTTTAATAAGGCATTTGGCAAAAAGGATGCAAAAAATGTTGAAACTTCTCTTATAGAGCAGTTCTGGTATCCTAAGTTTGGTCCTGGTCAGCTCTGGGAGCTTACAGCAGACCTCGTGAAAGAGCGTGGTGGAAATATCCTCATCAACCATAGTGTTAAGGGTATAGAAATTGCCGACGGTAAGGTAAAATCTGTAACCTGTTCCACACCGGATGGTGAAAAAGTTATCGAGGGCGATATCTTCATTTCATCTATGCCTGTAAAAGATCTTGTAGAGGGTATGACAGGCGAAAAGCCGGCTAAGGACATTGTTGATATAGCATCCGGACTTCCTTATCGTGACTTTGTCACAGTTGGTTTGCTTGTGAATAAGCTTAATCTCAAAAATGAAACTGATATCAAAACACTTGGCAATATAGTTCCTGACTGCTGGATTTATGTTCAGGAAACTAATGTTAAGCTTGGTAGAATTCAGATATTTAACAACTGGTCACCATATATGGTTAAAAATCCTGAAGAGACTGTATGGATCGGTATGGAATACTTCTGCACAGAAGGTGATAGCTTCTGGAATATGAGCGATGACGAGTGCATTAAGTTCGCTGCTGCTGAGCTCGAAAAAATGGGTGTTATCAAGGCCGGAGATGTTTTGGATTCTCACAGAGAAAGAGTTAAAAAAGCATATCCTGCGTATTTTGACACCTATAAGGATATGGATAAGCTTATTGAAGCGCTCAATAAGTATGACAACCTCTATTGCATAGGCAGAAACGGTCAGCACCGCTACAACAATATGGACCACTCTATGCTCACAGCTATGAGAACAGCAGATGCTATCAAATCGGGTAAATCTGATAAGACAGAAATCTGGAATATTAATAGTGAAAAGGAATATCACGAAACAAAAAGCGAAAGCTGATTAGGCTTTTAATGGAAATTTAAATAAACAAAAATTTACTACGGGTAGGCATATTATGCTTACCCGTACAATAATCTAAACAGGGGTAATACCAAATATGGAATATCGAAAAAACTCCGATGAAAAACCTTTGCTCAATGAAAGGGGTATGCTTTCGAGAGAGGGTTACTCTATAAGTCCTTCTTTTTACAACAGGAACATGATCAAGCATCATCGTCTTAGCATACAAGAGAGTGATTGCTATTATATCTCCAATCGTCAGTTTGGGTTATATATTGCAATATCAGATCGTACACTCACAGGACATATTTCAGTTATACTGGCAGATTTTGAGCGAGGTACAATAAAAAGTCGTACATTTACACAGTTCTTTCCAATGGGAGGGATGAGAATGCCCTCACATCCTCACAAGGGTGAGCTAAGCTTTTCTAACGAAAAGTGCGGTATGTCTATTGTGTCGGTTGGAACGAAGAAATATATTAAATGTGACTTTATAGACTTTTACGACAACAAAAATTTATATATAAATCTAGTGGTTGATGCAGAAGAAGGCATTTCGTTTTTTTCGTCGCAACAACAAAGTAAGGGAAGCAAGCGATTTCTTTATAACTGCTTTAATCCATCTATGACAGCAAAAGGCATTGTGCGCTGTGGTGGGGATGAATACTCTGCAGACTTCGATAGAACCTATGTTTTCCATACATTTTACAGAGGTACACAGACCAGACACAACCGAAATGCATATTTATATGCAAACCACTATCTATCAAATGATAAGCCATTTTCTATGTGCTTCAGCGACTCGGCGTATGTGTCCGGCTCAAGCATCAGCAATGTGGTAATTTATGACAAGTATATAAATAAGCTCAACAGAGTGAGAACTATGCAAAAAAAGCGTATGAGCAAGCGGGATTTTGTATTTGTGGAGCCTGCACATTCACTTAAGCTGGTGTTCACTCCTAATGAAACCCGCCGAGGATTGCCCATGAAAGCAACTTCTTATGACACCACAGTGCTTTTTGGCAGAATAGAGGGCGATATGTTGCTTGAGGATGACACGCCCATCAGCTTTGACCGCCTGCCTGCTATCATGGAAATACCAATTGTATAATTTGCATAAAATTTTATTTAGTTTTGAGGTGAAACTGACAAACGAATAAAAAATAGAATAATTGTATAAAAACGGTTGAAAAATTTCATATATTAGGTTATAATAACTTATCGAAGGTCATACTTCACAATTTTTATTACATAGGGGGCCCCTACAATGTTTAAGAAAATAGCAAGCGTTATTTTAGCAACTCTTTTAATCGCCGGTACAATGGCATTTGGTGTTACATCTGCATCAGCTTCTGTTACATCCGGTGGTACAATTTATCTCCAGGTTCCAGCATCTTGGAAAACTTATTCCACAGTATATTGCCACCTCTGGAAAGATGGCGGTAACGATCTCTATGCTTGGCAGACTAAGAGAGAAAAGGCAGTTAAAGTTTCTGATGGACTTTACAGCTATGAAATTCCTGCAGGCGCAGATGTAAACATGGTTATTTGGTCTAACGATATCGGTATGCAGACATACGATCTCACAATGGGCGATTGCTGCATCGGTGACACAGTTTATAGCAGAAATGAAATCGTTGAGAACCCTGTAGACTCTCACAAGAGCTGTGAGCTAGTTTACTGGCAGAAACACACAAGCTATGGTCCTAAGTATCAAGAGTCTTCAATCGGCACAAAGATTGGTGAGACTCCGGATCCAGAGGCTGTTTCATGTTCACATGGTGGTTCAGGTTCATCTGATGCAGGTGCAACAGGTTCAACAGGTTCTTCTAACAAGACTAACACTTCCGGCAAGGCTCCAACAGCTACAGGCGTTGCAGATTATGCTGCAGTTGCTACAGTAGTTATGTTTGTAGGTGCTGCTGCAGCAGTTGCACTCAGAAAAAGAGACGCTGAGTAATAAATAATGTGAAAATACATAGAGCAGATGCTAGGTTGCATCTGCTCTTTTTTCGTATAAAATCAGGATTTACTATTCATTTTTTAAAAAATATGTGTTATAATCAGCGTAGGAGTTGATATTTTATGGCAGAACATAACGCTTTTAATGCCGGAGTAGATCCGGTGGGATTGCACAACGTAACACTTATACGTTTATTAATATGTTATATTCTCAAAAATTCTGAATTTCCAATAGATAAAGAGACAGCCGCTACTGCATTGTATCAGTGTGGTATTGTGAATTATTTTGAAACAATAGATGCTTTTAATGAGCTTATCAATAAAGGGCTGATATCCGAAAAAGACGGAGTCTTTTCCTTGGAACAGTCCGGTGCAGAGATTTTGAATGAGCTTGAGGTGGAGCTGTCTGTTGTGGTGAAAGAACGCTCTATGAATGCTATCAAGAGCATAATAGAGGCTGAACGACGTAAGAGGGAAAATCGTGTCGAGTTTCAAAAGCTTGAGGATGGAATAATGGTGCGCTGTCGTGTTCCTCAGGAAAAGTTCGACCTTATAGACCTCAGGCTATATATGCCTAACGAGGAGCAGGCAGAGGTAGTCAAAAACAACTTTGTGAAAAATGCACCATTAATTTATAATTTTATCGTGGCAGCTATGCTTGGCAACGATGAAATGCTCGGCAGTGCGATTGAAAAATTTATGGATGAGGGCTTAGAAAAATAAGTTTAAAATAAGCATAGTAATAACGCCCGGTATGCCCATAATGATAGACACAGCCACGCTAAAAAAGCTTGTGGGTAGTCCTACACCTGTAAACTGACTGCTGAAATTTAAAATAAACATAACAAGCGGTCCTGATATTGCAGATATAAGAGCTCTTGAAAAGGCACTTTTAACCTTGCATAGCTTATTAATAACGAAAAAGATAATAACGCATATTATAAATATTGTAGCTAAAATTTTAATTTCCATATGTATCACCTTATTTATGTATATGCATGTACAGACGCAGAGTTTCGCTTAAAATGTAAAAACCAAAAATGATAAATTGAAAGGCTTACGGCTTGATACTGATAATCTGTTTGTCGGTATCACTGTGAGTGTTAAAATTATGACGATTATAGTTTGTGTTGATGATAATAACGGTATGCTTTTTAACAAAAGACGCCAAAGCCGTGACAAGGCTGTGATAGCTGATATAATAAATTCTATAGAGGATAATGAAGTTATATGTATCACGCCTTATTCTGCCTTGCTTTTTGAGGAATACCATAACAGGGTAAAGATTTGTGATGGCTTTGATGAGGATAATTTGATTTGTTTTGTGGAGGATGCAGATATATCGCATATCAAAGAAAAAATTGACCGCATAATATTGTATAAATGGAACAGGGTTTATCCTGCAAGTGTATATTTTGAGATGGAGCTTAATAGCTGGAAGTGCATTTCGTTAGAAGAATTTTGTGGTAATTCGCATGACATTATAACGAAGGAGATATATATAAGATGAAAAAGTATGCTCGTGCCGGATTTACAGTGCTTGTTCTGGTGCTGGTGTTTCTATTAGGTCCACGGTTTGTGGATGATCAAAACGGCAGTTATCCAATGGGACAGATCCCAACTTATTCGGGTTCTCCTTATGTGGAGATTGATGGCAATATTCCTGATTTTGAGGAATCTATGTTTGTCACAGAGTCCTATGAAACATATGGTGAACTGGACTATCTCGGCAGGTGCACCACCGCCACAGCCTGTATAGGCGAAGACCTAATGTCTACAGAAAAGAGAGGCAGTATAAGCAGAGTAAAACCCAGTGGATGGCAGATTTCGAAATATGATTTTGTGGATGGCAAATATCTTTATAATCGCTGTCATCTCATAGGCTATCAGCTCACAGGCGAAAACGCAAACGAGTGCAACCTTATTACAGGTACCAGATATATGAATGTAGACGGTATGCTACCATTTGAAAATATGGTGGCCGACTATATAAAAGAAACAGGAAACCATGTGATTTATGAGGTTACACCGGTTTTTAAAGAAGAAAACCTTATTGCAGATGGCGTACATATGCAGGCATATTCTGTGGAGGATAATGGCGATGGAATATGTTTTAATGTGTTTGTGTATAATGTTCAGCCTAATGTAGAGATAAACTACGAGGACGGAAGCAATCGCCTAAAATAAATATTGAAAAAATATTGATAAATTCTAAAGAAACTTTAAAAAACCCCTTGACGATAGGTAAAATGTGTGGTATCATATTTTTACCTCGAAAAAGGGGCTTTATTTTTTTGTCCTTTTGAGGGAGGCTAAAATTACCGATTAACCGGGAGGTGCCGCTACAATGAGAGTGAAAATTACATTGGCCTGCACAGAGTGCAAACAACGCAACTACAACACTATGAAAAACAAAAAGAATGATCCGGACAGGCTCGAAATGGAAAAGTATTGCAGATTCTGCAAAAAGCATACTCTGCACAAGGAAACAAAATAAGCGGAGGGAATTTACATGGATGACAAGAGAGTAGAAAAGACTGCTGAGTCTAAGAAGGCTAAAAAAGCTGAAAAAGAACCCGGCAAGCTTGCTGCCATCAGAAAGTATTTTCGCGCATGCTGGGGTGAGGTTAAAAAAATAGTTTGGCCTACACCTAAGGCAACATTTAAGAACATGGGTATTGTTCTGGCAGTTGTTATTGTTGCCGGCTTATTCATTTTCGCATTAGACCGTGGCTTGTTTGCTTTATTACAACTTGTAATGGATGTTAGTGTAAGCTAACAGAGGAGGCGCAAGCATTATGTCTGACGAGCTTAAATGGTACGTAGTTCATACCTATTCCGGGTATGAGAACAAGGTTAAGAGTAACCTTGAAAAAACAGTGGAAAATCGTGGTCTTCAGGACCTTATCTGCGACGTTCGTGTTCCTACCGAAACAGTTACTGAGATAGTAGAGGACAAGCAAAAAGAAGTTGAGAGAAAGATTTTCCCCGGATATGTTTTTGTAAAAATGGTGTATACCGACGACACCTGGTATGTTGTAAGAAATATCAGAGGATGTACAGGATTTGTCGGTCCTTCATCTAAGCCGGTTCCTCTTACAGACGAGGAAGTGCGCAAGATGGGCGTAGAATCTAGAGTAGTTGAGGTTTCCTACGCCATTGGGGATTCAGTTCGTATTATTGATGGTCCGCTTGATAACTTCATCGGAACTGTTGAGGATTTAGACGTGGAAAGAAACTTTGTAAAGGTTATCGTATCCATGTTTGGACGTGAAACTCCTGTAGAGCTTGAGCTAACACAAGTTGAGCTTTACGAATAATTTATGATTGCCTTATGGCGATTGTTGCTTTTATGGGATTTTCTTAAAAATCCCTGTGGGAGGAGTATAAATTCTTTTTAATGTACTCCGCTTTAACCACGAATTTTGGAGGTGCAAGAAAAATGGCTCAGAAGGTAACAGGCTTTATTAAGCTTCAGATACCTGCCGGCAAAGCAACACCGGCTCCGCCTGTTGGTCCTGCATTGGGACAGCATGGCGTAAACATTATGGCGTTCACAAAGGAATTTAATGAGCGCACAAAGAATGACGCAGGCCTTATCATTCCTGTAGTTATTACAGTATACGCAGATCGTTCATTTACATTTATAACAAAAACTCCACCTGCAGCAGTTCTTATTAAGAAGGCTTGCGGAATAGAGAGTGGCTCCGGCGTACCTAACAAGACAAAGGTAGCTAAGATTACCCGTGAACAGGTCAGAAAGATTGCTGAGCAGAAGATGCCAGACTTAAACGCTGCTTCTATTGAAACTGCTGAAAGCATGATTGCGGGAACAGCACGCAGTATGGGTGTTGAAGTAGTTGACTGATAAGTCCACTCGATATGGAGGATAAACAATGAAACACGGTAAGAAATATGTTGATAGTGTAAAAACTATTGATAAATCTAAAGTTTATGATATAGACGAAGCTCTTGAAACTTGCGTAAAATCTGCAAAGGCTAAGTTTGACGAAACTATTGAAGTTCACGTAAAGCTTGGTGTTGACGGTCGTCACGCAGATCAGCAGGTTAGAGGTGCTATCGTTCTTCCTAATGGTACAGGTAAAAGCGTAAAAGTTCTTGCAATCTGCAAGGGCGACAACGAAAAGCTTGCTCAGGAGGCTGGCGCTGATTTTGTTGGTGCTGAAGAGATGACTCAGAAGATCATGTCTGAAGGCTGGACAGATTTCGACGTTCTTGTTACAACCCCTGACATGATGGGCCTTGTTGGTCGTCTTGGTAAGATTCTCGGACCTCGTGGACTTATGCCTAACCCAAAGGCAGGCACAGTTACACCTGACATAGCTAAGGCTATCAAAGATGCTAAGGCTGGTAAGATCGAGTATCGTCTTGATAAGACAAACATCATTCACTGCCCAATCGGCAAGGCAAGCTTTGGTAAGGATAAGCTCAAAGAGAACTTCGATGCTCTTCTTGGTGCTATCGTTAAGGCTAAGCCAGCAGCTGCAAAGGGTCAGTATATTAAGAGCTGTGCAGTAGCAGCTACAATGGGTCCTGGTGTTCGCATCAACCCTGCTAAGATTGGCTAATCTTAATTAAACAAAATTTTTACACAAGCAGGATTGATTGATCCTGCTTGTTTTTTCTTTTATAAATAGTCGGGTATAGAATTATTGTAATGGATATGGTTATATATGGTTATGGGGGATATGTTTATGAATGATTTAGAAAAGATTAAACTGTTAGTTATGGATGTTGATGGCACTATGACAGATGGCAAGATATATATTTCAGACAACGGTGAGGCAATGAAGGCTTTCAACTCGAAAGATGGATATGGACTATCCGTTATTCTTCCGCCAACCGGTATAAAGACTGCAATTATAACCGGGAGAACATCTGAGATTGTTAAGTGGCGTGCAAAGGAGCTGGGTATCAGTGATATCTATCAGGGTATCAAAGACAAGCCTGCTGCTATGGAGGATTTGCTCAAAAAACTAGGCTTAACCTATGAGAATGTGGCATATATTGGAGATGATTTGAACGATCTTGAGTGTATGAGATTATCTGCTGTTTCAGCTTGTCCTGCCGATTCTGTTGACGAGGTCAAAGAAATTGCTGACCTGGTATGCAAGAGCAATGGTGGCAACGGTGCTGTTCGTGAATTCATCAACTTACTTTCTTTTTCACGAGAAAAAGAAAGTAAGCAAAGAAAAAGCGCATCTGTGGGATAATTAGATGAGGTATAAGGCTTTCTTGCTCGATGGTAGGCTGTTTGTCGGGCAATGAGTAAATAATAACTGATGTATTTTCGTGCGAAATTCCTGCCGGCGAGGCCGGCTCACGAGAAAAAGAAAGTAAGCAAAGAAAAAGCGAATCCGTATGATGATTAGGCGAAATATATGACTTTTATGCTCGGTGACAGGCTGATTGTCGGGCAATGAGTAAATAATAACTGATGTATTTTCGTGCGAAATTCCTGCCGGCGAGGCCGGCTCACGAGAAAAAGAAAGTAAGCAAAGAAAAAGCGAATCCGTATGATGATTAGGCGAAATATATGACTTTTATGCTCGGTGACAGGCTGATTGTCGGGCAATGAGTAAATAATAACTGATGTATTTTCGTGCGAAATTCCTGCCG
>JAEDHT010000027.1 GCA_016296885.1 Clostridiaceae bacterium | reverse complement strand
CGCCTCGGTGGACTTTCACCACAGAGCATTGATATGCCCGTCATACAACAAAAAGAGGCGTGTAACGCCCCTCTTTTGCTTTAACAAGTTAAAAATTACTTATTTACGGCATCCTTAAGAGCCTTACCTGCCTTGAATGCTGGAACCTTTGATTCAGCGATTTCAATCTTTTCCTTTGTTCTTGGGTTGCTGCCTGTTCTTGCTGCACGTACACGTTGCTCAAACACGCCGAAGCCTGCTACAGAAACCTTCTCGCCTGCTACGAGAGAATCTGTGATTGTCTCGAACAAAGCTGCTACTGCTTTCTCTGCATCCTTCTTTGAAAGTTCACTTTTTTGTGCAACTGCTGCAATTAATTCTGACTTGTTCATAATAATTATACCTCCATATGTCAATTAAGACATTTTTATTTTAACTTCATCCCATAAGGAATCAAGTTCTGACAAAGTTAGATCGCTCATTCTTTTTCCGCTTTCTAAAACAGCTTTTTCTACTAAGCTAAAGCGTTGAGCAAATTTTTTTGAAGCATTCATAAGTGCTTCTTCCGAATCGGCACCGATAAATCTTGCTACATTGACAGTGGCAAAGAGAAGATCTCCCAGCTCTTCAATAGCATTCTCGGTATCGTTTTGTTCAACTGCATCTTTTATCTCATTGGCTTCTTCATACACCTTATCAAGTGCCTGCATAGTGGTTTCAAAGTCGAACCCAACCTTTGCAGCCTTTTTTTGAACCTTTTGTGCATACATAAGCGCAGGCAAGGCCTTGCAGATGCTATTGATAGCCTCACTGGTAGACTGCTGATGTTTGGTCTCCATCTTTATTTTGTCCCAATTATCGAGCACCTGATCGACATTATCTGCTTTTGCCTCAGAAAAAATATGCGGATGTCTGATTATCAGCTTTTGGCAGATATCATTGGCGACATCATCAATATCAAATGAACCAACCTCAGCCTCCATTTGGGAGTGAAACACCACTTGCAACAACACATCTCCAAGCTCTTCTTTGAGCAGAGCAATGTCATTATTATCTATTGCCTCGCAAACCTCATATGTTTCCTCAATGAAGTTTTTTCTTATAGATTTGTGATCCTGTTCCCTATCCCATGGGCAACCATCAGGCTGACGAAGACGTCTCACAATATCGACTAAATCATAAAAAGAATAATTGTCTTTAAATTGAAAATCTGTCATTTTTTACGTCCTCCCAGACAGCATTTATATTTTACCTTATAAAGCGGTACTTTTCAAGTGTTTTTGCAATTTTATTTCCCTTTGGAAGCAATAAAATGTCATTTTTCGTAATTCCTTTTAACAAAAACATAAAAATAACATAAATTACTACTGCAATCAGTATAGAAATTAGAGTAGCTAGCTTATTTGGAATCACCATACTAATAAATTTTTGAGAAAAATATGCCGATATAGAGCATATTAATGATGCTATCAAAGGCTTAAGCAAAACATTATTGAAATTTGGAATAATCTTTGTTTCTTTGCAGAGCACATAAAGTGCCGCAAAGCATACAAAAACATATGCTACCAATGTGCCGATAGCGGCTCCGATGATATTTAGCTCAGGTATAACAATTAAAGTATAATTCAACGCCATATTAATAGCTGTACATATCAAAAATAGCTTTAGAGGAACGTCTTGCCTTTTGGCAGCTTGTAGCATACTGCATATAGGTGTGCTGGTTGCAGTAAAAATAACAGTTATACCAAGCACCTGCAGTGCCTTTGCTCCAATCTCAACCTCGCACGCTACATTAGGACTACTATAAAGCAGGCTTAATATAGGTTTTGCAAGAAATGTCATTCCTAATCCACAAGGGAGAGTTACCAATGTTGTAACCCTGAGTACTGTTTCTATCTCTTGTTTTAATATAGATTTATCTCCCTTGATAAAAGCCGCTGTTACGTTGGGCAGGGCGCTTGTTCCAAATACCTGAGTAATGGCTGTTACAAGCATCATAATCGTTAGTGAATATGAGTAGCAACCGGACAGGTATTTGTGAACATTTCCATTTTGGATTACATTATCATAGATAAGGCCATCATAAACCTTTAAGAGTCTATTCATAGATTCAGGATCCTTAGTGATATCACTTACTCGAATAAGTATCAATGAAGAGTCTATAGACCCCGCAATACTCATAATAATAGCACCTAATCCAATAGGTAACGCTGTGCGCACCAGTGTGGAGAAAATCTCCTTGTTTGTCTGTGGTTCATCAGAAATTCTTAATAGCTCCTTGCTCACCACACCCTTGCGCCTATAGGTAATATACACATACAAAAAACTAAACAATGAACCAACAGTAATACCAAGTATAGCAGCCGCTACTGTGTAAGAAACAACTACCTCGTCGGCTTTATCTGCATTTTCCATAGTCTTGCCAAGTACAGTGCCATATAGTTTATACTCTTCATTCAGCTTTAGCTGTGTGAAATACGACATCGACAAACCTATAATAAGCTTAGACAAAGCCTCTATAACTTCAGAAACAGCCGTAGGCATCATATTTCTGTGTCCCTCAAAATATCCACGATACACAGAAACAAGGCACCCAAAAAATATAGTAGGCGCTAGACATATTATAGCAGGTAGTGCATCCTCACTATCTATCCATTTTACATAAAATGTGCTTGCGCCTATCATCAGGAAAAAGCACACTATTCCGGCAACAATAAAAAAAGGCAATGCAATTTTATATATTTGTTTCACATCTTTGTATCGTTTAAGGGCAATGCTTTCGCTTACCATTCTTGACACAGCGATTGGGAAACCGGCTGTTGCAAGGGTGTACAGCGGTATGTATAACTCGTAGGCGGCAGTAAATAGACCATTACCTACACCGCCTAGAAAATTGGCTATGACGATCTTATAGACCATACCGATTATTTTTACAATTATAACACTTGCAGCCAGTATGGCAGCACCGGTGATAAACGAGTTTTGTTTTTCTGTTTTATTGCTCAATCAAAAACACCTCGCCAATTAATCACATATCACAGTTATTTTTGCCACAGCATGAGCCGGTGTCAGATTTCTTGCCGTTATTATCATCTATCAACGCTCTTGCACAGCCCAGTTGAGAGTATAACTCCTCTATTTTTGAGATATCTTTTTCTATCTTATTTTCAGAGAAGTCACCATTGCAGATAAGCTCATAGGTTTTCTCGCCAAGTGCTTTGTAGGCATTTGCAATATCGTGTTTAATTCCTGTTATTTGTAGCTTTAATTTTGCATTATCAGCAGATAAGGCGGCTTTTTTGCCTATTGTGCTGGCAGCTGACTTTGCATTTTCCATCACATCATTAAAAGCTCCCATTTTTAATTTACCTCCAGATTAATTAAATTTTCCATTTCCCAAGAATTCCCTCAGTAGGGATTCAAATGGAACCTTTTCACAAGTATATAAATCAATAGATTTAAGCTTTTCAAGCATTTCACAGACATAGCTATAATGTACACTTTCCTGCTCTATTTGGCCAAACAGCTCCACAGCCTCTTTTCCTATCATCGAGACTTCATATCCATGCAGTGTGGGTATGTAGTAGTCACTTTCGCAGATAAAGGGATCTATATATTCAGCCTCAGCTTTTACAACATCTCCCCACATATCAAAAGTAAGCTGTGGTGAGGCAGAGCGAAACTTTCTGTCTCTTACCATTCGGCGCAGAAGCCTTACTTCTATGTCATTAATAAGTATATGCCCGTCTTTTGTAATATTTCCACCCGGAGCAATATAAATTTTCAGAATACCCTCCAGATTAAGTCCATCAGTGAACAATGGATTTAAGGCGTGCAATCCCTCTATTATTATCATGTCGTTTTTAGCCAAAGTTACCTTTGTATGATTTTCTATTCTTTCGCTAGAACCGAACAAATATTTTGGAATCATACATTCTCCGTCTGTAAGAAGCTTTACAAGAGTCTCTCTTACCAATTCAATGTCGATAGCATGAACGCTCTCATAGTCACGCTTTCCATTTTCATCCACCGGTGATTGGTCGCCAGGGAGATAAAAATCATCTATAGAAAGCACTGTAGTGTTAAGTCTATGCCTAGTAAAGTTATCAGCAAGCAAATTTGCAGTAGTTGTTTTTCCACTGCCTGATGGCCCTGCAAGCATAATTATTTTACAATCACTACGACTAACTATATCATCAGAAACTTTTTTTAGCTCTAGTGTATATTTTTGTTCACAATCAGCAATATATTCGTCCATATTATTTCTCATTTGATTGTTTATATATGCCGAATCATAATCAATAGGTTGTATTTTTATATTAGAAGAACCGCTCATAAAAATCCTTAATCCTGCCCTTTCGTGTAATCATTTCTTCAAATCTGTTTATGTATTCATATGGATATTTAAAATTAAATATCCTCTCAATATAATTATCCTCTGATTTCAGCTTTGACACCGCACCGGCACCACACGCAAGTATAGTATGTGTTTCGTCCATGATATATACATTATAAAGACAATCTTTGTGAATTTTAGACCATCCTGTGTTTTCCAGATTTCCGAGCATTTTGCTTTGCCTATACAAATAGTATGGATGATAGTCATTGTCCTGCAATGCCTCTATACTGTAATCCACCATATTTTTGCAAATTTCTGCATCACGCTTGTATAACATTCTGCCCTCACCTGTTAGATAAGATGAACGCTTCATAGACAGTGTATGCACAGTGATGCTCTCCGGTGACATAGCTATCAATCTATCAATAGAATCTTTAAAGCTATCAAAGGTTTCTTCAGGCAATCCTGCTATCAAATCCATATTAATATGGTTGAATCCAACTTTTCTGGCAAGCTCAAATGATTCTATAGTCTGTGCTGAAGAATGTTTTCTCCCAATTGTGCGTAGCACATTGTCATTGAGCGTTTGAGGGTTGATGCTTATTCTGTCTACACCGCCTAAGAGCATCGCTCTTAGCTTTTCTTCAGTAATGGTGTCCGGTCTTCCTGCTTCTATTGTAAATTCTCTGCAGGTGCTCATATCGAAACTGTTTTTTATTATTTCTATCAGTTCGGCTAACTGGATATGTGATAATGTTGTGGGTGTGCCACCGCCGATATACACAGTCTCAAGTCTTAATCCCAGTGACTTTACAATCTCACCGGTACAGGCTATTTCCTTGTGAAGAAGCTCAAGATATGGCTCCATAAGCTTTTTAGCTTGCTCTACTGACTGACTTACAAAAGAACAATATGAACATCTTGTGGGACAAAACGGTATCGCCACATAGAGGCTGAAAGAGTCTCTGCGTGATAGTTCAAGGATTTTTCGTTCATAACCCTCTGTAATCTCAGCTAGCTCTATCTTTGAAGGAGAAACAAAAAATTTCTCAGAAAAATCTTTTTTTGCTTGCTCCGTGCCAATTTCACCTTTCATATTTCTAAAAAGCTTGATTGGTCTGATGCCGGTGAGAAGTCCCCAAGGCTGTGATAACCCTGTATATTCTTTCAAGAGATTGTGGACGCATTGCTCGAGATTGAGTTCGGCATCCTCTTTATTTAATATTTCCTTTGAAATTTTTTTCTCGTAATCCTCTATTGACAAAGTAACCTCTGCCACACTCATTTCATCATTTATATATGTGTATAAGTATGGCTTCTCAAGGTTATCGGTTTTTTCGTAAACGAGTGTGATTTTTTCATTTGGAAAAAAAGTTCTGCACAGATTTTCAGTTTCATAATGAAAATCGTGTCCATCTAAATATATATTCATAGTTTAACTTCCATTATCATTATATAATAGCACTTTCCCCATGCCCCGGATATATGATGTATCCTTTAAATTCGCCTAAAAGCTTAAGTGATTTCGCCATATCCGAAAAATTGCCTGTAGGAAAATCTGTTCTGCCATATGATTGTGAAAACATTGTGTCACCTGTAAATATCACCTTTGCTTCATGATCAATATAGCAACATCCACCCACGGTGTGACCGGGAGTAGCAATTACATCGATTTTTGTTTCTCCCAACATGATGAAGTCAGTGTTTATCAGCACATCAACATCAAATGCGGGTATCTCTCTACCAAAAAAAGAGGATAAATTTAAGCTTCCATCAGCTGTAAAATCCTTTTCCTTTTCATGTATCATAATTTTACAACCATATTTTTTTCTATATTCATCAGCATATGCTATATGATCAAAATGACCATGAGTTAGAAGCAAAAGGGATGGTTTTATTTCAAGCTTTGCTAGATATTCTTCTAGCTTTGTGCTCCTATCTCCTGCATCTATGATAGCATATTTTCCCGATGATTCTTTTATAAGGTGTGTGTTTGAAGACATAACACCCACAGGAAAGGTTAAAATTTCAGTTACCATTCGTCATAGTCCTTTGTATATTATAATACCCTGCCATCACGTGCTTCTGTGATTATCGTCACAGGACCATCATTAAGCAGTTCAAGCTTCATATCTGCACCAAATATACCTTTTTCTACTTTATTAACACCTTTTGATTTCATTTCTTTACAAAAATGTTCATACAGCATATTGGCATTATCCGGACCGGCGGCACTGCCAAAGTATGGTCTTCTGCCGTGAGAGCAATCGGCGCATAATGTGAAATTAGATATAACCAAAACATCTCCATCCACATCTGAAAGTGAAAGATTTATCTTATCGTTATCATCACAGAAAATTCTCATTCCATATATCTTGTCTGCAAGTGCATTGGCATCTTTTTCAGTGTCACCATCTTCTACTCCGAGTAGGATGACAAGACCTTTCCGGATTTCTCCCACAACGTCCCCATCAACTTTTACATTTGCATATGATGCTCTTTGTATTACTGCTTTCAAATCTTATTTCCTTTCTACAGAAACAATTCCTTTTATTTTCATTAGTTTTTGAATTATTGATCTCAAATGATCCTTACCATTTACAGACACGGTGATATAGACAGATGTAAGTCCGCTTTCTTTATTAGTTGCCTCTTTCGATTGAAGCGCCGTGATAAATATATGCATAAGCGAGAGCTGATTTGTCACATCTGCCAAAAGACCTGTTCTGTCGTATGCACAAATCTCAAGATTGGCACTAAAGGTATCTTTAACATCATCGTCCCATCTCACCGGTATCCAGCGTGCCTTCTCTTCATCAGATGAGATATCCCTAGGCACATTAGTACAACTTCTTTTGTGAACAGAGAGGCCGTGACCTCTTGTAACAAAGCCAACGATATCATCACCCGGCAGAGGGTTACAGCATCCTGCAAACTTGATTAATATATCGTCTATTCCCTCTACAACAATTCCGTTTCGTATTTTCTTTGATATAGGTGCTTTTTCCACCTGCATATCTGCAATTTGCTGTTTCTTTGGCTTTTCAGAATCTACTCTCTTTTGATATTCATCCTTGATTTTAGGCAGACACTTCCAAAGCTGGATTCCACCATAGCCAATGGCTGCGCAGAAATCATCAAACGTAGAACAATGCTGACGCTGCATAACCGGTTTCAAGATTTCTTCCATTTCTTCTTCAGAAATAAGTATTCGATTCTTCTTCAGCTCACGAATAAGCTCACTTTTACCTTCTATGATGTTTTCTTCACGTCGCTCTTTCTTAAACCAGCTTCTTATTTTACTGCGGGCTTCACTTGTTTTTACAATATTGAGCCAGTCACGTTTAGGACCGCCCTCTTTAGCGGTAATAATTTCAATAATTTCGCCGGTTTTCACCTGATAATCTATAGGTACGATACGCTGGTCAACCTTTGCGCCAACCATTCGGTTGCCTACCTCTGAATGGATAGCATAAGCCATATCAATGGTAGTTGCACCCATAGGCAGGCTTTTTAAGTCCCCCTTAGGGGTAAAAACAAACACTTCCTCAGCAGTGAGGTCGGTTTTAATACTACCAAGCAAGGCAGAGCTATCCTCTGCATCTTTCTGGTTCTCAAGCATTTGTCTTACCCATGCTATGCGTTCTTCCAGTTTATCTTTCTTGTTGAGTCTTAGTTTATATTTCCAGTGAGCCGCGATACCATACTCAGCTGTCTGATGCATTTCCCACGTTCTGATTTGCACCTCAAAAGGCACAGCTTCTTTGTCTACTACAGTAGTATGGAGTGAACGATAGTTATTTGGCTTAGGAGTAGATATATAGTCCTTAAAACGATTTGGCAAAGGCTGAAATTGATCATGGATTATACCCATTACGTTATAACACTCAGCCATTGTATCTACTATTACTCTCACAGCAAATATATCATAAATTTGCTCAAAGGTTTTGCCTTGCATAATCGTTTTGCGATAAATTCCGTTTATGCTTTTTACTCTGCCTTCAATTTTGGCTTCGGGCATCATTTCATGCACACGTCTTGATACAGTTTCTTTTATTCTTTCAAGGAATTCTGCTCTGTCGGCTTTTTTCTGATTGAGCTTATCTTCTATTTCTTTATAACCGATAGGATCGAGATAATGAAGCGACAAATCTTCCATCTCTTCCTTTATTGTTCTAATACCTAGTCGGTGAGCAATAGGTGCGTAAAGCTCCATAGTCTCACGGGCTATATCACGTCTCTTTTGCTCACGCATACAATCGATAGTGCGCATATTGTGCAGACGATCGGCAAGCTTTATGATGATTACACGGATATCCTCTGCCATAGCAATGAACATTTTACGAATATTCTCAGCCTGCTGTTCCTCTTTGGAGCTTGTGGGGAGCTTTTTTAGCTTTGTCACGCCATTGATAAGCTTTGCAATCTCTTTGCTAAACATAGATGTGATTTCTTCTATAGTAATAGGGGTGTCCTCAACCACATCATGCAACAAGGCGGCTGCCACCGATTCGCTGTCCATTCCAAGCTCTACCAAAATACACGCTACTGATGTAGGGTGCAGAATATATGGCACACCCGACACACGTCTTTGGTCACCATGCATTTTATCAGCAAGCTGGTATGCTTTATCTATCAGATCCATATCATAGTCTTGGCCACTCTCGCCCAACATCCTTTTGAGTTCTTCATAGTCCTGATAAAATTTAGTTCCATATGTTGACATTATGTTGTACCTCCCCGTAGCAGAGTGCTGATATGTATAAGCACAGGTGCATCGCTCAAATTTACCTTTTGAGCTGTTGGATTGATTTTTATATTATATTTATTGCCAATAATTTTTGTGTCAATCAAATTAAGCTGCTTCATAGCATCAAGCATAACCGCTATTTTACCACAGGTTATGTTGTTATCTTTCAGCTTTTCGTAGAGTGTGTCTAACAAAAAGCTTTTTGCATTGTTGGAGCGAATATACTTGTATAATGTAGCAAAATCATCTCTATCAGGTAAAAGTGAGATAAGCTCGTCATTGCTAAGATGTTTTTTCATGCACAGCTTATCATATAATCGCATTGATTTGAGTGCTTCCTCGCAGTCGCTTTGTGCCCCCTTAATATCTCTTATTATAATAGAGAGATATTTTGAGTTGTTATAGTTGTTCGCACAAAGATTAACAGCCAAATCAAGCTTTTCACCAACAGAATATGAAAATTCATCTATGCTTGTGCCAAATCGTACAGCATCAAATTTTACGCCGTCACGCACAAAACCCAGCTTGAGGTGCTTTCCACCGCCGATAGGTGATATATAACTTAATTTCACACCAAAAAGTCCGAATAATGGTTCCGGATTTCCCATTCCAAATGGTTGCAATATATCGATCTGATCTATAAGATCTATGTTAAGTACCGCTGGTTTTAATTTTATATCTATATCAAGTACCGGATATGGCATATCAAGATTGCTTGTATATGCATCCAATTTTTCTATAAGTGCAGATATATTTTCCTTTTTTATGCTAAGGCCGGCAGCCATTGGATGACCTCCACAGTGTGTGAGTAGTTCTTCACAATAAAACAATGCATCACATATAGAAAAACCCTCTATACTTCTGCAAGAACCCTTTGCTTCATCTCCTATAACAGA
The DNA here is from genome assembly GCA_016296885.1 of Clostridiaceae bacterium. Taxonomy (GTDB): domain Bacteria; phylum Bacillota; class Clostridia; order Oscillospirales; family Acutalibacteraceae; genus JAEEHZ01. The sequence continues at coordinate 16,729 of JAEDHT010000027.1, read as the reverse complement.
AATAACAATTACCGGCTTGTCGTAAATTTCTTTTATCTTAGCTGCGACTATCCCTATAACACCCACGTGCCAATCTTCGCCATAAACCGTGATAATATCACGATGCTTGATATATGGATCATCCTCAATTTTTGCTATAGCTTCGTCAAATATTTGTTTTTCTATTCGTTGTCTTTCTCTATTGTTATTTCCTATTATTTCCGCTTTTTGTTCGGCGTATTCTTCATCTTCACATAGAAGGAAGCTTACCATATCGGTTGTATCGCCCAATCTGCCCATAGCATTTATGCGTGGCACGACGGTGTATGCTATGGTGGATGCAGTTATATCGTCTGATGAAACGCCTGCTTCGCCCAGCATAGCAATCAGGGCTTGTCTATCGGTATTGGATATGCAATTCAATCCGTATTTTACCATATATCTGTTTTCATCAGAGAGCATCACGATATCTCCTATAGTGCCTATGGTAACTATATCAGAATAGTTGTCCAGCAGACCGTATATATCGCAGTCCTCGCCTTCAAGCCCCATTATCAGCTTAAAGGCAACGCCCACACCCGACAAAAATTTAAATTTACTTTGGCAATCTACTCTATGTGGGTCTACCACAGCTACTGCATCAGGAAGAGTTCCTGATGGCGTGTGATGATCGGTTACAACAGTGTCTATCCCCAGTGATTTTGCATATTCTATCTCCTGATGTGCTGTTACGCCATTGTCAACAGTGATGATAAGCTTTATATTTCTCTGTGCTATGCGGTCAATAGCATCTTTGTTCAATCCGTAGCCATCGTTTTGTCTATCAGGTATCATAAAAATCACATTTGCACCTACTGCAGACAGATAAGAGTATAACAAAGCAGTGGATGTGATACCATCGGCATCATAGTCGCCATAAACACATATTTCCTCAAAATTGTCTATAGCGTCATTTATCCTGGCTACAGCTTTGTCCATGTCTGCCAACTCAAAAGGTGACTGCAGATTTGGTTCATTTGAGAGAAAGTTTATAGCGGATTTTGCATCATTTATGCCTCTGAGTGTAAGAAGCACAGCGGTAAGCATAGGCAAATCGCACTCTTGTGAAAGCTTTGTAGCAGTTTCTCTATTCAGTTTTGATACAAGCCATTTTTTCATAACAAAACACACGATGAAGAATTACAATAGAAAATGCAAAATCTTCACACCAATCTAAAATATTATTCTTTGACAGTATATCATTAAATTCGTTATTTTTCAACAAATTTCTTTTATTACGTCAAGTGAATTTAATCGTGCAGAATGACAAGGGATAATATTAGCGTTTGCTTGCAATTATCTTACTTGTATGTTAATATATATAAGTATATTTGTTTAATACAATTTGAAAGGATGAAATATCAATGGCGGGTAAAGAAAAGGAAGTAGTTGAAAACACAAGAGAAAAAGCTCTTGAAACAGCTATTGCACAAATAGAAAAAAGATATGGCAAAGGAGCTGTAATGCGTCTTGGACAAAATGAAGCTATGAAAGTAGATTCTATTCCTACAGGCTCTCTCACACTTGATGTTGCGCTGGGAATAGGTGGCTTGCCAAGAGGAAGAATCATCGAGATTTATGGACCTGAATCTTCCGGTAAAACCACACTTTCTCTTCACTGCATAGCAGAAGCTCAAAAAAAGGGTGGTACTGCTGCTTTTATTGACGTTGAGCACGCTCTTGATCCTGTGTATGCCAATAATCTTGGTGTAGATGTTGATTCACTTATAGTTTCACAACCAGACACCGGCGAAGATGCGCTCGAAATAGCAGAAATGCTGATTCGTTCAGGCAGTGTAGATATCATTGTAATAGACTCTGTGGCAGCTCTCGTGCCAAAGGCAGAAATTGAGGGTGATATGGGTAGTGCACACGTAGGCTTGCAGGCTAGACTTATGTCACAAGCACTCAGAAAGCTCACAGGCGCACTCTCTAAGTCAAACTGTGCTGCTATATTTATAAATCAGCTTAGAGAAAAGGTTGGAGTTATGTTTGGTAACCCAGAAGTTACTCCCGGCGGTAGAGCCCTTAAGTTCTATTCATCTGTAAGAATAGATGTTCGCAAAGTGGAAGTAATAAAAAATGGCTCTATCCCTGTAGGAGCTCATACAAGAGCAAAGGTTGTTAAAAATAAGATGGCACCACCATTTAAAGAGGCAGAATTTGATATCATGTATGGAAAGGGTATATCAAGAATGGGTGAACTGCTTGATATAGCTATCGAGCTTGATATCGTCGAGAAGAGCGGATCATGGTTCTCATATGAGAGTCAGCGACTTGGTCAGGGTAAAGAGAACGTGAAAGACTTACTCACAAACGACGCAGAACTTGCAGAAAAGATAGAAGCCCAAGTTATGGCTAATATAGATAAGCTCTCAAGTATAGTATTAAAGGGTAAAAAGGGATCGAAAGGCAAATCAGCAAAGTCAGACAATCAAAATGATGACGCCGATACGTCAGTTGATAATCCAGTACCCGCAGAACCAAGAAGAGCAAACATAGATATACTCGTGGATGATGAGTAATGGTTATAACTGCTGTTGAACCACGAAAAAAACACCTATGTGCTATCTATATTGATGGTGAATTTGCCTTTAATCTAGATAGAGCTGTCACCGAAGAACATAATCTGAATGTTGGCACAGCTTTGAATGATGAAGAGATTCATTCACTGCTTAATGAATCGGATTTTAGGCGTGCCAAAGAAAAAGCAATGTGGCTAATTTCTTTCAGAGATTATAGCCGAAAAGAGCTGGAAGACAAGCTTTTGAAGGATTATTCTGAGGATTCTGTGCAAAAGTGCCTCGATCGTCTTGAAGAAATTCACCTGCTGGATGATGAGCGTTTTGCCATGCGCTATGCTAAGGATCTTTTCGAGATAAAAAAGCTGTCTGTTTCTAATGTGAGATACAAGCTTACCCAAAAAGGGATAGACAAATATCTCATAGAAGATATTATTGATGAGTTAGAGCCTGACGAAAGCGAGCAGATATCACAGCTTTTAAACACAAAATACTTCAGAAGTATGTTTGATGAAAAAGGCAGGAAGAGAACTATAGCCGCATTGCAAAGAATCGGCTACAAATGGAGCGTGATTCGTTCAGCGATCGACGCTTTTGATGAAGAAAATGAATATCCCGATTGTGAGGATGATATATATGACTAAAATAGGTATGATAAGTCTGGGATGTGCCAAAAACAGAGTAGATGCCGAAATGCTCCTGCACACCCTAAAAGAAGCAGGACATCAGATCGTATCAGAGCCGGAAAGCGCTGATATTGTGATTGTAAACACTTGCGGATTTATCGAGGATGCAAAAAAAGAAAGCATAGATGAAATAATCGAGCTGGGCAACCTAAAAAAAGAGGGAAAAATAAAGGGTATAATCGTCACAGGATGTCTTGCAGAAAGATATCGTGACGAGATACTCAAAGAAATGTATGAAGTGGATGCCGTGGTGGGTATCGGCGCCAACGCAAAAATTGATAGTGTCGTAGAGCAAGTGCTTAAAAAGAAACGTACATCGCTATATGACGAGAAAACAAAGCTACCGCTATGTGGTGGCAGAGTGCAAAGCACTCCTCATTACTATGCATATCTCAAAATCGCCGAGGGTTGCGACAACAAGTGTGCATATTGTGCTATCCCGTTAATCAGAGGTCCATTTAGAAGCAAGCCTATGAACGATATACTGGAGGAAGCACGCACACTTGCAAAAAACGGCGTAACAGAGCTTATGGTAATAGCTCAAGACACCACAAAATACGGTGCTGACTTTAAGGACGGAACTTCTCTTGCTATCCTACTAAAAGAGCTGTGCAAAATAGATGGAATCAGATGGATACGCCTGCTGTATTGCTATCCTGACAGAATTACAGACGAGCTTTTGGATGTGATAGCAAGTGAAGAAAAGGTGCTGAAATATATTGATCTTCCACTACAACACTGCAACAAAGATGTACTTAGATCTATGAACAGAAACGGTGACAAAGAATCTCTATCCGCACTCATTTCAAAGATTCGTAAAAAAGTTCCGGGTGTGGTACTTAGAACTACACTTATTGCCGGTTTCCCCGGAGAAAGCGAAGAAGCTTTTGAAGAGCTATGCGATTTTGTGAATGAAGCTAAGTTTGAGCGATTAGGATGCTTTGCTTATTCACGTGAGGAAGACACTCCGGCTTATGATATGGATGGTCAGCTGGATGAAGAAACAAAGCGTAGCCGCTGTGACATCATCATGCAACAGCAACAGATTATCATGGAACGATATAACGACACATTGCTAAACAGAGATGTTGAAGTGCTGTGTGAAGGCTATGACGAAATTGCAGAATGTTATATAGGCAGAACTAAGGCAGACTCACCTGATGTAGACGGAAATATATTTTTCTTCTCAGATAAAAATCCTAAGCCGGGTGACTACATAACTGTAAAAATTAAAGAATACATAGGCTGTGATCCCGTGGGAGAACAGCTCTGAGATAGGAAGCGGGAGAACGATAATGAATTTACCGAATAAGTTGACTATTTTAAGAATTATATTAGTTCCATTTATGGTAGCAGCGCTACTGTGGCAGGGTCTCCCCCATCACTATTTGATATCGGGTCTGATCTTTGGAATAGCATCCTTCACAGATATGCTGGATGGTAAAATTGCCAGAAAACACAATTTAATCACAGACTTCGGAAAATTTGCTGATCCACTTGCAGATAAAATACTTGTTGTTTCAGCCTTTTGCTGTTTTATTGATCTCAAGCTGATGAGCTGTATACCTGTTATACTGATATTATTCCGTGAATTCGCAGTAACATCTATTAGATTAATAGCAGTTGGCAATGGCAAGGTTATCGCTGCTAATATGTGGGGCAAAGCAAAAACAGTAAGCCAGATGGTTGCAATTATATTTGTTTTCTTAGCACAATATTTTCTTGAGCTATGCGATATGGGGATTCTACCAATCACCGTGAACGATAGTCTAAATGCGACTATATATGCTCTCGATAATTCTCTAATCTGGATTTCTGCCGTACTCACAATAATTTCAGGAATTATTTATATAAAAGACAATATACATTTTATAGAAACTAAATAATGTAATTTACTTGTTAATTATTTCAAAATAGATAATCCAAGGTGATATACACTATATGTTTAGAAAATTAAGAGACGAGCTCACCTCATTGATGGAGCGTGATCCTGCCGCCAAAAGTAAGGCTGAGATTTTTTTCCTATATTCAGGCTATAAGGCAGTTCGTTCCTATAGAAAATCACATTGGTTCTTTGTGCACGGTATGCCGTTTATAGCAAGGTTTATCTCGCAGAGAACTAAACATAAAACCGGTATTGAAATACATCCGGGTGCAAAAATAGGAAAAGCTCTTTTTATTGACCATGGTATGGGTGTCGTGATAGGTGAAACAACCGAAATTGGTGATTATTGCACCATATATCAAAACGTTACGCTGGGTGGTACCGGAAAGGATCAAGGAAAGCGCCATCCTACAATTGGCAACAATGTACTGATAGGCGCCGGCGCTAAGGTACTGGGGCCTATAAAGGTAGGAAATAATGCACGAATTGCGGCCGGTGCTGTGGTGCTTGAAGAGGTGCCGGATAATGCAACCGCTGTGGGCGTGCCTGCTAAAGTCGTAAGAATAAACGGCATCAAGCCTTCAAGTCTGGATCAAATTCACGTGGGAGACCCTGTGGCACAGCGCATAGCAATGATTGATCAAAAAATTAACGAGTTAAGCAACAAGGTTGCTCGATTGCACGCTCATGATAAGCATTAATGCTTTTTTAATATTTATTAGGCAAGGAATGATTGCAAAATGAAAATTTATAACACACTAACAAGAAAAAAAGAAGAACTAAAAACAATAGAACCGGGCGTGGTAAGAATATACGCCTGTGGACCTACTGTTTACAACTATATTCACATCGGCAATTCCAGACCGGCGTGTGTTTTTGATGTTTTAAGACGTTATTTAGAATATATCGGCTATGATGTAAAATTTGTGCAGAACTTCACTGATATTGACGATAAAATAATTAAAAAGGCAAACGAAGAAGGCACAGACTATCTCACTATAGCAGAAAGGTATATCGCAGAATATAAAAAAGACGCAGAGGGACTAAACATTCGTGAAGCAACTGTGCATCCAAGAGCCACCGAGAATATGGAGGAAATAATAAGCATTATATCTGATCTTGAGGCTAAGGGCTATGCTTATAGAGCTGAGAATGGCGACGTATACTTCAGAACGCTTAAATTCGATAATTATGGCAAGCTGTCTCATCAGCCTCTTGAGGAGCTGGAGGCAGGAGCCAGAATATCTGTGGGCGAGCTAAAGGAAAATCCGATGGATTTTGCTGTGTGGAAAGCCGCAAAACCAGGCGAACCAATGTGGGAATCTCCATGGAGCATGGGAAGACCTGGATGGCATATAGAATGTTCGGCAATGGCAAGAAAATATCTTGGTTCTACAATCGATATTCATTGTGGTGGTCAAGACCTTATATTCCCTCACCATGAGAACGAAATAGCACAAAGTGAATGTTGCAACGGTGTCGATTTTGCAAATTACTGGATGCATAATGGATATATAAATGTTGATAATAGAAAGATGTCTAAATCACTCAATAACTTCTTTACTGTGCGTGATGTCGCAGAGACTTATGGTTATGATACTATCAGATACCTTATGCTGGCATCTCATTATCGTAGCCCTATCAACTATAGCACCGATATTATGGAACAGTGCAAATCCGCACTTGAGAGACTTCGCAACTGCAGAAGCAACCTGCAATTTGTTATAGACAATGCAACAGCAGAACCTACAGATGATGAAAAGACTCGTATTAATGAAATGGACAGCTACAGGGAAAAATTCAAAGAGGCTATGGACGATGACCTCAACACAGCAAATGCTATTTCTGTGATTTTTGATATAGCAAGAGATATCAACACTTCTGTGAATGACACATCATCAAAGGAATTTGCACAAGGATGTGCAGATCTTTTTGACGAGCTATGCGATGTGCTTGGTATTGTGGTAATAGAGAAAAAACAAAGTCTGGCAGAAGAAGTGGAAAAGCTGATAGAACAGCGCACACAAGCCAGAAAGAACAAGGACTTTGCAACAGCTGATATGATAAGAGACAAGCTAAAAGAAATGAACATTGTCCTTGAGGATACTCCTATGGGTGTTAAGTGGCATCAGATTTGATAAAAAAAGAGGGTTTTATATGTCATTTGTTCATCTGCACCTCCATAGCGAATATAGCCTGTTGGATGGTGCCTGTCGCATTAAAGATATCATAAAAAGAACTAAGGAACTCAACCAAGGCGCCGTGGCAATAACTGATCACGGCGTTATGTATGGTGCTGTCGATTTTTATAAGGCAGCTAAAGCTGAGAATATCAAGCCAATAATTGGCTGTGAGGTGTATGTTGCATCTGGTTCTATGCATAATAAAAATGTGTCTGACAGAGAAAACAACCACATGGTACTCCTATGCAAAAATGAGCAAGGCTATAAAAACCTGATATATATGGTATCTAAAGCTTGGACAGAAGGATTTTACTATAAACCAAGAATTGATGAAGAGCTTCTGAAAGAGCATTGTGAAGGATTGGTGTGTCTCTCTGCCTGTCTTGCCGGAAAGATACCCACTCTTATCTCTAATGGTAAATATGATGAAGCAAAGAGCAAGGCGATTTACTATGATTCTTTGTTTGGCAGGGGGAATTTCTATCTTGAAATTCAAAACCACGGTATAGAACAGCAAAAGCAGGTAAATGAGGGAATCATTAAGATTTCAAAAGAAACCGGCATACCGCTTGTTGCTACTAACGACTGTCACTATATCTCTAAAGAAGACAGCAAGGTTCACGAAATTCTACTGTGTATTCAGACCAACCATAAAATAACTGATGTAGATAAAATGGAATTTCAGACCTCTGAATTTTATATAAAATCAGAGGAAGAAATGCGTGATGCGTTTCCCGGATTGGGCGATGAGCCCTTTGAAAATACAGCTAAAATTGCCGAAATGTGCAATTTCGATTTTGAATTTGGCAATACTAAGCTACCTAGATTTGATGTGCCAAATGGCATGGACCACTATGAGTTTTTCCGTAATAAATGCTATGACGGTCTATATAAATACTATGGTGAGTCACCGGACAAGTCAATTATCGAGAGACTAGAATACGAGCTTGGCGTTATCAAAGAGATGGGCTTTGTTGATTACTATCTCATTGTGCAGGATTTTGTAAACTATGCCAAAAGCAAAAAAATACCTGTAGGGCCCGGCAGAGGTTCGGGTGCCGGAAGTATCGCCGCCTATTGCATTGGTATAACCGGTATTGATCCGATTAAATATGACTTGTATTTTGAGCGTTTTCTTAATCCGGAAAGAATTAGTATGCCCGATTTTGATATAGACTTCTGCAAAGAGAGACGTCAAGAGGTTATAGACTACGTGGTAGAGAAATATGGAGCAGACCATGTTTCTCAGATTGCGGCATTTGGTACAATGGCGGCTAGAGGCGCCATAAGAGATGTGGGCAGAGTGCTTGATATTCCCTATGGCGTAGTGGACTCTGTGGCTAAGATGGTGCCATTTGAGCTATCTGTAACATTAGGAAAGGCCCTTGCAAGCTCTAAGGAGCTTCGCACAAGATATGACACAGACCCTCAGATACACGAGCTTATCGACATAGCGATGAAAATAGAGGGTATGCCACGTCACACTACAACACACGCAGCAGGCGTGGTTATCACAGATAAACCCGTGCATGAGTATGTGCCATTATCAAAAAATGATGAAGCTGTGGTAACTCAGTTTGAAAAAACAAATATAGAAAAACTCGGTCTTTTAAAAATGGACTTTTTGGGGCTTAGAAACCTCACATTACTAAACAAAACTATCGAACTGATAAAAAAATCTAATCCTGATTTCTCAGAAGACGATATCAATAAAAGTGATAAAGCTGTTTTTGATATGTTTTCAAAAGGGCTTACTGAGGGCGTTTTTCAGTTTGAGTCGCCCGGAATGAAGGTTGTGCTTGCACAGATGAAGCCACAATCTATAGAAGATTTGGTGGCACTCACCTCGCTATATCGTCCCGGCCCTATGGACTCTATTCCAACATATATCAAAAACAGACATAATCCCGATAAAATCGTATATAAGCATCCATTGCTTGAGCATATTTTAAAGGTAACATATGGATGCATAGTGTATCAGGAGCAGGTAATGCAGATTTTCCGAACACTGGCGGGGTATTCCTTGGGACGAGCCGATGTGGTTCGTCGTGCCATGAGCAAAAAGGATAAAGCTACCATGGAGCATGAAAAGGAAGTATTTATATATGGCCTCACCGACGAAGATGGCAATCTGCTGGTAGATGGTTGCCTAAGACGCGGAGTAGATGAAAAAACTGCATTATCTATTTTTAATGAAATGGAAAGCTTTGCGAGTTATGCTTTTAACAAATCCCATGCCGCCGCATACGCCAATATCTCTTATGAAACAGCATGGTATAAGTGCCATTACACTAAGGAATTTATGTCGGCACTGCTCACAAGCGTTTTGGATAACACCGACAAGCTGATAAAATATATAGATGAATGTAAACGATTGGGTATTAAGGTTTTGCCTCCACACGTGAACAAAAGTGACTTAGGCTTCACTGTCACTGATGATGGTATACGTTTTGGACTTCTTGCAATCAAAAATCTCGGAGTGGGCAATATCAGAGATATTATCTCTGAAAGAGGTTTGATGCCTTACGAAAGCTTTTATGACTTTTGCAAGAGAATGACAGGCAAAAGCATAAATATAAGAGGTCTCGAAAGCATTATAAAATGTGGTGCCCTAGATGAAATGGGTGCAACACGAAAGCAGATGATTTTCTCCGCCAAATCCATAATGGAACAGCTAGAGGAAGAAAGAAAAACAAACGCTGAGGGACAGTTAAACATCTTCGACCTATGCAACGATGAAGATAAAATATCAGCTCAGCCCACACTTCCTAATGTGGGAGAATATATAAAAAGCGATCTGCTGGCTATGGAAAAGGAAATCACCGGAATGTACCTTACAGGGCATCCTATGCTTCAATTTGAGAATTATATCAAATCGTCAAAGCTAGACCTGATAGCAGATATAAAGGAACACGACTCACCATCAAAAAGATATACAGATGGAGCAAGTGTTAGAATAGCTGCCATACTTGGAGTCGTAAATATAAGGCAGACAAGAAACGGAGCTACAATGGCTATTGTGCAAATTGAAGATATGACCGCAAATATTGAAATGCTTGTCTTTGCAAAAACCTTTGATGTGTGCAAAAATCTACTAATTGAGGGCAATATCGTCAATATTATGGCAACGGTGAACGTGCAGGAGGATAATGTTAAGCTGATATGTAACAAAGTATCTAAAATTGACGAAAATACTTTTAAAGAAAACACCGCTACTCATAATGATTACAGCCAAAAAAACGTTGACTATAGTAATATAAAACGACTTTATCTGAGATTTTCTTCGCAAAATTGCAAGGAAAAAAATGAAGCCGGTCTTGTGCTTTCTGTGTTTGAGGGTGGGAAGATACCTGTGTCATATTATTATGAGGACATAAAGCAATATGAGCATCTGCCAAAGCAAAATGCTGTAGACCTTAACAACATTATGGTAGATGAGTTAAAAAGAAGAATTGGCAATGATAATGTCGTATTAAAATAAATTATTGTATTTGAGGGTGAACACCACGATGTTTGATAAGCTAAATATTTTTGTAAAAAAATATGATGAGCTTCAAAATAAGCTCTTTGATCCGCAGGTAGTGTCTGATCAAGAGCTATACAGGCAGACGATGAAAGAGTTTTCTCAGATAGAGCCTGTTGTTTTGAAATATAATGAGTATAAAAATACTAAAGACGAAATAGAAGAAGAAAGAGAGCTGCTGCATGATGGCAGCTGTGACGCTGATTTTAAAGAAATTTTACGTGCAGAGCTTTCTGAAAATGAAGAAAAATTAGAAAGTCTCTCAAATGAGTTAAAGCTTATGCTACTGCCCAAAGACCCAAACGATGACAAAAATGTTATCATAGAGATCAGAGGCGGAGCCGGCGGTGAAGAAGCCGCTTTGTTCTCATATGTGCTATATAGAATGTATAGTATGTATGCAGAAAAAAAAGGCTGGAAAACCGAGCTTATTAATGCTAACGAAACTGAGCTGGGCGGATTTAAAGAAGTCAGCTTTATGATAAACGGTGACAGTGCTTTTTCTAAGATGAAATACGAAAGCGGTGTGCATCGTGTGCAACGTGTACCTGAAACCGAATCAGGTGGAAGAATACACACATCTACCGTCACAGTGGCTGTTTTGCCTGAGGCCAGCGACGTGGACATTGTGATCAACCCAGCCGATCTGCAAATCGACACCTATAGATCAAGCGGTGCAGGCGGTCAGCATATCAACAAGACAGAATCTGCTATTCGCATAACACATATACCAACCGGCGTAGTAGTAGAATGTCAGGACGAGAGAAGTCAGTATAAAAATAAAGACAAGGCTATGAAAGTGCTTAAATCACGTCTACTTGATGCAGAAAGGCAAAAACAGACAGATGCTGTGGCAGAAGAAAGACGCTCTCAGGTGGGCACAGGCGATCGAAGCGAGAGAATAAGAACATACAACTATCCTCAAGGACGTGTAACTGATCATAGAATTGGATTAACTCTATATAGAATAGATGATATCCTCAACGGTGAGCTTGATATGGTGATAGAACCACTTATCACAGCCGACAGAACGGAAAAATTGAAAGAAAGTGTTAATTGATGAAAACCCTTTTTCTTACAGAAAAAGAAATAGATACAGCCGCCGAAATTATAAAAAATGGTGGATTAGTTGCAATGCCAACAGAAACAGTATATGGTCTTGCGGCCGATGCTACTAACGGCAGTGCTGTGAAAAAGATATATTCAGCCAAGGGCAGACCCTCAGACAATCCGCTGATCGTGCACGTGTCTTCAGTGGAAGAGATATATCCGCTCGTGACAAGCTTCCCCGAAAATGCAAAAAAACTTATAGAAGCATTTTGTCCCGGCCCTCTTACAATAGTTTTCCCTAAATCTGATGTAATACCATCAGAAATAAGCGGAGGACTGGACACAGTGGCAATACGCTTTCCGTCACACCCTGTGGCAAGAGAGCTAATAAAGGCATCAGGCGTACCTCTGGCCGCACCCTCGGCTAATTTATCGGGTAGCCCTAGCCCCACAAGTGCCGATCATGTAAAAAAAGACCTCGATGGCAGGATAGATGCTATTTTGGATGGTGGAGAATGTAGCGTTGGATTGGAATCAACTGTAATCACACTTGTGCCGGAAAAACCGGTGCTTCTCAGACCGGGCGGTATCACTCATGAAATGTTGGAATCAGTGTTGGGCGAAGTTTTGGTTGATCCGGCTGTGCTAAATCCGCTTAAAGAAGGACAAAGAGTGTCTAGTCCGGGTATGAAATATAAGCACTACGCACCCAAAGCAAAGGTAGTTTTGATAAAATCTGACGATAACAATTATTATAAGTATTTGGCAGAGCATAGCACAGGAAAAATGGTTGCATTATGCTATAACGAGGATTTAAGTAATATAAAGGATATACATTGCATATCATATGGCAAGAAAGACGACTATACGGAGCAGGCTAGTAAGCTTTTTGATGCTCTTAGAAAAATAGATGAGCAGGGATATGAATTGGTTTACGGCAGATGTCCGGGCACTGATGGAGTAGGACTAGCTGTATATAATCGCCTAATCAGGGCGGCAGGCTTTGAGGTGATCGAAATTGAGTAATATAAAGCTGATTGGTCTAACAGGTCAAACAGGAAGTGGAAAAAGTACGGTTTCTGAGTATCTTAAGAAAAACGGCTACGCTGTAATAGACGCTGATGCTATATCGAGAAATGTGATGGTAGAGGGTGCTATGTGCAATACTTTGGTGAAAGTCCTCTTCCCTGACGCTGTAGAAAATGGTGTTATAAATAGAAAAAAACTTGCGCATATAGTTTTTTCTGATAAGGATAAGCTTACTATGCTTAATAATGCTGTGCATCCATTTGTATTGCACGAAATGCTAAATGAAATCAAGCGTTTTTCTGAGAATAATAATAACATCATTTTTTTTGATGCACCACAGCTTTTTGAAAGCGGAATTGATATATTATGTTGCCACATCATCAGCGTTGTAGCAGATGACGAAATTCGACTACAAAGAATAATAAAGCGTGATAACATAACAGAAAGTGAAGCAAAAAAAAGGATAAATTCGCAGTATAGTGCTGATTATTTTGTATCCCATTCAGACTTTGTAATATATAACAATGGCTCTGTGGAGGATATCTTTCCTCAGATACAAAATATTATTTCTAGTATTAATATAAAATAAAAAGAGCGGAGGATTACTTACTATCAAAAAAATTATTAAATTTTTATTGTTATTTTTTACTTTTGCGTGTATTATATATGTATGTCGTGATTCTCTGTTTAAGTTGTTTTATCCGATTAAATATCAGGAGAGCGTGAATATAACGGCGGAAAAATATAATTTAGAGTCCTCTCTTGTGTATAGTATAATACGCTGTGAAAGTGGCTTTGATGAAGATGCGCAATCTCATGCTCAAGCCATTGGGCTAATGCAGGTTATGCCTGATACTTTTTCGTGGCTAAAAAACAGTGATGATAGTCTGCCTGATGTGGGCGTGGAAATGCTATATGACACTGCAACCAATATCGAATATGGTTGCTACTATGTTAGGTATCTGCTAGATCACTTTGACAGCGAAAAAACTGCTATCGCCGCCTATAATGCAGGACCCGGTAATGTGGAAAAATGGCTTAAAAACCCTGATTGTTCGTCAAATGGGATAGACCTTGATAATATCCCGATTGATGAAACAAGAAACTATGTAAAACGTGTATTGTCCTCAAAAGAGGTTTATGATTATTTATATTTTAATGACGACAATAAAGAAAACGGAGGTAATTAAAAATGTCAGAAAAATCATTAGCATCACAGCTCAAAGAAGAGCTTTTTCTTAACCGCAGAAACGGTGCACTTGTTATCAGTGATGATGAAATAAAAAAAGCGGATGACTTTTGCGAAGGTTACAAGAAATATCTTGATGCAGGAAAAACAGAAAGAGAATGTGTAAAGGAAGCAATCAGACTTGCTATTGCTGAGGGCTTTACCGAATATGATCCAAGCAAAAAATACAGCGCCGGCGACAAGGTATATGTAAATAACCGTGGCAAGGCTATTATGCTTGCTGTTATGGGTAAAAAGGGCGTTAGCGAGGGCGTTAAGCTTGCTATAGCTCATATTGACAGCCCAAGACTTGATCTTAAGCCAAACCCTCTATATGAGTCCAGCGAGCTTGCTATGTTCAAAACCCATTACTATGGTGGTATCAAAAAATATCAGTGGACAGCTATACCACTTGCACTTCATGGTGTTGTAGCTTGCAAGGGCGGTAAGATAATAGAAGTTTCTATCGGTGAAAGAGATGACGAGCCATGCTTCTGCGTAACAGACCTTCTCCCTCACCTCGGCCGTGAGCAAATGTCTAAGACGGGTAGCAAGATTATCGAGGGCGAAAACCTTAACATTTTGGTGGGTAGCAGACCATTCAGAGATGATAAAGAAAGTGAGCTTGTAAAGCTCAACATTTTGAAGCTATTAAAAGATAAGTATGATATCAAAGAATCCGACTTCCTCACAGCAGAGCTTGAAGCTGTTCCTGCATTCAAAGCAAGAGATATCGGATTTGATAGAAGTATGGTGGGCGCTTATGGTCATGACGATCGTGTGTGCGCTTATCCTGCACTCATGGCAGCATTCAGTGCAAAAACACCGGAAAACACTGTTATTTCTGTTCTCACAGACAAAGAAGAGACAGGCTCAGATGGTAACACCGGTATGCAGAGCAGATATATGATGTATTTCATCAAAGATCTTGCTAAGGCTGAGGGATATGAAGTGCATCACGTGCTCCACAAGAGTAAATGTCTCTCTGCTGATGTAAATGCTGCATATGATCCAACTTATGCAAGTGCTTATGAGGCTAATAACTCAAGCTACATCAACAATGGTGTTGTTATCACAAAATACACAGGCAGTGGCGGAAAAGGTGGCACAAACGATGCTTCTGCTGAGTATATGGGCGAAATTCGTGATATGCTTGACAATGGAAAAGTTTTGTGGCAGATCGGCGAGCTCGGCAAGGTTGACGGCGGCGGCGGTGGAACCATTGCAAAATATGTTGCTAACCTCGATGTAGACACTGTAGACCTTGGGGTGCCTGTTCTTTCTATGCACGCACCATATGAGATAGTTTCTAAAATTGATGTTTATATGGCATTTAGAGCTTTTGAAGAATTCTTTAAATAATTTAAATTAATAATACAAAATCCTCATCATGGAAAATATCCACGGTGAGGATTTTTTTATAATTTTTTATTATCTTTTAACATTACCCACATCTGTTACAACATGGTAGCCGGCGTTTTCTACTTGCACCTTAAGCAGATTTAAGCTTTCTGCGGCTTCGCTTCCGCTGTGTTTTTTGTTGTCATATAAGCTATATAATGATCTCACAGATGATGGAGAAAGATTTGGCATAACTACATTAGCACCGGCTCTTAGACCAAGTTCCCTTCCATCATTCGAGATAGTGCCTAAGGCTGTGGTTGATGGTATGAGGGCATATGGTAGCATAAGTCTAACTATGGCAATTATCCTAAGTGTCAGATGAAGCTCCCCATTCGCAAAATCTTTAAACGGGGTGTCATGATGGCTGATAAATGGCCCTATACCAACCATATCAGGCTGAAGCTCTTGCAAAAATCTTAAGTCAGCTATTATATTCTCAATAGTTTGATATGGTGAGCCTACCATAAAACCGGCACCCACCTGATATCCTATCTCCTTTAAATTATAAAGACATTCTTTCCTATTTTTCAGACTCATACTTTGTGGGTGCAACTGCTGATAGTGAGCTTCACACGCAGTTTCATGGCGAAGCAGATATCTATCTGCGCCGGCATCAAAATATGCCTTGTATGCTTCCTTGGTTTTTTCACCGATAGACAGTGTTACGGCACAATCAGGATATTTTGATTTAATTGAAGACACAATATCGCAGATTTCTTTATCATCAAATCCTCCATCTTCCCCACCCTGCATAACAAAGGTTCTAAATCCAAGTAAATATCCGGCATCGCAACATTCTAAAATATCTGATTTTGTGAGACGGTAACGTGCGATATTTTTATTATCTCGCCTTATACCACAATAATAGCAATTATTTTTACAATAGTTTGATATTTCTATGAGTCCTCTTATGTAGACATCGTCCCCATAATAATCTCTGCGTACAGCGTCAGCTACAGAAAATAACGCACTCTCTACATCCCGATTTTCCAAGAGAAATCTCAGATTGTCATCATCAATATCATTTTTATTTTCTAAATTATTCACAACTTCATTTATATTGTACATTGTTTCACCCATCTGTAATATATTCACTCACATGATTATGGCACTATGATGAGAAAAAGTCAAGCACCATAAAAAAGGTTGTTATGGTACAATTGATGGGTGACAAATAAAAAAGAAAATTCAACTCAAATAT
>JAEDHT010000026.1 GCA_016296885.1 Clostridiaceae bacterium | reverse complement strand
GTAACTTCTACTCCTTTCCTACTGTGGAACTTACTTTGGGAATTAACTTAAAAAATAACTATTTAAAAATCATATGATAAAACAGCTCCTAATATTCTTGCAAGAAGGGAAAAACGACAGCGCCACAAGGACAACTGCCGTTTTTCCTAAAAGAGAAAAATTATGAAAAAAAGAATAACTCTAAATTAATACTTCTTTCTTGCTACATATTCAGTATGGAGCAAGGAGTGAGCCTTATGACCGCCTGGCTCGCCGAGGTATTCCTCATAAAGCTTCTTTATTACCGGACTCTCGTGTGACTTTCTGAGTGGGAGGTTCTTGTCCTCATCATAAAGCACCTTAGCACGATCAGCTCTGATGTCTGAGAAGTTTCTTACATCAGCGTTTTGGATAGGCTGACCGCCACCGTTTACGCAACCGCCTGGGCAACACATGATCTCGATAAACTGATAATCTGCCTCGCCTGCACGAACCTTGTCAAGAATCTTTGCAGCGTTCTTAAGTCCGCTTGCAACAGCAACCTTGATCTCCATGCCTGCTACGTCATACTTAGCTTCTTTGATACCTTCAGTACCTCTTACATCGTTATAATCGATTTCCTTGAGGTCTTCGCCTGTGAGCAAGTCTGCTGCTGTTCTAAGAGCAGCTTCCATAACACCGCCTGTTGCACCAAAAATAGCTGCTGCACCGGTTGTGATACCCAAAGCCGGATCAAAATCTTCATCAGGAAGATTAACAAAGTCGAGCTGAGCCATCTTAATCATCTTTGCAAGCTCTCTTGTTGTGATAGAGATATCAATATCTGCGATCTCCTCACCAACAGCATTCTGATGATCTCTCTTGATCTCAAACTTCTTAGCTATGCAAGGCATAACACTTACAACAACAATGTTCTTAGGATCAATGCCCTCTTTTTCAGCGTAATATGATTTGATTATTGCGCCTGTCATCTGTTGTGGTGATTTGCAAGTAGAGAGGTTATCCAAAAGATCAGGATAATAATGCTCGCAGAACTTGATCCATCCTGGTGAGCATGATGTGATCATTGGGAGTTTGCCTCCGTTTTTAACTCTATTTAAGAATTCTGTGGATTCTTCCATAATTGTGAGGTCTGCACCAAAGTCGGTATCAAATACCTTGTCAAAGCCAAGACGACGCAATGCTGCTACCATCTTGCCCTTTACATTTGTACCAACCGGCATACCAAAGCTCTCGCCAAGAGCAGCTCTTACTGCCGGAGCAGTGTGAACTATAACAACCTTTTCAGGATCGTTGATAGCATCGAAAACCTCGCTTGTATTATCTCTCTCAGAGAGAGCGCCTGTTGGACAGGCTACAATACACTGACCGCAAGCTACACAAGCTACATCTGCAAGGTCTTTGTTGAATGCACAGCCGATAACTGTGTCAAAACCTCTGTTGTTTGAGCCGATAACGCCAACAAACTGATCTGTACAAGCAGCTTCACAACGACGGCAAAGAACACACTTGCTGTTATCTCTTACAAGATAAAGTGTTGATTCGTCCTTTGTAGTCTCTGTCATAGCGCCATCAAAGCGAGAAACATCGTCTACGCCAAGCTCTTTACAAAGTGTCTGCAATTCGCAGTTAACACTTCTTGAGCAGGATAGACATTTTTTATTATGATTAGAAAGAATAAGCTCGAGAGTAGTCTTGCGAGACTCCTGAACCTTCTTTGTATTTGTGAAGATTTCCATACCCTCGTTTACAGGGTATACACAAGCAGCCACAAGGCTTCTTGCACCCTTTACTTCTACAACGCACATACGGCAAGCGCCTATCTCGTTGATATCTTTTAAGAAGCAAAGTGTAGGAATATGTATGCCGGCATATCTTGCAGCCTCCAAAATAGTGGAGCCTTGCGGTACGGCATAGGACATACCGTTAATTTTTATATTTACTAAATCCATTTTGCAGCACTCCTTAATTATTTCTTGGAAATTGCACCGAACTTACATTTCTCTATGCAAGCTCCGCACTTAACACACTTTGTAGTATCAATAGTATGTGGATTTTTAACTGTACCGCTGATAGCGCCAGCAGGACAAACTCTAGCACACATTGTGCAACCCTTACACTTGTCAGGGTCGATAGAAAGTGTGAGCAATGCCTTACATACGCCGGCAGGACACTTCTTATCAACTACGTGAGCTACATACTCATCTCTGAAGAACTTGAGTGTAGACAAAACAGGGTTAGGAGCTGTCTGACCCAAACCACAGAGTGCATTATCCTTGATATAATAGCAAAGCTTTTCCATCTCGTCGAGCAATTCAAGTGTACCATTGCCGTTTGTGATCTGCTCAAGCATTTCAAGAAGACGCTTTGTGCCGATACGGCATGGTGTACATTTACCGCAGGATTCATCAACTGTAAACTCAAGGAAGAATTTAGCGATATCAACCATACAAGTTGTTTCGTCCATTACGATAAGTCCGCCTGAACCCATCATAGAGCCGATAGCAATAAGGTTGTCATAATCGATCGGAACATCAAGATGATCTGCAGGAATACATCCACCGGAAGGACCACCTGTTTGTGCAGCCTTAAACTTCTTGCCATCCGGCACGCCGCCACCGATTTCTTCTACTATTTCACGTAATGTTGTACCCATAGGTACTTCAACAAGACCTGTGTGCTCAATCTTACCACCAAGAGCAAATACCTTAGTACCCTTGCTCTTCTCTGTGCCGATAGAGCTAAACCACTTAGCGCCATTTAAGATAATCTGGCAGATGTTAGCATAAGTTTCTACGTTGTTAAGGATTGTTGGCTTCTGATAAAGTCCCTTAACAGCTGGGAATGGAGGACGTGGTCTTGGCTCGCCTCTGTTACCCTCGATAGATGTGATGAGAGCTGTCTCTTCACCGCATACGAATGCACCGGCACCCAGACGAAGCTGAATGTCAAACTTGAAGCCTGTGCCAAAGATGTTGTCACCCAACAAGCCATATTCGTGAGCCTGATCTATAGCTATCTGCAAACGCTTAACAGCGATAGGATACTCTGCACGAACATATATATAACCCTGTGATGCACCGATAGCGTAACCTGCGATTGCCATAGCCTCTAATACGGCGTGTGGGTCGCCTTCCAAAACGGAACGGTCCATAAATGCACCTGGGTCGCCTTCGTCTGCATTACAGCAAACATATTTTTCATCTGATTTTTGAGCAGCTGCGAAGCTCCACTTTCTACCGGTTGGGAATCCGCCGCCGCCTCTGCCTCTGAGGCCTGATTCGAGGATCTCGTTTACTACATCCTCAGGCTTCATTTCTGTGAGAACCTTAGCAAGAGCTGAATAACCATCCATTGCTATATATTCATCAATTCTTTCCGGATCGATAACACCGCAGTTTCTAAGAGCAAGACGCTGTTGCTTTGAGTAGAAAGCTGTCTCGTTAAGACCAACTACCTCATCACCCTTTACTGTCTCTTGGTAAAGCAAACGCTTAACCACATTGCCCTTTACAAGGTGCTCTTCTACTATCTCCGGAATATCTTCTACTTCTACTTTGCTATAGAAGCTACCTTCCGGATAAACTATCATAATCGGACCCAAAGCACAAAGACCAAAGCAACCGGTCTGAACTACATTGATTTCTTCTTCAAGACCTCTTGCTGCAATCTCTTCTCTCAGCTTTGCGATGATTGCCTGACTGTTAGAGGAGGTACATCCCGTACCGCCGCAAACAAGTACATTAGAACGATACATTATTGCTGCCTCCTTATTTATCCTTTTTATCATCAGACTTTTTGTCTGCGCCAAGTCTGATCTCTATTTCTTTTCTTGTTTTATCTCTGATAACTTTTAATTCTTCAATCGTAATCATTACACAAATACCTCCGTCTAAACTTAAGCTCTGTATTTCTCTATGATTCCGGCGATCTGCTCCGGCACGAGTCTGCCATAAACATCATCGTTTACTGTGAGAACAGGTGCAAGACCGCAAGCGCCTATGCAACGGCAGGCTGTGAGAGAGAACTGACCATCAAGTGTACATTCCTCTGCTCCAATGCCAAGCTCCTTAGTAAGCTCGTCTAACAACAAGCCTGAGCCTTTAACATAGCATGCTGTGCCAAGGCAAACAGAAATATTGTACTTGCCCTTTGGTGACAATGCAAATTGTGAATAAAAAGTGGAAACACCGTATACCTCTTCGAGTGGAACATTCAAGCCCTCTGCTATCATAGTCTGCACTTCGATAGGTAGGTAGCCGTAGATATCCTGAGCTTGCTGAAGCACAGGCATAACAGCACCGGGGTCGTCCTTATGATTTGAAATTACTTCCTTTAGCTTAGCCTCCTGCTCCGGAGTACCACTAAAAGGAATACTGCTGATTTTTTTCTGCATCAAACTTCCTCCTTAAAAAAATACCCAGACAAAACAACACTACCAAATGTGCATAAAACCACATTTGATAAACATTTTGCCCCTACTGTTTTGTAGTACCATACTATAATACTACAAATATCGACGGTTGTCCAGTAATATTGATAAAAAAATAACGAATATATTTTTTAACATATTAAAATCATATTTTTATTTATTTAAAAAAATACATTTAATCACAAAACTAAAAGGGAAGCCACCAAAGATGACTTCCCTTTTAAAAATTATTCTCAGAAGGTAAAATATTTAAATTAAATTAGGTTTGCAATATGCTTTTGAAGAAGAACTACGTCTTCCATTGTGACACTGTCGTTGGAATCAATATCAGATGCACTGTGACGATCGCCTTCAAGTGTTATCAATTTTGCAATAGCTCTCTGCATAATTACAACGTCTTGCATGGAAACAGTATCGTCGCCGTCTGCATCGCCAAGCATATATGACTTTATAACTGCTGTGTGTAGAGTAGGTGATGAGAGGAACTCTGCGTCCTTAGCGTCTGAGTTTTCAAAATCGCTCCAAGGATAAGTGATAGTTGTATCATCCTCTGTGTCTGTTGTTACATCTACATCGGAGCTGTCATCATCTGTGATAACATCATCTGATGATCCCAAAGAATCTGTAAATGCCTTTATACGGTAGTTTATACCTGAAGCACTCTTGTCTGTCCATGTTGAGCTTGAAGCAGACTTGAAGAAGCTTTCGCCTGGCTTTGATACGTTTGTGAATACTACCCAAGACCAATCCTCAGACTGATCTACGAATAAGCAAGTCTGATCTTCTGCAACTGCTGATAATGTAACTACTATAGAGAAGCTCTCTCCCTTTGAAAGCTCGATAGCTTCATCAAGCTCAATTGTGTGATAACCACAATAGTCTTCTGTGCCTGTTATAGGTGTTGCAAGTGTTGGTGTACCGCTTGTAGGATCACTGCTGTCTGCAAGATCTGTGTAAATGTCGATAGAATAGTCAACATAGTTTTGTGCTGTCCAGAATGAAACAGCTTTAAGCTCTTCTGATGATTGAGCTGTGAATACGTTTGCCATAGATGCAGAACCGTATACATCCTGTGTTGTGAAGACTGAAGTACCGTCATGCTGATAGTTTTTGTCGAAGTTATCAGCCAATCCATACTCATAGAACTGTGACCAGCTTGAAAGTGCTGATGTGTCTTCATAAGAAACCCAGAAGTAGCCGTTGTCACCCCATACGGTGTCCCAGCTGTTCTTTATAAGCCATGCGCCATCGTTCTTTGGCTGATAGCGACTAAGGAAGTTGCTCTTGCTATAGTTGTCATCCCAACCTACTACTGTAACCTGATGGTTTGTGGAAGATTCATTAGTGTTGCAGAAAGCTGCTGTAGATTCGTTCATGTATTTGTCATCATGATAATATGAGAATGTGCCTGCGCCATACTTCATAATCATGTATTTCATATCATCTTTATCGGCAGGTGATACCCAATACATATTCTCAAGGTGAAGCTCAGAAAGGCTGTAAGCTTCGCTTTTATCGCTTACGCTAAAGTTTTTTCTAGCGTTGCTGTATGCATATTTAGGATTGATTTCTTCGTCAACTGAGCTGGTCCAGCGAGCCAATGTGAATGGTGTGAGATATGGTGAACCACCCATATCAAGGAAACCATAATAGTATTCATACATTGGGCTCATTGCATTTTTATCGCCCGAAAGCATAGAGAGAGCATCATAAGAAGGACTATAGTGGAAGTAAGCCAAATGAAGCTCAGAAATATTTGTAGAAAGCGGGAAGTCGAGGTTCTTGATAGCTGAGGCTTCTGTTGCGGCGGCTGTAGCGTGTGCCCAGCAAGTGCCATAATCGCCCTGATTTTTAACAGAAGTGATATATCCCTCGTCTACTGAGCTATATGATGAAGGTGTTGTGCCCATCTTGCCTGCTGCCATGGATACAATGCTCTTCTCACCAAGCTGCTCGTAGCTCTTGAAAGGAACCTCACCAATATCAATGTCACCAAAAGAGCTACCTACTCTCACTCTGTTTGGCACCTTTGATTGAGCAAAACCGGTTGTAGCCACTGATGCTACCATAACCAATGCCAATGCTGCACATAATGTTTTCTTCAATAAATTCATAAAAATGACCTCCAATCAAATAGCGCTTTAAATCGCTAAACTGATGTTGAAATTATACCAAGCATTGAAATCAATGTCAAGGATTTCTATAATTATTGTAACTTTAACAAAATATCAAATACATATGTTGATTATTTTTTATTGATTGCACAAAAATATTACGTCTTTTAAAGAAGCTTGCTTTTTTTAGCTCTAAAATCCATCTTAAAAATTATCCTCGCTTCTACCAGTTGCAACCATTTTTTATAATATTATACTCATAATATGTCCATAATGATTATGTCAATTGAAATTGCAAAATCATCAGGATATAACGCTTATTTTTTGACATTTTTTAAGCAAATAAGTAACCCATTTGTAATAATAAATACAATGCTTTAACAATACTTTACAAGTCATTTTTTTTGTAGTAAAATCACTTATAAGTCTGTAATAATGAGAGTATTTGTGCGTTAAATACTGATATATTTGATAAAAGAACGGAGGAACAAGCATGAGTGAAAACAAATTTAATCTGAGAAGCACAGCCTGCTCGATGCATTGCTCTGCCAGCAGAGAGTTTACCGACAGCTTCTATCTTGACTCTATGTTGCCCGGTGCTTATCTATCTGACAATACCCAAACAGAGGCATCTCCTGTACTGGAAAAAGGTGTTTTTGCTGTTTTCTCACAGTTGCATCCATCTGAAAAGTCAAAAGTAAGTGTTATAAATGAATACAAATCAAGCATTATAAATGCCGGCAACGCCGCCGTTAATGCCTGCATGGAAAATCTGGAAGATCAGCTTGTGAGAAGCAAAAACTACAGCTTTGCCATGGTTAAGGTGAAGGGCGATGTGGCTCAGATATATTATAAGGGCGATTGCACAGTGTATATATATAGAAATCACAAGGTAATCCCACTTACTGATATTAATAATAAAACACATAAGCAGAATAACGGAAAATTCAACTTTACTCCCGAATTTAAGTTTGTGAACAATGATGCGATAATACTTTGCACCGGTGGAGTGAAGGAGAAGCTGTCGCAGAACGTGCTTGCCCATATCATGGCAAACACATCGGGTAGCAAGGCGGCCGCACAATCCATCGTGCTTAGTGCAAACGAAAATCACTGTGTGGAAGATGCTACAGCTATTGTAATTCGTGCTACTGAGAAGCCAGCACGAGCAGAAAACAAGACTCCATCTCCAAAGTCGGATATAGCCGAAACCAAGGTGATGAACAAGCCGGGTAATACAACAAAAGAAGAAAAAGATGACAGTCAACAGCAAACTAACTACAATAATTTTGTTGTCAGCGGAAAAAACGACGAAGCAAAGCATCTTTATAACGCTGTGCTAAATGATGAGGATGACGAAGATGATGCAGAGAGCTATTATCTTGGTCTTAGCAAGCCGGCATGGGTGATAATCGGAATACTCACAGCGGCACTTGGTGTTATCGGTGGCTTAATAGTTCTTGTATTATGATAGAGGGGTGTGTAGAATGGCAAAAAGGAAAAAAAGCAAATATTTTCTCGTATATGTTATGATTGCTATTTTCTTAGCATCTTTCACTGTAACTGTGGGCGTGGGAAAGATTCTTGACGGAAACGGCAAAATTCCCACAGGTACTATTGACAATATCAGCTCTAGCAACTCCTTGCCTGATGTATCATCAAACCTGACAAGCAGTGTGGCATCATCCGATGCCACTACAGACAGCAGTTCCGAATCAGATAGTGTGGAATCCGACACAGAGGTGACAGAGCCTCCTGTAACTTCCAGTATACCCGATAGTGAACAGCCTGCTGAGCTTACTGAGATGCTTACATCAGGTGGCATATCATATAGTGATATTAAAGGAACGCAGATAGTGATAGCAAGCACAAGAAGTGTTTATTCTGATGTGTATTGCTACGAAAAACAGCCGTCGGGCGAGTGGAAGCAGATATATAGCTATGATGATGGCTTTATAGGCTACTGGGGTGTGGCTCCTGATCCGGGACAGAATGACAAGTTCACACCGGCAGGCTTCTTTGATATCGGAGATGCCTTTGGTATGGAAAAAAGCCTTGATACTAAGCTTGATTATTTCCAATTGGAGAGCAACTCATATTGGGTAACTGATAAAAATTCTTCAAGCTACAATAAATATGTGGTAGAGAGCAACGGCGACTGGGATAGTGCTGTGTCTATGTATGATGAAAGCGCATATAAATATGGTGCTGTGATAAAAACAACAGGCAATATGGTTGGTGTGTTCCTCTGCTGTGGTGACGAGTGTACAAGCAGAGATTTAGCACTCTCTGAAGATAATGTAAAAGAAATTCTTCTTTGGCTGGACAAAACCAAATTACCACAGATACTGATTTATTGATATTAACCCGAAAGGAAAGAAACGATTTGTCCGCTTTATTTTTTGCAGATAAAATAGAAAAGGTTCACACACTGTATGGTGAAGATGCCTCGCATATCGCAAAATCACTTAGGATGAATGTGGGCGAGATAGTTACTTTCTGCACACCTGATGGAATGTGTCACGACTGCGAAATTACCAATATTAGCAAAAGCGAGGTCGATTTTAAGGTAGTCAGCGAATATGTCTGCGAAAGTGAACCGAGCATAGAGGTTACATTGTATCAGGCACTCACAAAGAGTGACAAAATGGATTTGATAATACAAAAGTCTGTGGAGTTGGGTGTGGGCAGGATCGTGCCTGTCATCACCGACAGATGCGTGTCACGTCCTGATGAAAAATCCATGGACAAAAAGATAGAGCGCTGGCAGAAAATAGCCAAAAACGCCGCTATGCAATCTCGTAGAGGTAAGGTGCCAAAGGTAATGCCACTTCTTACTCTTGAGAACGCCGCAAAAGATGCATCTACCCTCGAAAAAGCCATAGTCTATTATGAAAAATATGGCGAAAACACTAATTCTCTTATCACAGTAGATACAAAATCGCTTGGAATATTTGTGGGTAGTGAGGGAGGCTTCTCTGAGGCTGATATTAGGTTGCTGGAGGATAACGGCATAAGCTGTGCAAGCCTAGGCAAGCGTATATTACGCACAGAGACTGCTCCTCTGGCAGCGCTTACTATAATAATGTATATAACAGAAAATATGTAAAGAGATGATAAAGAATGACAGAACTGAATAACAACTGTCTTGTCACGCTGGAAAGCAGACAGATAATGCTTGGTGACGAAGATACGAGTGTTATCAATGTGCCGGCACTTCGCACCGAGAAGAACGGCAAAACATATATTTATTACACTGTCTTTTATGATGATGACAATCAGATAGCAAATAAAGAAACTGTAAAAATAGCTTCGGATGATTGCGTGGAGCTACTTAGAAGCGGTCTGCTTAAATCGAAAATGGTTTTTAAAAAAGGCGAGACTACATCCAGTGTTTATGCCAGCCCTGCCGGACAAATGATGATGAGCATCACCACCGATGAGCTGGATATACAAAAGAGTGAAAAAAAGCTTGTAATTAATATGAAATACAAAATTGCCCTTGACAATGATGCCGATATTCTTATATACTTCAAGTTGACATCTGAGAGCAATTAAGGAAGGATAATATAAAAATGTATACATCAAACAAGGTTGTAAGCCAAATTAAAGAAGCATTGATAAATGCAGTGAAGGCAGCTCAGGCAAACGGTGCGCTTGCCGTGGCAGAGATGCCTGATTTTATAATAGAAAGACCGGCAGACAGAAGCCATGGTGACTTTGCATCTAATATAGCTATGGTTGGCGCAAGAGTATTTCGTTCTGCACCTGCAAAGATAGCCGCCGCTATATGCGAGAATATCAGCTTTGATGGCACATTGATAGAAAAATGTGAAACAGCAGGCCCTGGATTTTTGAATTTCTTTGTGAAACCGGAATATTATGCCGAAGTGCTGTTTGATATCGAGCGTGACGGCAAGGAGTATGGCTCCAGTGACTTTGGTGGCAACAAAAAGGTAATGGTTGAATTTGTTTCTGCCAACCCAACAGGACCAATGCATATGGGAAATGCTCGTGGCGGTGCCTTGGGCGATTGTCTTGCAGCGGTGCTTACAAAGGCAGGATATGATGTTTGGCGTGAGTTTTATGTAAATGATGCAGGTAACCAGATAGAAAAATTTGCTAATTCTCTAAATGTGAGATACTTGCAAAAGTTTGACCCAAACCTAGAGTTTCCTGAGGATGGATATCAGGGTGCCGATATAATCGACCATGCAGAGGCTTTTTATGAGATAAACAAAGATAAATACCTCAACGTGCCTGAAGAAGAGAGAAAAAAAGCACTTGTAGACTATGCTTTGCCACTCAATATCAACAAAATGCAATCTGATATCGCAAAGTATAAGATAATCTATGACAAGTGGTTCTTTGAGAGCGAGTTGCACAACAGCGGTGAGGTTAACGAGGTTATCGAAATCCTAAAAAAAGCAGGTCTTACTTATGAAAAAGACGGTGCTTTGTGGTATAAAAATAAAGAAGTGCTTACCAAAAAATTGCTTGCTGAGGGCAAGAGCCAAAGCGACATAGACAAGCTGGAGCTTAAAGATGATGTTTTGGTAAGAGGCAACGGAAATCCGACATATTTCACAGCTGATATAGCTTATCATCGTAATAAATTTGTTAAGCGTGGATTTGATCTGTGCATAGATGTATGGGGTGCAGACCATCACGGTCACGTGGCAAGACTCAAGGGTGCTATGGACTCTGTAGGCTGTGATAGTGAAAACCTCCATGTGGTTCTCATGCAACTTGTAAAGCTTGTAAGAAACGGTGAGCTTGTGAGAATGAGCAAGCGTACAGGTAAGGCTATACAGCTTGCAGATTTGCTGGAGGAAGTGCCTACCGATAGCGCAAGATTTCTCTTTAACACACGTGAGGCAAACACTCAAATGGATTTTGATCTTGATCTCGCAGTTCAGGAAGACTCTCAAAACCCTGTGTACTACGTGCAATATGCTCATGCGAGAATATGCAGTATAATCAAAGCACTTATGAGCAGTGGTGTAGCCCTGCGTAAGTGTAGTACAGACGAGCTGATGCTCCTTAGCAGTGACGAAGAAAAAGACCTCATAAATCACCTTGCATCGTTTGAAAACGAGATAGTAACATCTGCAAAGAGCTATGATCCTACTGTTATCACAAAGTACGTGACACAGCTGGCTACATTGTTCCACAGATTCTATAATGCTTGCAGAGTAAAAGGCGATAACGAAAGTCTCACAGCAGCCAGACTAATGCTGTGTAATTGTGCAAAAACTGTTATAGCAAGTATACTAGAGATGTTTAACATTGATGCACCTGAGGTAATGTAAAAAAATATTGTCAAAAGGTTGACTAAAGGGAAAATATAGTTTATAATAGACCAACAAGGTTTTGTATATCCGAAAGGGGGCATTCAGAATGCTTAGAACGTATCAGCCTAAAAAGCTCCACAGAAAGAAAGAGCATGGCTTCAGAAAGAGAATGGCAGACAGAAACGGACGCAAAGTTCTTGCTCGTAGAAGAGCTAAGGGCAGAAAGCATTTGTCTTACTAAAAAATTTTTAGGCCACTGCTGTGGTCTATAATTTTTATATAATGCCTGTCGAATGAATTTAGATTGTTTTTTTGTATCTTGCTTCGGCAGACATTATATAAAAGACTGTGCTTTGTTATGTGACAAACAGTTTAAAATTAAAAAGGAATGAGAGCTCTTCGTCGCTTACAATGGGTTTGATATCTAGTTTTTGTAAAGCGGCGGGTTTTATTATGAAAAGAGTTACAGTCAAAAGTCGAAGGCAGTTCAGAAGAATTTATAACAGGGGCAAAAGCTTTGTTTCTCCTGAGCTTGTTACATATGTTTTGAAAAACAGAACCGGCGATAAAAAATATGGCATCACCACTGCGAAAAAGATTGGTAACGCCGTTAAGCGAAATCGTGCAAGAAGAATAATCAGGGCTGCATATTATAATTTGTATGACAGCATAAAGCCCGGTTATGACTTTATCTTCGTGGCAAGAACTAAGACCACTTATCTTAAAAGTACTGATATAGAGCCTGTTATGCGTGCGCATCTGAAAGAAGCCGGACTGATTTAATATTTTTTGTTATGAAACGCTTGCTTATAGCATTAATTAAATTTTATCAAAAAAATCTCTCACCTTTGAAAAAACATCCCACGTGTAAATATGTTCCCACCTGCTCTGCATATGCACTGCAGGCTATCGAAATTCATGGAGCGTTTGTGGGTAGTATGCTCGCCGCGTGGCGAGTGCTCAGGTGTAATCCATTTTCTAAAGGTGGATATGACCCTGTGCCACAAAAAAAGAGAAAATTATAGAAGAAACTATCGTTTTTATTTATATATTCTAATTGGAGGACAAGCCTTAAAATGCAATTATTTCAATGGATAGGAAGCCTATTTGGCTATGTTTTGTGGTTTTTGTATGATATACTGCAAAACTATGGTCTGGCTATCATTTTGTTCACAATACTAATTCGTATAATCATGTTTCCGCTGTCTGTTAAGCAACAAAAGACTATGGCTATCAATGCGAGAATGGCTGCGAAACAGCAGGAAATCCGCAAAAAATATGCAAACGATCAGGCAAGAATGAATCAGGAGATTCAAAAACTTTATGAAAAAGAGGGCATTAGCCCCTCCAGCGGATGTCTCACTTCATTTCTTCCGTTATTATTACTTATGGGAGTTTTCTACTCTGTAATGTACCCGCTTGACAACACACTTCACATCAGCACTGAGTATGTTTCCAGTGCGATTCAGAAGATCGCATCTCTGCCGGGCATGGGCATTTCTGCCTCAAGTGGCGTGAGATACGAACAGATCAACTTCCTCACAAATTTCCACAGTCTAAAAGAACACTTTGGTGATGGCTTGCAGAGCTTTTTGGGATTTAGCAATGCCGATTTTGCAAAGCTTGAGAGCTTTAGTAATGGCTTTAACTTTGGTATTAATCTTTTGGAAACACCAAGTAATAAAGGCGTTTTCAGTGTTTATTTCTTAATACCATTCCTTTGTTTTGCTACAAGCGTAGCATCAACACTCATCACAATGAGAATAAATAAAACAGGCCAAACACAGCAAGGCTGTATGAAAATTATGTTTATCGCAATGCCATTGTTCACTGCGTGGATCGCATATAGCGTTCCGGCTGCTGTAGGATTCTATTGGATCTGCTCTACAGTAATCAGCTTTGGACTAACATTGATACTTAATATATTCTACAATGCAGGAGCAATGACAGCACAGCAAGAGGCACAAAGAGTGGCTCTGCTAGAGATAAAAGAAAAAGACGTGCATAGGAATTGATAAAAAATGGAGGTGTTTTAGCTTTGATTAGAGAAGCAATCGGTGTGGCAGATACCATAGAAAAAGCAAAAGAAGAAGCTTGCAAGGCATTAGGAGTAGACGCATCAGAAGCAGAGTTTGAGGTTTTACAGCTGCCGGAAAAGAAAGTATTGGGATTATTTGGAGGAAAGGAAGCAAAGGTTAGAGCTTTTGTAAATCCATCTCCACTTGATTTAGCTAAAGGCTATTTGGAGAAAATGATCTCTGCAATGGGAATAGAGGGCACAAGCATAGAGATGAGCTGTGAAGATAACAATGTTGATTTTGTTATCTCCGGTGACAATGCATCTATGCTGATAGGCAGACGTGGCGAAACATTGGATGCTCTGCAATATCTCACAAGCCTTGTGGCTAATCATGTAGATGATAATTATTATCGCATCAGCATCAATGTTGGCGATTACAGAGAAAAGCGCAAAGAAACTCTATCAGCACTTGGCAGAAAGCACGCTTTGCTTGCAGCAAGAAAGGGATTTAAACATTCTTTCGAGCCTATGAATCCTTATGAGAGAAGAATTATCCACACTGCTGTGCAGGAGATTGAGGGTGCTACATCATGGTCTGAGGGCGAAAATGCAAGACGTCACGTGGTTATCGGACCAGACCAGAACGCAAGACAAAACTACAGAAGAAGATCAGGCTACTCAAAGGGTGGCTACAATAAAAACAAGTCATACTCATCAAGCGAGAGCTTTGAAAAGAGAGAGCCAAAGGTTGTAGATGATCTTTCCGACAAGGGTGTTTCACTCTACGGTAAAGTAGAATATTAATCTAAATGTTGAAAGCTATCAGGAACAAAATCGCCTGATAGCTTTTTTTTATTGGCTCTTTGTCAATAGTTTGAATAAGCCCGAAAAAATTTTTTGTGCAAGGGTGTTTTGATTTCTTGCAAACTGCACAAAGGCTCCCCTGTGTAAGGGGAGCTGTCAGCAACGCTGACTGAGGGGTTGTTTTTATGATATATTCACTATACAATCCCTCCGTCTTTTGCTTCGCAAAATCCACCTCCCTTTACACAAGGGAGGCTGAGGAAGTTTTGATGGAGGGAGAGAAGAGATAAAAATCCTGCAAAAAAGCAGATTTTCTCTCCCTCAGTCTCGTTTCACTCGACAGCTCCCTCGTCAGAGGGAGCCAATTTTGATGACAAGCCTTTTAATTGTTTTGTCAATAGTTGGTGCAGTCCAAAAAGATTTTTGTGCGAAATATTTTTACAAAATGCACAAAAACAGGTTAATCATTGCGTTTATATGTGTAAAATATATAGAAAAACAGGCATATTTGTGTTTTGAAATAAATTTGACTTGTTTTTTTTTTTTTTTTTGTATAATAGTCCCAGCAAAGCTGTGCTTGATAGAAAAAAACGGCATATTATCTCACTTTAGGCGCAGTTGACCAAGGTAAAGGAGGGTAGATTTAATCTAAATCGTTAGCAAAAACTTTTAAAATTATTTAATTTTAGAAAGGAAGGTAATTTTTATGAAAAAAATTATCAGCCTGCTATTAGTAGCTATGCTGGCTTTATCCAGCGCAATAGCTGTTAATGCAGAAGGAATCAGAGATGTTTTTAGCACAAAAGCTGAAAGTGTTTCAGCTCGTGGTGCAGTAATGTACTCTGGTACTTGGGATAATCTTACATGGGAAATATCAGATGACTATGTACTCACTATCTCAGGTACAGGAGATATGAGCGAATTCACAGGATACGCACCTTGGTATGATTACCGAGCTTATGTTCGTTCTGTAAAAGTATCATCCGGCGTAACCTCCATAGCTAGTAGAGCTTTTAAAGAGATGTATAATCTAGAACAGGTTGAGTTACCGGATACTCTTACTACGATTGGTTCAAGTGCTTTTTATGATTGCGGATATTTAACCCACATAACAATACCAGATAGTGTAACAAGTATAGGAGATTATGCTTTTGGAGAATGCGAGTCGTTAAAATCAATCACTTTATCAAATTCTCTTGAAAGACTTAACTATTACGTTTTTTATTACTGCAGCAGCTTAAAAACACTTGTTGTACCAGAGTCTGTTACATATATCGACGATGCATTTTATAGGTGTACTAATCTAGATAGTATAGAGATATTAGGAGCAGATACTGAGATTAAAAGCTTACCTTCTTATACTATTATATATGGTCCGGCGGACTCTAAAGCATATGATTACTGCGTAAATACCGATACAACTTCTCGTTTTAGATCACAAGGCACCACATATGATATTACGCTTAATGAACTGAATATAACTGTTACAAAGACTGTAGGTGAGCCTCTCGACTTGCCAATACCTGAAAAAAGTGGCTATGTATTTGTTGGTTGGGCAGAAGGATATCAATATATGAGTGAACTCGAAATATATGATCGTCTTAATAGAGAAACATCATCTACAGTTTTTAATCCAAAGTGGATACAATTGTATGATTATGGAACTCTATCCGAAGCTTCAGGAAGTGCTACAGTTGAAGCTGATGGTTCTTTAACTGTTCCATTGCCAACAGCAATCGAACCTCCCGTTAATTCAAACCTTGGCGATTACTTTATCTGTTGGACGAATTACAACAGAACAGAACGTGTAGCTTATGATTCCATAAATTTGAAGTATGCTCCAACTTCTCTACGTGCAGAGTGGCTTAATTTGGACACATCGACTGGAACTGTTGTTGAGAATCCTAATAAGCCTGAGAGAAACGACCTTGATGATCCAATTCCACTTCCTATATTGACTCGAGATGATTATAGAGTATTTGCAGGTTGGGCTAAACAGCAGAATGCTTCTCCTAGTGAGGTTTTAACATATAACTTGCTTAATACTGAAGACCTCCCTGAACTTGGCGGAGCGCAAACCAACTCATCATGGGGTGTTTTATATAAGAATTTATATCCTTCATGGATTGAACTTAATACTTTAACTGGATATTTAACAAGCGAGGGTGCGGATGACTTCGCATCAAGTAATATTAGAGGATATTATGACGATGCTATAGTGATGCCAATACCAGCTAAAGAAAACGCTGTATTTACGGGTTGGACAAATACTCTTAACGTAGATTCGGGTAGTACTTGGAGCTATGATCTTCTTAAAATTGAAGATGCATCAAGCGTAATGTATGCTAATTATTTAGATCTAGATCCTAATGGCGGTGTTTTAGACGAAACAAAACCAGTAGAGATTACACATAATGATGATGGTTCTGTTGATATTTCATTGCCAATACCAACTAGAGATGGTTATGCATTTGCAGGCTGGGCAAAGTCTACAGGAGCCATGGAATATACATATGGCGATACAGTTGCTTTCGATTCAATTAATTCAACAGATCTACCTGCTTTGAGAGCTGCTGGTTTGTTAGAGGCAGTATGGATAAAACTATATGTGCCGGTATTTCATGAAAATACTGAAACTAATCAATGGTTAGACTATAATTATTCTGCAACTGTAGAAGAGATGAAGCCATTACCGGGATGGATTGATCATCACTTTGTTGCATGGACTGATTCAACTAACCCATCTGAAGCAAACGTAGCAGTTTATAATCATTTGGATAAAACAGCCGCTACAGAAAACATTGAAGGACTGTTTAGTATATGGTTTGATTTAGATCCTAATGGCGGAACATTACCTGAGGGTGAAATTGACTTTGGAGCCAGAGATTTAGACGATACTATCGTTTTGCCAACACCTGTAAAGGCAGGCTCAGTATTTGATGGTTGGTACAACGGAGACGAAAAGGTAGAAGACATTACAATAGGAGAATTAACACATCCTTATAGTTTACTTCGTGCACGTTGGGTTGATGATGAAGAAGAAAATCCGGAAGGTACTTCTTACATTCGTTATTATGATGGTTCAAAATTATTACAAGAATCAGTAATCAATGATGGCGAAACAACCCACAAGCTTACAGAAACACCTATCGCCTCTGCAGCAGAAGGCTTACCTGTTAAAGATGGTTATCTGTTTGGTGGATGGTACACAACCGACCTTACCTTAGGTACAACAAACGGCACAGCATTCCCACAGAATATCACAATCGCCGATTATGACGATGCAAATGGCAACCTCAACCTTTATGCTGCATGGGTACCTGTAGGTACAGTTAATAAAGACGGTAACGATAAGAACAGCTATGGTGGATCATCACTCAAGGGCTTTAGCCTCGAGGGTGTTCAGATCAGAAGCAAAGAAGTTGCAGATAAGTATCAGCCAGGTATGAGCAACACAGATCAAGACGCACTTCGTTTCGTAACAGTATATCGCAACGGTATGCTCGAAGAGCTTCAAAGCTTGAACGGAAAGAGCGTATCTTATGGTTACACAGCATATGCTAAGAGCGATATAGCAAATCTTACAAAGCTTGATAAGAGCACAGTAGGTGCTGTAGATGTCGATTGTACAAAAGAAGGCGATCAAAACCACAGAATGTTCGGTGACTATCGCTTGTCTACACTCGTTATTAAGTATGACGGTGCAGACTCAGCTTACAAGGGTGAAAGGGTAGAAGCAAGAGCATATGTTGACTACACAGATGCTAACGGATTTGGACGTCGTGGATACCACACATATTCAGACAGCAAGTTCGCAGGCGGCTGCCGCACAAGCTTTAATGGTGCTTATAATGCAGTTAACGCTGCTTACGATGCACTTGCTAAAGTAGCTTGATTTTAAGGAGGTATTTTTACAATGAAAAAATTATATAATACTCCGGAATTGATAGATGAAATGCTTCTCGCACAAGACGTTATGGCAGCATCCGGCGATACAGATTCTGAAATAACAGAGAGTGATACAGATACTGTAGTAGACGTTGATAACTCATTCAGAGCTTTCAGTGCACTAAGATAAGCTTTTTTCGTATACATCTTATATATAGAACAGTCTTGAGGTGATAAAAAGCCTTGGGGCTGTTCACTTTTTTATATTTGTTTTTCTATAATTATATTTATATTTAGCCAAAAAATAGAAAAAATAATAAGTAGATGTTGTTTTGATAGGAAAACTATGGTATAATTTATTACGTTTAGTAGTATGAGCATATGTCATTTGCTCCCAAACTTGATTGAAAAGGTGTGATTAATTTTGTCTACAAAGAAACGCAGAAGCTATTCCGGCGGTGCAGACCCTAAAGCTTCTAATGAAAGCTCCGGTGCAACGAGAGCCAGAAAGATGTCGTCATCTTTTACAACTATATATGCACCAAGAAAAAAGGTTGAGGGTTTAAACGAAAAATTAAGCTCTAATCCTCTGTTTTTGATTTTATGCTTTTTAGTGCCGTTCATAATTATGGGTGTGTGCTTCTTTATGCAGAAGGTTTATCCGTTTGGTGATAGAACTGTGCTTTATTCTGATCTTAAAGCACAATATTTCCCATTCTTGCAGGAGCTTCAAGGTAAATTGCAAAATGGCGGTTCATTGCTGTATTCGTGGAACACAGGTATGGGTTCAAACTTCCTTGCAATGATAGGATATTATATCGCAAGCCCACTTAACTTTCTTACTGTGCTTGTACCGCAAAAATATTTGTCTGTTGCATTAGCTGTAATAATAATGACAAAGCTTTCTTGTGCATCGCTCTTTTTGGGTGTGTTTATAAAGAAGGTATTCCGCAGAAATGATATTTCGCTTGTTGCTTTTGGTTGTTGCTATGCGTTTTCAAGCTTCACGATGGGTTATTACTGGAATATCATTTGGCTAGACGGTGTAGCTTTGTTGCCACTTGTCGCATTGGGCGTATATGAGCTTGTTTACAACAAAAAATACAAGCTCTATATCATTTCGCTTGCATTAACAATGATAGCCAGCTATTATATCGGCTTTATGGTGTGTGTTTTCACAGCATTGTGGTTCTTTATGCTATGGATCAAAGCACCTAAATACAGAGAAAAGAAAAAAGACTTTTTCAAGTCTTTGCTTTCAATAGCAATATACAGTGTGATTGCAATAGGAATAAGCGCAATAATTGTGTTGCCATCTTATCTCCAGCTTGCAAACACCGTAGCAAGTGACGAATCCTTAAAGTTTAATGAATGGTTTACCGCATACAACGATAAGACGATGATAGATATTCTAGGCAGTGTGTTGGGATTCCATCAGCCTGTTACTATGCAGGGATTGCCAAACATTTATAGCGGTATGGCAGGGCTTGCACTGTTTGGTGTGTTCCTCAGTAACTCTAAGATTAACCCAAGAGAAAAGACTGTAGACTTGATATTTGTTCTATTTATGTTTTTTAGCCTATATTTCAATGGTCTCAATTTCTTGTGGCATGGTCTTCACTTCCCTAATCAGATTCCTTATCGTTTTGCATTTATATTCTGCTTCTTCATAGTTATAGTTGGTTATCGTGCGTTTTCTATGTCGGAGCACTATACCAGCTCAAATCTGGCATCCGTTGCAATTATAGCAATATTGTTTGTGGCAATTGGCTTTATCTCAGTAGGCTCAAACACCGACACTTATGCCACACTCACACAAAAGAGTGTGCTTTATAGCATGGTTGCACTTGTAATATATGCATTTATAATTGCTCTCAGAGCTACAAATCTGTTGCCACAGAGATTCTTTGTGACTGCAATGAGCATTATTATCATAATAGAGATGTGTATGAGCTGTTACACAGGTGTGCAAACAGTAGGCACATCAAGTATGGATTATCCTAACAAGCTCAATGCAGCTGAGGTAGCTTTAGATTATATCGCAGAGAGTGATACAGATACAGGCTTCTATAGAACAGAAATGACCGATATCAGCTCTAAGAATGATGGTGTTTATTATGGCTTCAGAGGAATTTCACAGTTTTCCTCTACTTCTGATGAACGTGTGCTCAGATTTATGGGTAAGGTAGGCATCACAGCCAAGAGAAGTAGCTGGCACTTTATGCAGACTTCTCCATTGGTAACATCGCTTTTCAATATTAAGCATATCATCTCGCGTGATGGTTATATCGCAGATGAAACCAATCTGACTTTTGTAGACTCCATAGAGGCAGAGAGTGTGAAGAAGAATGATGACGGCAGTCCTATAACCGAAAGTGTAGATCTATATGATTACAATTACTATCTGCCACTGGGCTTTATGGCAAACGATGATATAGCAGAAGCTGTGATATCCAGCTACAAAGACTATCATGCATTTGATACACAAAATGATCTTTTCCGCAGATTGACAGGTCTTGATGGAGATATCTTCAATGAGTTTGAGGCGGAATCATATTCCATATCCGCTGGTACTATCGAACCATACGAAAGTGACAAGATAGGTGAATATACCTACGACGCAGGCAACACTAACCAGAGTGCTACTTTCACATATAAAGTGCCAAAGGATGGCATGGTGTATGCCTATGCAAACTTTAGAGATTGCGCCACACGCATTAAGATAAACAGCGAAACCATTTCACATGAAGTTGATATAGATGCAAGAAGATATGTTTGGCCCGCAGGTAACTATAAGGCTGGTGACATTATCACATTTACATCTGATCTCTCTGTGGGCGATAGTGGTTTGCTAAGACTATATGTAGCAACCTTTGACAAGGAATTGTTTGAAAAAGGATATGAGCTGTTGAATGACGAAACCATGGAGATATCCGAATTCAGTGATACTAACATTAAAGGTACTATAAATGCTAAGACCGATGGCGTGATGTGGACTTCTATACCATACGAAGTAGGCGGATGGACACTTTTTGTAGACGGACAGGAGCAGGAGATAACCGCACTTTGCGATGCATTTATTGGTGTGGAGCTTGATGCCGGTGAACATTCTATCGAGCTAAAATATCAGCCACCCGGATTTAAGGCCGGTGTTGTAATCAGTATCGTATCTATTCTTGCTTTTGTGGCACTATGCACATTGGAGATAATAAAAAAGAAAAAAGAAGAGAAAAACTCTACTGAGTAAAAAAATCTTACTCTACTATACCAGGAGTGAAAAAATATGAAAAGAATAACAATTATAGTACCCTGCTATAATGAGCAGGAGGCTCTCCCATTTTTCTATAAGGAAATCACACGAGTTGCAGAGGAAATGTCTGAATGTGAGTTTGAATTTGTGTTTGTAAATGATGGCTCAAAGGACTCTACACTTGATATTCTGCGTGACCTGAGTAAGAAAGATGAGAGAGTGAGATATATATCATTTTCACGAAACTTTGGTAAAGAGTCTGCTATGTATGCAGGGCTTGAGACATCAAGTGGTGATTATGTGGCTATTATGGACGCTGATATGCAGGATCCACCCGATCTTTTGCCCGAAATGTATAAGGCGATCACAAAAGAGGGCTATGACTGCGCCGCCACAAGGCGAACCACACGTCAGGGTGAACCGCCTATCCGAAGCTTCTTTGCAAGATGCTTCTATAAGCTTGTAAACAAGATGACATCTGTAGAGATTGTGGATGGTGCACGTGATTTTAGGCTGATGACCCGACAGATGGTAGATTCGGTGCTGTCTATGAGCGAGCGCAACAGATTTTCAAAAGGTATATTCAGTTGGGTAGGTTATAAAACTAAGTGGCTGGAATATGTAAACAGAGAGCGTGTCGCCGGTGAAACAAAATGGAACTTCTGGAAGCTGTTTTTGTATTCTATCGAGGGCATAGTGGCTTTCACCACAGCTCCTCTAGCACTTGCATCTGTTGTAGGATTTATATTGTTTTTGGCGGCGTGCGTATATGGTCTTTTTATCATTATAAAAACCCTTATATGGGGCGATCCTGTCACAGGATTCCCTACTTTAGCGTGCTTGGTTGTATTTATAGGCGGTATACAACTACTTGTGATGGGCATCATGGGTCAATATCTTGCTAAGGCCTATCTCGAAACCAAAAACCGCCCCATCTATATAGTAAAAGAAACAGAAAAAGATAATAAATAGATTTTTTATAAACGGAGGAATTAATAATGTCAGACAAGTTTCCATTATACAGAGGAAAGCCACTGGTAAGATCAGGTGATGTATTATACTACGGTGATATGTCAGATAAATATGTGGTAAGACTAACAGTAAAATCTAAAAAAATGATAGGCGACAAGGAATGTGCAGACAAAGTGGCTATACAGCTTATGAGCACCGACCTCACACTTTCACCACGCAAGCAGATTATAAAAGCAAGCGAGAAGGAAGGTCTTTTCCTCGCAATGGATATTGCCTCAGTATGGCTCGACAGGGCATTGGCAGGCAAGGCATAATATTTAGCTTTACACATAAAAAAGAGTGGTTGTCCTATATGACGTCCACTCTTTTTTATTCGCATCTGGTAAGTTGACAGTAAATATACAAAAAGATATAATTATGGGGTAGAATAATAATTACGCACAAAAAGGAAAATGGTCGGGATAACCGCAGTGCGATTACCCCGACCTGGAGCTTAGAGATTCTTACTAAGGCTTATTAGCCGCAGCAGCCACAATCTCTTGAGCAACCGTTGTCACGACTGCCACCGCAGCAGCAGAAGAGGATTATAAGAAGTATAATCCATGTACAGCAGTTATCACCAAACATGTTGTTGCACATATGTGTTTTCCTCCTTTCATTCTTTACACTAATATCTTATTAAGGACAAGCTTTTTGTGTTACACAAAATCAAAAAATTAGGAATGATTTTTATGATATTTTTAAAAAGGGCATTAACACTAAGGATTTTCATAATATTAGTGGCGTTTTTGTTGGCAGGTGTTCTGTCGGTGGTGGCAATAAACGCAAATATGATAAGTTGCTCTGCAAAGCGTATGCTTGATGCAGATACAATTATCAGCAATGGCTTAGAGGATGACGTTGATTGCATACTGGTTTTGGGCTGTGGTGTGAACTCCGATGGCAACCCCAGCGCCATGTTGGAAGATAGACTTATAAGAGGTATCGAGCTTTATAAAGCAGGTGTTGCACCCAAACTGCTTATGAGCGGTGACCACAAAAACGTATACTATGATGAAGTAAACGTGATGAAAGATTATGCTATACAAAGCGGAGTGCCATCAGAAGATATCTTTATGGATCACGCAGGACTATCCACATATGAGAGTATGTATCGTGCTAAGGAGATTTTTCAGGCTGAAAAAATAATCATTGTCACGCAGAAGTATCACTTATACAGGGCGATATATACGGCAGAGAAGTTAGGCATAGATGCCTATGGCTGTGAATCAGATTTAAGAACTTATTTTGGACAAACAAAGAGAGATCTGAGAGAGGTGCTTGCACGATGCAAAGACTTCTTCTACACTATCGCAAAACCGGAACCCGAATTTTTAGGAGATGCTATCCCGGTGAACGGCGATGGTAATGTAACAAACGATCGTTAAATTAGTATTACTTTATACACTGGTGGTGAATTTTTGAAAAAAGCAGGGCTTTATATCCATATCCCTTTCTGTTCCTCAAAGTGTCCTTATTGCGATTTTTATTCTGTGAAATTTGATGAACAATCAGCTGATAAATATATATCAGCAGTGATAAAAAATCTTGGCAAGTACCATGACATCGAGGTGCAGACTATTTATTTTGGCGGTGGCACACCGGGTATACTCGGCACAGATCGCATATTGCAGATTATGGATGCCATAAAAAGGAATTTTGCCATAAAGCATAATTGTGAGGTCACTCTAGAGCTAAATCCCGAATCAGCAGATAAGCTGGACTTTGCAATGCTATATAAAAACGGAATAAATCGTCTTTCTATGGGCTTACAGTCATCAAACGACAAAGAGCTGAAATATCTCGGAAGACTTCACAGTGCAAAAATGCTGGAGCAGACCGTGAGAGATGCAAAGTCAGCAGGATATGAGAATATTTCGCTTGACCTAATGCTTGGAGTGCCAAAGCAGACTATAGAAGGACTCAACCACTCTATAGAATATTGTGCATCACTTGAGGTAACGCATATTTCTGCATATATTCTCAAAATTGAGGAGAATACACCCTTTTATACTCATGCTGATAAGTTTGATTTTCCTGACGAGGATATGCAATCAGAGTTATACTTGTTTGCTGTAAAAAGACTTGCAGAGCTGGGTTATGAGCAGTATGAGATATCAAACTTTTGCAAGCCCGGTTATCAGTCGCAGCACAATAATTTGTATTGGCTGTGTGAGGAATATATTGGCGTGGGACCCTCTGCACATTCTTTTTTTGAGGACAGAAGATTTTATTATCCTCGCTCATTTGAGGATTTTTATGAAGATAAAATTATAGATGATGGTGACGGCGGTGACGAAGAGGAATTCTGTATGCTCCGCCTAAGGCTAAAAAAAGGACTTAGCAACAAGGATTTTTACAATAGATTCGGCAAAAATCTTCCCAGTCACTATTTTGCGAACGCCAAAAGGCTGACCGACTATGTAGAATGTGATGGTGAGCGGATAAAAATGACCACACAAGGATTTTTGCTTTCTAACTATATTATTTCAGAAATATTATATTAAGGGGATAACTTAAAATGGATTACATATTAATAGCGATGATGCTGATCGTGATAGCACTGCTGGTAGTGCTTATAATAAACACAAATTCAAAGAATAATACTGAAAATTCACAAAAAGAGCTCAGAGAGCTGGGTGATAAAATATCGTCTGATTTAAATGACAAAATAGCGCTTTTGAGCAATGTTCAGGTGCAAAACCAGAATAATATGTCGCAGGCACTCACCCAAAGCATGGGCGATATGGACAAACACATAAAAGAAAATCAGGAGCTTCTGAGAAAATCTGTGCTTGACTCGCTCAACTCTCAGGAAGCACGATTTAAGACATTTTCACTGGAAAATGAACAAAAGCTTGATAACATAAGGGCTTCTGTAGAGAGAAGATTGGCTTTTATTCAGCAAGACAACAACAAAAGGCTGGATGAAATGCGTCAGACAGTAGATGAAAAACTTCAAAAAACTCTTGACGAAAAGCTCACAGGATCATTTAAGATGGTTAACGATAGGCTAGAGCAGGTTTACAAAGGACTGGGAGAGATGCAAAGTCTTGCTATGGGCGTGGGCGATCTCAAAAAGATTTTGTCCAATGTAAAGACAAGAGGTATTTTGGGAGAGATCCAGCTAGGAGCTATACTGAAAGAAATACTCTCTACAGAGCAATATTGCGAGAATATAGCGACTAAAAAGGGTAGTCGTGAGGTGGTAGAGTTTGCTGTGAAGCTACCTGCCACAGACGATAGCTTTATCTATCTGCCGATAGATAGCAAGTTTCCTGCAGACACTTATCAACAGCTTTATGAAGCATATGAGTTGGGCGATAAAGAGCTGATATCTCTAAGGAAAAAATCTCTCAGAGCCACAGTGCGCTCTGAAGCCAAGGATATTTATACTAAGTATGTGTGCCCACCTCAGACAACTGATTTTGCTATAATGTTTTTGCCATTTGAGGGTTTGTATAGTGAGGTTGTAAATATGGGACTTGTGGAAGAGCTTCAAAGAGATTTTAAGGTGAATATAGCAGGTCCGAGCACCATGGCAGCTATGCTCAATAGCTTGCAAATGGGATTTCGCACTCTGGCTGTGCAAAAGAGAAGTGCCGAGGTATGGGATGTGCTTGGTGCAGTTAAAACAGAGTTTAATAAGTTTGAGGGAGTGCTGGCTGCTACACAACAGCGTCTCGACCAAGCTAACAAAGAGCTTGATGCACTTGTGGGAGTGCGCACAAGGCAGATTCAAAGAAAGCTTAACTCGGTTAGTGAACTGCCTGAGATTGAAGCAAATGCATTGCTTGATGATGTGAAATAACAGAGAGGTAGCCCGCAGGTGTATTACAAAACTAAAGATGGAGAAATTGCTTTTTTCATAAAATTGTTATGGTACAATTGATGGGTGACAAATAAAAAAGAAAATTCAACTCAAAT
>JAEDHT010000025.1 GCA_016296885.1 Clostridiaceae bacterium | reverse complement strand
AGGGGGCAGACTGTAAATCTGTTGTCAGTGACTTCGGTGGTTCGAATCCACCTTCTCCCACCAGAAAAAACCCACATTTGTCTAGGACAAATGTGGGTTTTTTCAACGAAATAAATCCTTACGGATTTGTGAAATACGCTTCGCGCGTGAAATATTGCTTCGCAATGTGAAATGCCTGCGAGCGTGGGTGGATTTATTTCATTTCACTTGATGCATAACATCAAATTTCACAATTCACGACAGTGAATTATTTCATATTTTTCGTAAGAAAAATATATCATTTAAAAGATGCAGGAATTTTAACATATTTCTCAAAAAAGCAAAAGGTTCCGATTTACTAAATTCTCCGTTAAGATGGATTTGAATAGAAAAAAACGCAATTGTCCTTGTTTAGAATTTTGCTTTCTGCTATAATGTGATAAACGAGGTGTTGCTATGTGTTACTACATTTACGGTGCCTTATATGGTGATGTTGATAAAGATGAATATCAAATAATCAAAGATAAATATGAGTATAAAATTCACTGTGGAACAAAACATAGTGTTAAGACCTCTGTGCAGGAAGTTTCCGACTCTTATCGTGTAACAGATTGGTGTTGTGATTGTGA
Source organism: Clostridiaceae bacterium (assembly GCA_016296885.1). Taxonomy (GTDB): domain Bacteria; phylum Bacillota; class Clostridia; order Oscillospirales; family Acutalibacteraceae; genus JAEEHZ01. Next base: position 26,158 of record JAEDHT010000025.1, on the reverse strand, counting down.
CAGTGATCTTGGTAAAAAAAGATTCTAACGCCGAACAAGTAAAAGAATTTGAAGCTTTATTCAACGATATAAAAAAACTCAAAGGTGCGGAATACATTTATTTATGCAAAACATGGGTAGGCAAAAGAAACAAAAATGAAATAAAGCTAAAACTTGATGATGTTGATATTAAAAGTGTCCTTTCAGAATTGAAATCTAACTGTCTGTATATCTTTGAAGTTTAATTATTTAATAATCTTATGTTCGTGATTATGGAAGCAAGAACGAATGGTGAAAAAAGAAAGGTTTGAATCCGAGGATTGTGTCAAGTTATTGGAGGATTGATTATTTGACTATTGTTGTCTAAACTTGGTTACTGTGATATTATTATTTAAATCATTAATGGGGAGTGTCATCTAACCATGCGTGTAATAAAAACCTATTTTTTTTATATTAAAACAAAAATAGTATTTTCTGAATGGCCATTGATTGTTCATAGGTTTTTTAATGAATGTGGAGTTCATTACTCACGTTTTATGTATTATTTTGAGGATTTATTGAGATACACAGAACCAGCGGGCTACCTGCCGGACCGAAGCGGGTGTGCAAAAATTCTAAAAGATTTACCCAAACTTGGGCAGGTGCGTTTTCACAATTATCAAAATTATGGGATGTCAAATTCATGTTGGTTGAGCAATATTGATGGCGAAAACGGTGTTTCTGAGTCGGATATCTTGCCACTTATGAAAAAGATTCACCGGAGATACGGCTTCACAAATTGCGCTTTGTACTACTACGATGTAGATTTTTTTGGACATAATAATTCATTTGAAAGGGATTTTGTTCATGCAGAACGAATGTGCCGAGATAGAGGTATGGACTTCGATACATCAATGCTGATTGACCAACAGCCATACGGGTCCGGCGTTGTACTCCATCGCGATATTTGTGGTGACAATTATCTTACGCTGTCAATTGATATTATGCATGATGGAAAAATTTATGACCCTGAACCGTATTTTGAAAAAATGAAAGAGTTTCTTCCAAATGTTCAATATAAGGAATCAATGAAGGTTTATCTGACAGATGGTCAGAAACTGCGTATACAAGAAGTTAATCGCAAGGCTTCTTCGGTAATTCAACAAGCATGTGATTATCTGGATAATTTATTAATAGGAAGAGAAAGACAGAACAGTTTTACATCGAAGTATGCTTTGGCACCAAAATTAAAAAAACTTACTAAAATGTATGGGTATAAATATAAAAAAGAATCTGATAATTTTTCTTTCTGTGCCGAAAAAAGAACAGAAAAAGGAAATATATTAAACATAAATGTGGTCACCGGACCATCGCATAATGATTTATGTTTTATTGTTTTATTTCAGGGTTTAGGATTTAGTCATAAACTTTGTTGTAAAAGGCAGACGCCGACTAATCAGCAAGAAGCAGATATATGCCTTGAAAATTTGTTTCGGGTTTTGATGAATTTTGAAGCAGATATATTGACGAAACTCGATGAGTATTTTCCTTCTACTCCGGATTGGTTTTTACCTGGATTATGGTGAATATGTCTATGAATTTTTGAAGTGATTATAGTAATGAGGTAAAACTTTTACCTTCGTATTCTTTGATTCAAACACCGCACTAGCTATAATAGTTAGAGTGGTGTTTTTTTAGTTGAAAAACATACCGTTATTTAAAAAATAAAATAACGAAAAGGCTTTTATATACTGCATTGTTATGCTATAATTACTAAAATATAATATTTTAAGATGACAAATTTTATAACAATTACGAAAAAACATATATGGAGGGGTATCAGATGAGTATCGGAAAAAGCGAAATACGTGTAGATGCATTTGATAAAGCCTGTGGCAGAGCAAAATACACAGATGATCTCTGTGATAAAGGCGCTCTTGTCGCAAAAATTTTGCACTCTACGATTGCACATGGTACGGTAAAATCTATCGACACATCAGAAGCAGATAAAATAGATGGTGTCGTAAAGATTGTAACCTGCTTTGATGTTCCTAAGTATTATTTCCCTACAGCAGGTCACCCATGGTCAACAGATCCACATCATCAAGACGTAGCAGATAGACTTTTACTCACAGATCACGTTAAGTTTTATGGTGATGATGTAGCAGCTGTAATAGCAGAAAACGAAGTAGCAGCGGCTCAGGCTATAAGAGCAATTAAGGTGGAATACGAGGAGCTACCATTTGTGCTTGATGTGGATGAAGCTATGAAAGATGGCGCACCTCAGCTCCACGAAAAATTTAAGAATAACATTTTGGCTCATACTACTATTCGCAAGGGTGATTATGAAAGCGCTATAAAAGAGCCTGGCCTTATAAAGTTTGATAATTGGTATGATACACCGGTAGTACAGCATTGCCATATAGAAAACCACATCTGTTATGCTGAGATGGAACAAGGCAGAATCACTGTGGTTTCTTCCACGCAGATTCCTCATATTGTAAGACGTATCGTTGGCCAGGCGCTCGGTATTCCGTGGGGCAAGGTGAGAATTGTTAAACCATATATCGGTGGAGGATTTGGTAACAAACAGGATGCACTCTATGAGCCACTCTGCGCATATCTTACCACGCAGGTGGGTGGTCGCCTTGTAAAGCTCGATGTATCACGTGAAGAAACATTTGTGAGCAACAGAACACGTCACTCTATCAGAAGTCACATTATAAGCTGGGTTCGTCCGGATGGCACGTTCGTAGCAAGAAAGCTAGAGTGCTTCTCTAATCAGGGTGCTTATGCATCTCATGGACATTCTATTGTAGCTAAAGGTGCCGGTGCTTTTCCACAGCTATACCCATGCGACAATGTGGAATGTGATGCATACACAGTGTTCACAAATAGACCGGTTGCCGGCGCTATGCGTGGATATGGTATTCCTCAAGCCATGTTTGCAGTGGAGAGTGATATTGATTCTATTGCCGCAAAGCTTGGCATGAATCCAATCGAGTTTAGAAGAAAGAATCTTATGCCTGTGGGCTATGTTGATGCCTTCTCAAAAAATGAAAATTACTTTGATTCATTTAATCAATGTATCGAAAAAGGTAAAGCTTATATTGATTTTGATAGAAAACTGGAAGAATACAAAAATCAGACCGGAGACATCAGACGTGGTATTGGTATGGCAGTATTCTGGTATAATACAGCTGTATGGCCAATCAGCCTTGAAACATCTTCTTGTAGAATGGTGCTCAATCAGGACGGTTCTGTGCAGGTTCAACTGGGTGAAACCGAAATTGGTCAGGGCGCTGATACAGCATACGCTCAGATGACCGCAGACACACTTGGTATAGCATTTAAAGATGTTCATGTCGTTTCTTCTCAAGATACTGATGTGACACCTTTCGGTACGGGTGCCTATGCATCACGTCAAACATATACAGCAGGCTTCTCGATTAAGCAGACAGCATTATTACTTAAAGAAAGAATATTAAAATATGCACACGAGCTAACTCGTATGCCGGAATATAATCTTGATCTTATAGACGGAAAAATAGTTCGCACAACTGACAACAGAGTTCTTATGACATTGGGTGAGTTATCTACAGAGGCACTATATAGCTTATCACACAGTGAGCATTTAACAGCTGAAAGCACAGCACAGATCAAATCTAATGCTTATTCATTTGGTTGCTGTTTTGCTGAGGTTGAGGTTGATATTCCAATGTGTAAGGTTAAGCTGGTCGATATTATAAATGTTCACGATTGTGGCAGACTTATCAACCCTGCTCTTGCGGAGGCACAGGTTCATGGTGGTATGAGCATGGGTATTGGTTATGCTCTTTCTGAACAGTTGATTATGGATAGTAAGACAGGTAGAACCCTTAACAACAACCTGCTTGATTACAAGCTTTCTACATTTATGGATCATCCGAGATTGGAAGCGCAGTTTGTAGAAAATTATGAGCCTACAAGTGCATTTGGTACAAAAGCTCTTGGTGAGCCACCGGCGTGTCCTGTTGCACCGGCAATTAGAAATGCTGTGTTAAATGCAACCGGTGTTCACTTTAACAAATTGCCTTTAAATCCACACAATCTATTCAGTCGCTTCAAAGAAGAAGGTCTGATCTAAGGAGGTAGCAGATATGTATGATATGAAAGCATTATATGAGGCTGAGAGCATAGAACACGCTGTCAAACTCAGAGTAGAACATCCGGAGGCTCAGATCATTGCAGGTGGCAGTGACGTGCTTGTGCAAATGAGAGAGGGCAGACGTGCCGGAAAAGAACTTATTAGTATATATATGATAGACGAAATGAGAGGCATATCGCTCGATGAGAACGAGGCTATTCGCATAGGCTCACTCACAAGTTTTTCACATATCACAAAAAATCCTATCATTCAAGAGCATATTAATGTACTTGGTGAGGCAGTTGATATGGTGGGCGGACCTCAGATAAGAAATATAGGTACAATCGGCGGAAACACCTGTAACGGTGTTACTTCTGCTGACTCTGCGTCTACATTGCACGCATGGGATGCTATAGTAGAGATTACCGGTCCTAATGGAATTAGACGTATTCCTATTAAAGAATTTTATATCAAAGCAGGCACTGTGGATCTCCGAGAGGGCGAGATACAGACTGCGATAATCATTCCAAAAAAGGCATATGAGGGCTATAAAGGTCATTATATAAAGTATGGTATGCGTAATGCAATGGAGATTGCATCCACCGGCTGTTCTGTAAACTGTAAATTAAGTGCAGATAAAAAGCACTTTGAAGATGTTCGTATTGCATATGGTGTTGCCGGTCCTGTGCCAATGCGTGTGCCGTCTGCTGAGGAGTTTATCAAAGGCAAAGAGATAACTATGGAAAATATCGAGGGATTCGCCAAAAAGGTGCTTGATGATATTATGCCACGTGACAGCTGGAGAGCATCAAAGGAGTTTAGACAGCACATAGCCGTGGTTATGGCAAAGAGAGCCTTGATAGAGTCTGTTAAGCTTTCAGGAGGTGTTATTTAATGGCACAGTATAAGCTTGTAAAATGTATAATTAATGGTAAATATACAGAGACAATGGTAGACGTGCGTGCATCGCTCACCGATATGCTCAGAAACGACTATAGTCTTACATCTGTAAAAAAAGGTTGTGAGGTAGGAGAATGTGGTGCTTGTAATGTTTTGATTGATGGTGAGTGTTTTAACTCTTGTATATATCTTGCAGTGTGGGCAGATGGAAAGAACATCAGGACCCTGGAGAGTCTTATGTCGCCTGATGGCGAGTTGTCTGATATACAGCAGGCGTTTGTAGAAGAGGCTGCAATCCAGTGTGGATTCTGTACCCCTGGATTTATAATGACAGCTGTTGAAATTCTCGAAAGTGGTAAAGAATACACAGACGAGGAGTTAAGAAAGCTTCTTTCGGGTCATCTTTGCAGATGTACGGGCTATGAAAATATCATGCGTGCTGTTAAGAAGACTATGCTCAAGAGATTGGGTAAATCCGTGGACAAGGTTTGATAATAATGGCAAGGAACATTCACACAAAGCTCACATTTCAGATATACGCAGAGGAGAAGGCCTTTGGGCCTGGCGTGGCATCACTGCTCACAAGGATAACAGAACTTCACTCACTGCGAAAAGCCGCAGCAGAGATGAACATGGCGTATTCTAAGGCATGGACTATCATAAAAAACTGTGAAAAACAGCTCGATATGAAGTTGCTTTGTACATCTGTAGGAGGTCGCAACGGTGGCGGAGCAGAGCTAACAGAGGATGCAAAAAAACTGCTTGATAGTTATAATGAGATAAGCAAACAGCTTCGTGATGAGGCGCAGAAGTTATTTGATGAAAAGCTGAAATGGCTTAGTGAAAAATAAAAAAATCGGGATATAAGATAATCTGATGTTATCTTATATCCCTTTTTGTATGTCATGTTATTTGATTTATAAGCTCCTTCAAAGCGCTGGCAATATCGTTACGACACTTTATATAATCATCATATGTACCTCCGTAGGGGTCATCTATACCCTTGCCAAGCACAAGAAGCTTTTTAGGCTCTAACTTGAGGTGTACAAGTAAATCTTTTTGCTGAGGTGTCATAGTGACATAGTAATCGTAGTTGTTGTTAATAACGCTAATTAATGATGTAGCCCTATGCGCCGATATATCTACACCAATATCTTTGCAAGCGTCAATAGCAAGCTGGTTGGCGGGAGCGCCAATTTGGGCACATATTCCCGCACTTTCAGCTATGATTTCCTTTTCTGAATATATGCTGTTGCATATTCCCTCAGCCATGGGGCTTCTGCAGGTGTTTCCTGTGCAGATGAATAGAATTTTCACCTTAAATTCCCCCTTGTCTATTTTTTTGCATCATACCAAGTTTTTCCTATAACTGCATCTGCCGGTAAAGCGACATTTAGCTTTATTGCATTTTGCATTTCTTCTTCAAGGATTGATTTTACTTGATTACATTCATTTTCGGGCGCTTCTACTATGAGTTCATCATGAATTTGAAGTATGAGTTGTGCTTTTAGTCCCTCTGATTCAAGACGCTTACTCACTTTTATCATTGCTATTTTGATTATGTCAGCGGCTGTACCCTGAATTGGCATATTTCTAGCCACTCTCTCGCCAAATGAGCGTGTAACAAAATTACTGCTCTTTAACTCAGGCAGAAATCTTCTTCTGCCAAACATTGTGGTTACATAGCCATCCTCTTTTGCTTTTTCGGCAATATGCTTCATATAATTATCAACTCCACTATAGTGGTTAAGGTAGGATTTTATATATTCATCAGCTTCTTTTCTTGTGACACCGATATCTTTGGCAAGACTAAACGCCCCAATTCCATACACGATACCAAAATTAACAGCTTTTGCACGAGAACGAAGCTGAGATGTAATCATATTTAGCGGAATACCAAACACCTGTGATGCAGTGATTGCATGAATATCATCACCACTGCTAAATCCCTCAATCATATTTTTATCATTAGAAATATGAGCTAACACACGTAGCTCTATCTGCGAGTAGTCTGCATCTACAAGCATACAGCCATCCTTAGCTATGAAGAATTTTCTGAATTCCTTGCCTACTTCAGTTCGGACAGGTATATTTTGCAAGTTTGGTTCGGTCGAGCTAATTCTACCGGTTCTGGTTTCTGTCTGGTTGAAACTAGAGTGAATTCGACCATCATCAGATACCACCTTGAGCAAACCATCACAATATGTTGACTTTAGCTTGCAGAGTCCACGATATTCTATCACAGGCTCAATTATCGGGTGAGAATATTTGAGTCCCTCCAATACATCAGCATTTGTAGAATAGCCTGTTTTTGTTTTTTTACCAGCCGGTAAGCCCAGCTTTACAAAAAGAATTTCACCAAGCTGTTTTGGAGAGTTGATGTTAAACTCGCATCCTGCAAGGTCATATATCTGTTGTTTATAAGCATTTATTTTTTCTTCTAGGATAATTCCATATTTTTTTATTCCGTCAGCATCTATGCCAAATCCCACAAGCTCCATATCTGCCAGAACCCTTGCCAGTGGCATTTCTATGTCATAAAAAAGCTTGTCTGCACCTTGATTTATCAATTTGTTTTCGAGAGCTTCTTTTAAGTATGGCAATGCGCCACAAATTTTTACATTTTCTTCATCACAATTAGTTACTGCCGGCAGAGCAACACCATATTCGGCACAGAGATTACCAAGCTCATAATTGCTTGCAGATGGCTTTAAAATATACCCGGCCAGTTCTATATCAAAGCTGATATCAGCAGGTGATATATCAAGCCTTTTTAAAGCCTTGTAAAGTGTTTTTGTGTTTGTGGTAATCTTTTTTATTTTGGCGTTTTCAAAGAAGCTTTTTAGGCTGTAGATATCAGGAGTTACCTTTATTATGCTGTTTTTATGATTTAATAGAAATGAATTTAAGTTTTCGTTTTTATCAAAATTTGTGAGAAAGAAAGCCTCGTTTATATCTTTCGGAAAATCTGTGCTTTCGCTAAAAGTGAATATAATTTCCTCATGTTGCTTTTCTGCTGACTGCTCTTCTGCGACTGTGGCAGGGGAGATATCCATCTTTTTCATTATGGAGAAAAGCTCTAGTTCGGTCATTATTCGGGCGGCCTTATTCATATCCTTATTGCAATTTGCAAAGCCTTCTATATTGCGGTCAATTGGTGCCGAACGGCATATCTCACCCAGTGTTCTGCTTATTTTGGCAGAGCCTTCACCATTTATGAGCTTAGTTTTCATTCCATCTTTAATATCGAGGGAGTCTAAATTGCTATAAATATGTTCTATGGTGCCGTACTTTTGAATAAGATCTGCGGCACCTTTTTTGCCTATACCTGCCACACCGGGTATATTATCAGAGGCATCTCCCTGCAAGGCTTTTATCTCTATTAAGCCTGCAGGTGATACACCATATTCTTCAAGGATTTTATCTGTATCATACAAGTTAGTTTCAGGACGACCACCCTTTGTGGTAGCAAGGCTTACAGAGGTGTATTCGCCCACAAGCTGTAGACTATCCCTGTCGCCGGTGGCTATGATGCATTGCATTTTGTTGTTTTCACATTCGTCAGACAATGTGCCTAATATATCGTCAGCTTCAAAGCCCTCACACTCTATCAGTTTATATCCTAAAGCGCAAAGAAGCTCTTTAAGAACAGGAAACTGTTGTGCAAGCTCTTCAGGCATACCGTGGCGATTAGCCTTATATTCTGGGTATGCAATATGTCTGAAGGTGGGGGAACGCATATCAAAGGCGATAGCCACACGATCAGGCGAATATTGTTCTTCCAGCTTTAAAAGAATTGTCATAAAGCCATATATAGCATTTGTGAATTTTCCGTCTTTGGTCGTTAGAGCTTTAATACCATAAAATGCTCGGTTTATTATACTGTTTCCGTCAATAGCAAGTAAAGTCATGGGATATAGTCCTTTCCTATACTGTAATATTATTGAATCTGATATCTTAGTTTAACATAATATTCCGGAATTGAAAAGAGGGAAGATATATCATGCAACTCTAAAGTATTGTTACAAATATTCTTTTTAACCTCATTATCGTCAATTATTAGGCATGCCGCAAATACATCTGCCTCTTTCTCAAAAAAAGGCATAGAAAAATTAGTGTTTTTCTCTAAGTCAAGGCAGTTCAATCCATTATGAAGGATAGCGTGCCCCATCTCATGAGAGCATACTACACGCTTGATATTATCATCTAGTGATGAACTTAAGATAATTGTATTTTGCCCATGTAGTATAGTATAGATTCCGTTTACTGATTTTGGTAGATCACATTCCAATACTATTATACCCATTTCTTCGCAAAGTTCAAAGGGATTACGAGTGCCATAGTAATCTATTATGCTATTCACTTTGTCAAGAATTCTTTCAACCACTACCAGCTCACTCCTTTTCTTTTGAACGTCGCAAAGCCACCTCGCCTGCTATCTTGATAGCCTCACATATTTTTGATATATCATCTTGAGACATAGGGGAGCCATTGTACATAAGACCTTTTTGAAGTTCAAGTTGGGCAGTGAGGTCATCAATTACATCAAGCACCTCCTTGCTCTTAGCAGAGTCATATGAATCCAGCCCAAGAAGAAAATCGGTGCTGACGTCTAACAATGAGGCTATTTTTAATAGTATATCGCCGTCCGGCTTTCTCTTATCTTGTTCATACATACCAATACATGATGCAGATACATTAAGCTTATCTGCAAGCTCCTTTTGTGTGAAGCCTTTTACCTTTCTCAGATGTCTTAGTTGTTTTCCGAAACTAACAGCCATAGTTTATCACCTCCGCATTTTTTGTATATATATTATATAACACATTGTGTGGGATTTCAACTGATAAGATTGAAATACAATTTTTATGTTCCTATATATGCACATAAACACAAAACTGTTGAAAATTATTCACAAAAAGATTGCAAATCGTGTTGTTTTAAGTAAAATAAAAGCGTAACTTAAAGATATATGTGAAGTTGCGAGAAAATGGGTAGTGCGAAATATATGCACAATATAACACAAAATGTGTAGGAGGATAAAGAAATGCAGTATGAGGTTTGGGCTACTGAGTATAGGGATCAGGAGAGAATTTTAAAGGAAAAGATAGACCTATTAAAGGCACAAAGAAAGCTTACTCAAGCCAGTGAAAAAAGAATAAGACTTGAAGAGAGGATATATATATTGTATGGTATGTATCTTGATTGTAAGCACACAGCAGAGATTATTGAGAGGAGGGCACAATGTGAGCAGAAAGAGTCGTTATTCGGAGCATGATATGGAAGCATATTCGTTCCAGCATTATTTATCGGGTGGTACTAATGATAAGCAACGAGAAAAAATGAAAAGATTTATATTAAAAGCACTTGATATAGAGCTTACTCCACGTCAAAGACAGTGTATATATGAGTATTACATAAACGAAAAAAAGATGAAAGATGTCGCAAAAGATGTTGGGCTATGCATCTCTACGGTATCGTTTCATATTAGTCAGGGTATGAAAAAGATACAAAGACGAGCTGAGTATATACGATGACAATTGGGTATGGTTGATAGTGTCCAGATGTCATATTTTTTCTTGACAAATCAGTGTCAATGTTGTAAAATATCTGTGCTTTGGAGATGTACCCAAGCGGCTGAAGGGTCCGGCTTCGAACACCGGTAGGTCGGTAACGCCGACGCGAGAGTTCAAATCTCTCCATCTCCGCCAGAAAAAGACCGATGCTTTGTATTAAAGCATCGGCCTTTTTCAACGAAATAAATCCCTTTCGGGATTTGTGAAATACGCTACGCATGTGAAATACGCTACGCATGTGAAATACGCTACGCATGTGAAATACGCTACGCATGTGAAATATTGCTATGCAATGTGAAATGCCTGCGGGCGTGAGGGGATTTATTTCATTTCACTTGATGCGAAAGCATTAAATTTCACAGTTCACGAAGTGAATTATTTCACCGTGAGCGTGAGCAAACGATTTCACTAAAAGAAGCGAGAATTTAAGATTATACACAAAACTGTCGAAGATAAAAAAGCATCTGCTCCTTCTCGGATTTGAAAAGGAACAGATGCTTGTGTTTATATTAGAACCATTTTCGATAAATTACCTCGATACAAAGAACATTATAACAAATAATATACCGATGATCCATGTGCCGATGTTGATATCCTTAAATCTCTTTGAGAAGAGCTTTATTAGAATATATGAAAGAAGACCAAATGCGATGCCGTATGATATATTATAAGTGAATGGCATGATTGAAATTGTAAAAAATGCAGGAACAGCATTTGATGGATCGCTCCAGTCTATGTCTTTTATGCTGCTCATCATTAATATACCTACATAAACTAGTGCGGCGGCTGTAGCACATTCAGGTATCAGAGCTGCAAACGGTGCAAAGAACATGGCAATGAAGAAGAACATAGCTGTAAATATAGAAGTGAGTCCTGTACGGCCACCTTCTGCCACTCCGGCGGAAGATTCCACAAATGAGGTAACTGTGCAATTTCCGAAAACTGCACCTGTGCAGGTGGCAATAGCATCAGATAGCATTGCTTTATTCATTCGAGGTACATTTCCGTCTTTATCGAGAATACCTCCTACAGAGCAAGCACCATAGAGTGTACCCAAAGTATCAAACATATCTATCATACACATGGCAAGCCCGCTTGCGAGCAAAGTGATTACAAAACTTCCCACACCATTAGCATTTATATATGCTGAAAAATCAAAACCCTCTGTAAATACCTTTGCAAAAGATAAATTAAAGAAGTCTTTAAATGGTTGAACAATATTTAAAGATAAATTGCCTTCAATATTTGTTTTAAAGAAATCAGGTACAGTTAATAATCCTAGTGCATAATATAGAACAGTGCCTAGGAGTATTCCAAAAAATACAGCACCACGAACTTTCATTTTGCTGAGCGCACCTATTAAAACTATGGCGAGTATTGTGATAAAAATAGGAAGTATCTCCGCCCATGTTGTTTGATTGTATAGCAGATTAAAGGAATGGAGGTCTACCAGCGTGGATTCGCTGTTTACTATAAGACCAGTGTTTTGAAAGCCAAGGAAGGCAATAAACAAGCCTATACCGGAAGATATTGCCGCTTTGACAGCGTGTGGGATAGAACCAAAAATTGCTTTTCTAAGCCCTGTTACAGTAAGAAGAACAAAAAGAAGACCATCAAAAAGAACTATAACAAGTGTGTTAGCATATGAAAAATGCATTATATTGCAGATTGTGTATACAAAAAATGCATTTAGTCCCATGCCAGGTGCCTGTGCCAATGGGAGATTGGCAAGTAATCCTATTAGCACAGAGCCTATAATTGCCGAGAGTGCGGTTGATATATATATAGCTCCGTATGTGACAGGGTTTCCCTCAATGTCTGTGAACATTCCTGCATTTACCATGAGGATATATGCCATAGACATAAATGTTGTGAGTCCGGCAAGTAGCTCGGTTTTGACAGTAGTGTGATTTTCTTTTAGTTTAAACAATGTTCACCACTCCTATTAAGTATTTTTGAAAACAATTAACAATTGTTTCATATATTATATATTATTTATATGTAAAAAAACAACAAGATTTATAAAATTTTATAAAAAAAACAGAAAATATATTATAAATTTATCAATAGTATTTATCTATTAAATGAAATTATAATTATTGACATTTTTTGAAATATAATGTATCATTTTCTTGTTGGATAACAATAATTTATTTAATTGGAGGTCTTTGAATTGAAGGCTTATAACGCATATGACAATTTCTTGGCTGTTATGGATAAAGCAGCCACAACATTAGGTTTAGCTGAAAATGATTATGTTGCTTTGAGATATCCTGAGAGAGAACTCAAAGTTTCCTGTCCTGTTAAGATGGATGATGGAAGTATAAAGGTTTTTGAAGGCTACCGTGTGCAACACTCTAGTGTGAGAGGCCCATGCAAGGGTGGTATCAGATATCACGAAGAGGTTGATGATAATGAGGTTAAGGCGCTGGCTGCATGGATGAGCTTTAAGTGCGCAGTTGCTAATATTCCATATGGTGGAGCAAAGGGTGGTATCAAGGTTAATCCACAGGAATTGTCTTTGGGTGAGCTTGAGCGTCTTACACGCAGATTTACCTCTATGATAGCCCCAATTATTGGGCCGGAAAGAGATATCCCTGCTCCGGATGTTAATACAAATGCTCAGATTATGGGCTGGATTATGGATACATATAGCGTGCAAAAGGGATTTGCATCTCCCGGAGTAGTAACAGGTAAGCCTTTAGAGATAGGCGGCTCTAAGGGAAGAGCAGAGGCAACGGGCAGAGGCGTTATGTTTGCTACTGTTATGCTTCTTGAAAAGCTTGATATTGACGTTAAGAATTGCAAAATAGCTGTGCAGGGCATGGGAAATGTAGGCTCTATCGCCGCAAAGCTTCTCTATGATAGGGGCGCAAAAATCGTTGCTGTAAGTGATGTTAGTGGCGGTGTATATGATGAGAATGGCTTGCCATTTGACGAGATATACGCTCATGTTAGCCAGAGAAGGCTCTTATCAGACTATAAAAATGATAACTTAAAGAGGATCTCTAATAAAGAACTTCTTACCTGTGATTGTGATGTGCTTGTTCCTGCAGCATTGCAAAATCAGATTACAACAGAGAACGCAGCAGACATTAAAGCAAAATACATCATTGAGGGCGCTAATGGCCCTGTGTCAGTTGATGCTGATGAAATCCTTGAAAAGAACGGAGTTATCGTAGTACCTGATATTCTTGCAAACTCCGGCGGTGTTGTTGTGTCTTACTTTGAGTGGGTGCAAAATCTTCAGTGCTTCTATTGGGAAGAAGACCATGTGAACGAGCTTTTAAAGAACAATATTACAAGCTCATTTAATGAGGTTTGGGAGCTTTCTAAGGAGTACAAAACCTCTATGCGTCTAGCTGCATATATGGTTGCTCTCAAGAGAATAGTTGCTGTTAGAAATATCAGAGGAATTTGTCCTTAATTATAATAAAGATATGAAAAATCCTTTAATTTAGCTTTTGCCGAATTAAAGGATTTTTTTATGCCTTGATTTTTGTTTTATGATATATTATTATGCACTACAATAGAAAGGTTATTAATAGAAATAAATAATAAAGTAAAAAAATATTAGTCTACTAATTTTTTGCAAAACAAAAAGCGCCCGAAATCAATCGAGCGCCATAAAAGATATCTGTCTATTAAGATTAAGCGTTTTTAGCTCTCTCAACAAGGCTCTTGAAGCCCTCTGCATCAGAGATAGCGATCTCTGAAAGCATCTTACGGTTGAGAGTGATGCCAGCCTTCTTAAGACCATTCATAAATGAAGAATAGTTTGTGCCATTTATACGGCAAGCAGCAGATATACGGGAGATCCAAAGACGACGGAAATCTCTCTTCTTTTGCTTTCTTCCTATATAAGCGTAGTTACCGCTCTTCATAACAGCCTGTTTGGCCATCTTAAAATGCTTACTCTTTGCACCAAAATAGCCCTTAGCAAGCTTGAGAACTTTATTTCTTCTCTTGCGAGTCATCATCGCACCCTTAATACGTGCCATTTGTAAAACCTCCGTTTAATTGTATTTCTGAATTGTTATTTAATTATTTGTAAGGAACCAGACGCTTAACTGCTGCTACATTTGTCTTGTCAGCAACTGTTGTCTTTCTCAAGCCTCTCTTACGCTTTGTTGTCTTCTTATTAAGAATGTGGCTCTTAAAAGCATGAGCACGGATTACTTTTCCGCCTTTTGAAATTTTAAAACGCTTTTTTGCACCGCTGTGAGATTTAATCTTAGGCATAACTAAAAATCCTCCTTAAAATATTATTTATTTGGTTTTGGAGCCAAAAACATCATCATGCTTCGACCTTCGAGCTTAGGCTGTTTTTCTACAATGCACACATCTGCAAGCTCTGTTGCAAAGCGTTCCATTGTGTCGAGTCCTTGCTTTGAAAAACCCATTTCTCTACCACGAAAACGAATAGAAACCTTTATTCTGTCACCGCTCTTGATAAACTTCTGAGCGTGATTTAACTTTGTGTTAAAATCGTGAGTGTCGATATTGAGAGAAAGTCTTATTTCTTTAGTATCGATAACTTTTTGATTTTTTCTTGCTTCCTTTTCTTTCTTAGCCTGTTCGAAGCGATATTTACCATAGTCCATAATCTTACAAACAGGTGGTTGAGCATTTGGTGCAATCTTCACCAAATCGAGATTTTTCTCTGCGGCAAGGTCAAGTGCCTGTGATGCACTCATAATTCCAAGTTGACCGCCTTCTGAATCAATGATTCTTAACTCTTTGTCACGAATTTCTTCGTTGATCTGAAGCTCTTTGTTGCTGCTAATTGTCAGCACCTCCAAAATCCATTTAATTTGCAATAAAATAACGGACAGAAGCAAATCTGTCCGCACCAATATACACGTTACACTATCCATCAGAAAACTAATGGAAATAACATAATATTGACCCGAACGGATAACACCGAACAAGGTGAAAGCATCTGCTCTTCTTTATTGTCCACGTATATTTTACCATGCTTTTCAAATTTGTCAATAGTATTAACTGAAAAAATGATTTTTTCTCAAAAAAATGAAAAAAATTTTATTATTTATATTTATTTTTGTATATATTTATTGTATAATCGGTTTATTGATTAGGGGTGGTGTTGTGAAAATTAAATTTTGTGCAGTTATATTGTCGATTTTGTGTGCCTTGTCTTTTATGGCGAGTTGCGCTAGTGAGATTGATGAAGATTTAAAAATATACTGTTTCTCTGCCGGTAAGGCTGATGCTTTTTTGATTTCGACAGATAAGAGCAACGTGCTTATTGATTGTGCAGAATCCGGCTTTGGCGATACTATTGTAAACTACCTGCAAAACAACAATATAGACCACCTTGACTATATGATAGTTACCAATTTTAATAAAGAACACGTGGGTGGCGCTGCCAAGGTGATAAATGGTGTCGATGTTGTTAGTATACTTCAGACACATGGTGAAAGCGATATACAACAGTATGATAAATACATCCAAGCCACAAAGGATAAAAGTATTACACCGCAGACTGTCACAGAAAAATATTCATTTACACTTGATGAGGTTGAATATACAATTATTCCTCCACAAAGAGAGTCTTATGATGAAAATAACAGCGAAAACTCATCGCTTATTGTTTCTATGAAGTATGAGGATTGTAGTTTCTTATTTACAAGCGATATTATGGAAGAAGGAATAAATGACTTTGTAGAATCAAACAGCGAAAATTATGATTTTCTTAAAGTGCCGTATCATGGTGATTTCCAGCCGGTTGTTGAAGAGCTACTTGTTAATATCAAGCCTAAATACGCACTAATCACCTCGTCTGCAGATGAAAAGATGGATGACGCTCTCACAAGTGTGCTCAAGCAATACGGCGCAAGTGTGTATTTTACAAAGAAAGCTCCTGTGTTTTTAAAATGCGACGGAGAAACAATATATATGTCGTATAAACCAAACTAAACTAATCAAATAACCAGATATAAAGATACAAAGCCTGAAGATTTGGGTTTTGTATCTTTTTTATAGACAAAATAAGTTCAGATATATTAAAACGTTGTGACATCAAGGAAGTAAAAGTTTAAATAAAAATTATTTAGCTATTGATTGTATAAATCGGGCATTTTTTGTTGCCTTTATTGACATATATTTTTTAAGAGTGTATAATTCCAATTGTTGACTAATATGAGAGAGGAAAGTTCTTAATGAAAGAAAAAAACAAGGATAAAAAAGACGGAATAATTAAAAAAATACTCAAATCTGAAGTGTTTATTTACATTGTATTTGGTTTGGTAGCTACTATTGTAAATATGTTAGTGTTCAGAGTGCTCAATACTACATTGCCATTGGGTGAAACACTGAGATTTAATATTTCGCAGATAGTAGCATGGATAGTATCGTTTTTTGTAGCATTCTTTTGCAACAAGTTCTTTGTGTTTAAAAGCAAAAGTATGGAAGCTAAGGTGTTCTGGAAAGAGTTTTTTGGATTCTTTACGGCTAGGATATTATCGTTTTTTGTGCATATCGGTATCGCAAACCTTTGTGTTTTGCTTGGCCTCACAGGCGATTTGCTTATAGGTGTGCAGAGGGGTGGCGAGGTGCTTTCACTCATCACGATTACAGCATTGCTGGATGATATCTCTAATCTGCTTGGAAATGTGGCAGAAATTATTCTAAATTATATATGCAGTAAGCTATTTATCTTTAAAAACAAAGATAAAGACGATAAAGAAGAAAAGGTAGACTAATTTTTTAGGAGGGTATATAGAAAATGGATAACAGTAAAAAAACAATGGAAAAAGTGGTAGCTCTGTGCAAAAACAGAGGTTATGTGTATTCCGGAAGTGAAATATACGGTGGTCTTGCAAATACATGGGACTATGGTCCTTTGGGTGTTGAGTTTAAAAATAACGTAAAAAAAGCATGGCTAAAAAAGTTTGTTCAGGAGAGCAAATATAATGTTGGTTTGGATTGCGCTATTCTTATGAATCCACAGGTATGGGTTGCATCCGGCCACGTTGGCGGTTTTTCTGATCCATTAATGGATTGCAAAGATTGTAAAACACGTCATCGTGCTGATAACCTCATCGAGGATGATGGCGGTGATCCTAATGGAATGACATTTGAACAAATGACTGATTATATCAAGGAGCATAACGTGGTATGTCCACAGTGCGGAAGCAGTAATTTTACAGATATCCGTAAGTTTAACCTTATGTTTAAAACATTTCAGGGTGTTACAGAAGATGCAAAAAATGAGATATATCTGCGTCCTGAAACTGCACAAGGTATATTCGTAAACTTCAACAACATTCAGAGAACTACAAGAAAAAAAGTTCCTTTTGGTGTGGCACAGGTAGGAAAATCCTTTAGAAACGAAATTACACCGGGTAACTTTACTTTCCGTACAAGAGAATTTGAGCAGATGGAGCTTGAGTTCTTCTGCAAGCCCGGCACAGATTTAGAGTGGTTCTATTATTGGAAAGATTATTGTATAAACTTCCTCTACAATCTTGGATTGAAAAAAGAAAATCTGCGTATGCGTGACCATAGCGCAGAGGAGCTTTGCTTCTATTCCAAGGCAACCACAGATATAGAATTCCTATTTCCTTTTGGTTGGGGTGAGCTATGGGGCATAGCAGACAGAACAGACTATGACCTCAAGCAGCATCAGGATCACTCAGGCAAGAGCTTGGAATACTTTGATCCAACAGACAACTCTCGTTATATCCCTTATGTAATAGAACCATCGCTTGGTGCAGATAGAGTAGCGCTTGCATTCCTTTGTGATGCATATGATGAGGAAGAGGTAGGAGAGAATGATACAAGAGTAGTAATGCGCTTGCATCCGGCATTGGCACCATACAAGGCAGCTGTGCTTCCTCTTTCTAAGAAGCTCGGCGAGAATGCGGAGAAAGTGTATGATATTCTTGCAAAGCACTTTATGGTAGAATATGACGATGCCGGTTCTATCGGTAAGCGTTATCGCAGACAGGATGAAATAGGTACACCGTTCTGCATCACATACGACTTTGACAGCGTAGAGGACAATTGCGTGACTGTTCGTGATCGTGACACAATGGAACAGCAACGTATTGCTATTGATGACCTTGTGAGCTATATAGAAAAGAAATTAGAATTCTGATAAACTAATCACAAAAAAATGCGGTGCAGGGGCATAGATTGCCTTTTGTACCGCAGAATAATATATAAACATTATTGAAAGGGACGGCCAAAGCACCATGCTACGGCTGTAGAGTGTTTTTATATGCTAAACATAGGCGCACATCTGTCTGCTTCAAAGGGTTTTATGAATATGGCAAAGCAGACAGAAGAAATTGGAGGAAATACGTTTCAGTTTTTTACAAGAAATCCAAGAGGTTTTGCCGCTAAAGATATTGATATAAAAGATGTAGAACGCTTTAACGAATATACAAGGGAAAAAGGTTTTGCAAAAATTCTTGCTCACGCCCCATACACGCTTAATCCATGCTCTGCTGAAGAAAGAGTGAGGGAACTTGCTCTAATGATAATGGAGGATGACATTAAGCGAATGGAATATATTCCCGACAACTACTATAATTTTCATCCAGGCAGTCATGTGGGCCAAGGTGAAGAGCTAGGAATAAACTTCACAGCGGAGCTTCTTAATAAAGTAGTCAAGCCTGATCAAACCACGACGATTCTACTCGAAACAATGGCTGGTAAGGGTAGCGAAATAGGCAGGAGTTTTGAGCAATTAAGACAGATAATAGACCTAGTGGAGCACAACGAAAAAATAGGAGTGTGTCTGGACACTTGCCATGTTTATGACGCCGGATATGATATTGTGAATGACTTAGATGGAGTGCTTGATAGATTTGATAGTATAATAGGTCTTTCAAGGCTAAAGGCGATACATCTCAATGATAGCAAAAATCCGTTTGAGAGCCATAAGGATAGGCACGAAAAGATAGGTGAAGGCTCACTTGGCATTGATGCAATAAAGAGAATTATCACTCATCCTAAGCTCTGTCATCTGCCGTTTTTCTTAGAAACACCTAATGAGCTTGATGGATATGCTCATGAGATTAGCTTGTTGAAGAAGCTTTATTCTGAGGTGATTTAACCCTCGGTTTTTTCTTGGTAGTTTTCTGTTTGTTCTGAGAAACTGTCTTTTTCTTTTCATTTTTCTTGGCCATACGCTGATTTTTTATAATGTGATATTTTTTTGTTGCAAATACGCTAAATATGCGGAACGGTTTTTTAATAAGATTGATTGTAGCTCTGATTGGCTTTAACAGTAAGCGTAGTAGCTTTAATGTCACTATTCCGATAGTAAATCTATATCCTAATGTGCCAATCAGCATACCTATAAGCGCAAATATTCTTATATTTCCACTGTTAAATGCTGTGAAAAACAGGAAGATTGGGATTGAGATACTTATGCAGTAGAATAGATCTTCCACAATCACGGCTGGTGTGGAATTCAATCCTATTTCTCGCAAAAAACGAAAGATATCATAGTATGCACCCAAAATGAGCCCTAAGATAAGTGCGTATAAAAAAAGATTGACCTGTTCACTCAGAATACTTTGAACCACACGATTACAGCCCCTTTGATTTTCTTTTTAGTGATGTTTACTTAAAAAGCTTTTTGAAAAATCCGCCACCGGTCACATTTTCTGTGTAGGTGAGAGATGATACTATTCCATCTATGCAAAGTTCTCCTGTTTCGACAGATAGCTTGCTTATGTGCAACGAGCTTCCTCGTACAATCAGCTCACCACTCTCTAGGATGATAGTTACCAGCTCTTCACTAAAATTACCAACATCTTTCACGCCTGTGAGCGAGAGGCTTTTTCTATCTTTCATGTTGACTGTGTGTTCACGTAATTTATTTGATATATTTTCCATATGTTACCGCCTTTTGATTGCAATCGTTTTTTAATAAATATGATTGCATTGGGCAAAATATTCTTAATTGGCATTGTTTCTGAGAAGCTTTGTCAATTGTGAGGTGTAGTTTTTATGTATAAAAAGGATGCTAGACAGTTAAAGATAAATGCGATATTAAGCTGGGTTTTTACAGTCGGATTTTTGGGATATTATGCATATCTTGGCATTAGTTCTGACTTTGAACTTACTCCTTTTCGCACCCTTCTTGTGATTGCCTGCATTGTGTGCAGTATTATGTACACAGTTAGGGCTATTAGTGCTGCAAAAGAAGAAAAAAACGAAAAATAATAATTTTTTTAAAAAAGTGTTGACAAACCCGATTTATGGTAGTATAATAGCGTAGCGTTAGTTCGCAAGAGCGATGGCGGAATAGCTCAGCTGGCTAGAGCAATCGGTTCATACCCGATGTGTCGTAGGTTCAAGTCCTATTTCCGCTACCATATGAGGCCCGGTGGTCAAGCGGTCAAGACACCGCCCTTTCACGGCGGTAACACGAGTTCGATTCTCGTCCGGGTCACCAAAAAAAGCAGAGAATAAGATGTCTTGCCTGATAATAATCGGGTAGCAAAAACATCGTATTCTCTGCTTTTTTCTATTGTTTTGAAAGGAGTGTGCCATAAGGTGCGTAAAATATTAGCAATCATAGTGTGTAAGCTTATTAAATTTATAGGTGGATTTGTGGGAAAGGGCTCCAGTTTGCCTGGTAAGTATGCGTTGAAAATCTGTCCAGATATCTTAAAAAGAGTGCATATGCCTGAGAAGATAATAGCTGTAACAGGAAGCAACGGAAAAACTTCTACTGTCGAGATGATAGCAAGTATATTTAAATCATCGGGTATTAAAGTTGCTTATAATATCGAGGGTTCTAATCAAATAGAGGGTGTAACCACCATGATTTTGGACAACTGCTCATTGACCGGAAAAATGAACGCAGATGTTTTGCTTATAGAGTCGGATGAGAGATATGCAAAATATACTTTCAAATGGTTTAAACCTACACATTATGTTATAACAAATCTATACAGAGATCAGCTTACACGAAATGGACATCCTATGTGGGTGTATGATGCCATTAAGGAGAGCGTTTTTGATGATACTCAGCTTATACTCAATGCTGATGATCCTATGGTATCTAAGTTTGGTGCAAATCGTGACAATGTAGTCTGGTTTGGTCTGGACCACTGCTCCACAGACGAGGAAGAGTTTGTGGGTGCATATAATGATGGACTATATTGTCCGATATGTAAGGCAACTATGGAGTATGATTATTATCACTTCAACCATATAGGAAAGTATCACTGCACAGCTTGTGATTATGCACGCAGAGATACAGATTACTCTGTGTCTGAAATAGACCTAGATAATGATAAAATTGTTGTTAATAGTAAGCACGAAATTAAGCTTGCCTTTAAGAGTATATACAATATTTATAATATTTTGTCTGCATTCACAGTATGCTCATTGATTGGCATAGATGAGCAGAAAATAGCATCTAATATCAGCAACTATATATTAAAAAACGGAAGATTTATCAGATTTTCTCTAGGCGAACATAAAGGAACTTTCCTTGTGTCTAAACATGAAAATTCTGTGTCTTATGATATGTCATTTAAATATATAGCATCGCAAAAAGAAAAGTGCAGTGTTATCGTCATTGTAGATGCAGTGAGCAGAAAATATTTCACAAGCGAGACTTCTTGGCTGTGGGATATTAATTTTGATTTACTGGAGTGCGACTGCGTGGAGAACATATATCTCTGCGGAAAATATTGCAATGATTTAGCTTTAAGAGCAGAATTCAGCAAAATTGATAAAAATAAAATCAAACTATATGAGGACATAAACGAGGCTTGTGATATCATAAAGAATACAGGAAATGAAAACCTATTTGCCGTTACCTGCTTCTCTGATAAGGCTAAGTTTATTTCTAATGTGACTATCGAGTAAAAAAAGGAAAGGGATTTTGATATTCGGTTAATATTAATCGGTATATCAGGTATATTACAATGAAAATAAGAATACTTCATATGTATGGCGATATAATGAATTTTTATGGTGAATATGCCAATATTTCAATACTTGAAAGATATCTTGTAGACTGTGGGGCAGAGGTAGAGGTGGATACACTTTCTCTTTACGAAGACAAAGATATAAGTGGTTATGACTTCTATTATATGGGTTCCGGCACAGAGGATAGCCAGAAGACAGCCTTGGCTCAGCTTATGAAATATAAGGATATCTTGAAAAAAATGAGCGATGACGGCAAGACTATTCTTTTCACAGGAAATGCATTTGAACTTTTGGGAAGCAAGATAACCGATGCAAACGGCAATGAATATGATGCACTTGGAATCGGTGGTTTTGAAACAACTGAAAAGAATAAGAGAATAACCGGTGACTGTCTGGCTAAAAACGATGATTGTGAAGATATCTTCATAGGCTTTGTGAACAAATGCAGTATCACAAAAGGTGTCGAAAAGCCAATGTTTAAGATGATGATGGGTTATGGTAATGAGTGTGAATTAGGAGACGAGGGCTTTGTAAGGCTTAATACTATGGGTACTCACCTGATAGGCCCAATAATAATCAAAAACCCTCATTTCCTAAAATTTATAGCCGGCAAGCTTGGTTTGGACATCAAAAAAGAGTTTCCAAAGCAACCAACATATGAATATATGACAAAAAGCTATCAAACAGGACTAAAAGAACTCAAAAACAGAATTGAACAAAATTAAACCTTGATTTGCAACTTTTTGTAGAAAAATATATTATTATCTTGACTTTTATTTGTGAATTATGTATTATATTAGTAATGGTAGAATATCGTAGGTGTTTTGGCATCGCAGTTCTGCTTAATAAACGAAAGGATGATTTACATGAGAAAAATTACAGGTAAAATTCTTGCAGCTATTCTTGCTATTATGATGGTAGCATCCATGTGCACAGTAGCTTATGCTTCAAGTATGGGAACCAACACAACCGATTACGGTCTGCGTTTTGACTCTGACGGTAAATTTAGAGTTTTACAAATCACTGATATGGAAGCAGGCGGAGCTCTTGGCAGTAAAACAAAAGAGCTTATCTCTCTTGCAATAAAGAGATACTCCCCTAACCTTATTTTGTTAACAGGTGACAACTCTAGCGGCACAAAGGGTGGTACCAAGTATGTGCAGTATTTGGCTAGCCTACAAGAGGTTTTCGGAAATGTAAAAATTGCTGTTACTTTTGGTGAAACCGATAATATGTATGGAAGTGATTATAACAGACAAACACAGTATGATGTGCTTAAAGAAGCTGGTATTATGGTTGATTTTGACAACAACTTCTCAAATATAGATCTTGTTGGTGTTGGTACAGGCTGTATTCCGATTCAAAATCAGACAGGCACCGGCGTAGCATGGAACCTCGTATTGCTAGACTCCGGTGTTGCTCAAGGCACAGAAGGATATGGCAAACCTGGTTACAGCGATGTTGCACCATATGTAAATGAGCAAGGCTACAGTGACGTAGTTAAGTGGTTCGAAAGTATGAACACATCAGTTGCAGATTACACTGCTGACAAACAGCTTGCTCCTACACTTTGCTTCCAGCATATCCCACTTCAGGAGTTCTATAGCAGTGGTATTATAGCTCAATGTGATAGAAATGATTCCGGTGCTATTAAGGCTGCTGCCAATACAGGACATACAGACGGAGATTACTATTATAGAGCTAACTCTGATAATGAAACAGTTACAGGTTCTTATTCTACAGCTTGTAAATGCTCAGCTTCTTCAACAATAGAGCTTTATAAAGCATTTGCAGCAGAAGGTAATGTTAAAGGCGTTTTCTATGGTCATGACGAAACAAACACCATAGTTGGTGAAGGTACAGTTGTAGCAGATGCCAGAGCTTACTCACTTGTTCAGGGCTATACCCCAACAGCTAAAAATGATGTTGATGATCCTGGGTTAAGATTATTTGAACTTTATGAGGATGGAACATACGATACAGAGATAGTTAGATATAAGACTATCAAAGAGCAACAGTCAACTGATAGACTCTTCCATATGGATTCTGCCAGTGGTGCTGTAAAGTATATAAGTGAGATAGTAACTACCTATGCTAATAATAAAACCGCATGCGAAAATAACCTCCTCAGAAACGGCTTTACAATGTATGATTATGACCTTAACAGGGGTTCTGGTTCTCAAGATTATATCTACATGGGATATAAGACTACAGACGATAAAACTAAAGCTATCACAGGTATCAGATTCCAGATAGGTGGTAAAGGTACATCTCCACAAAATTCAATTAAATCTAAGGTTAACGGAGTTGAATGTGAATTTGTTCCGGTGCGTGAAGCAGGTTCAACATCAGTCGGCGATCTTAACAAAGGTATCGGTGGCAAATACGTATTTATGTATGTAACAAGAGATCCTAGCCAGACTCCAATTACAAACATACTTATCAACTCAACAGAAAAACAGGCCGGATATAAAGATGCTACCAGATTTGATGATGTTAACAAAACTGGTGAGCTTAATGCAGGAGTTAGCGATGCTGACTACATTTATGTTCACTATAAAACAACAGGTATCAATGTACAATATGAGCATGACAAGCTTGCATCTTTGGTATCTGAAATGAATAAGCTTGTACAGAGTGGCGCTGATGTTTACACTAGCGAAACTATAGAAGCTTTGAGAGCAAAGGTAGAAGAAGGTCAGGTTATACTTGATTCTTACAAGGCATCACCATATAACTATGAATATGGCAAAGCAGATATCTATGCAGCACTTAAGGCAATTAGAGAAGCACGTAACAATCTCTCTGTTCATGTTTATTTTGATGCAAATGGCGGAAATATAGATGTAGAATACATTTTAGTTCCAATTGGTGTACAAAGATCTTATTCATTAAAGTTGAGTGATTTTGTACCAACAGGTGATTCGGCACTAGGCGAATTCCTTGGTTGGAGTACATCAAAGAATTCTGAGAGTGGCTACAAGGATGTAATCCAAATTTTGGGTAATACAACACTTTATGCTATCTGGTCCGGCGAGCCAACTTCCGGTGGCCAAGACTCTGAAATAGTAGTTGATACTGAAACAGAGACAGAAACAGAAACGGAAAGCGACATTGTCGTAGACCAAGAGCTTTATGGCGATGTAAACTGTGACGGCAATGTAAATATGATGGATGTTACTTCTCTCCAGAAAATTTTGGCTCTTCTCTCAACTCATGAGTCTTATGGCGCTATGTCAATCATAAACTCCGATTGCAATGGCGACGGCGATATAAACATGGTTGACGTTACACAAATTCAGAAGTATCTTGCAAAACTTGTTTCTGCACTAGGACCGGCACTTGGTTGATAGGCTATCAAAATAGCAAAAATCGAATAACGTAAAAAAATAGGGGCTGTCGCTCATCCGTTTTTCGGATCTGCGACAGCTCCGTTTTTGTCTTTCTCTATGGTTCTACTCCCAAAATCGTAAAAGTGTGATATAATAGAAGAATGGAAACAAGAATAAGTGGATTGACAAAGTTATTTGAGCAATCAATAGGAATAGTAGAGCCGTGGTATATCAGAAGCATAGAAACACAGGGTGCGGAGTATGCTACATACATTTTCCCATTCATATGGGATGCTATGCTCCGTTTCCGCATGGGAGAAGAAAAATGGTCGGTATCCTCTCT
>JAEDHT010000024.1 GCA_016296885.1 Clostridiaceae bacterium | reverse complement strand
AGTGCCGAAGATACTTGGCTGGTGACGGCCCGGGAAAATAGGAAGATGCCAACATAGCCACCTAAGTGGTGGCTTTTTTTCGAGGTGTAACTCAGTTTGGTAGAGTGCTTGGTTTGGGACCAAGATGCCGCAGGTTCAAGTCCTGTCACCTCGACCACATCGAGTGTTCATAACGGATTTGAGTTATGGACACTCGATTTTTTTGTAATTTCGAGTTTCTTCGTTATGTACGGAGCAGGTTTTTATACCTGCTCTTTTATTTATAGAAGTAAATTTAGCTGATTAGTCTCAGCAAGCAGACTGTTTGTACTCCCAAACAGTAAAATTGCTCGATATGATTAATTAAAGAAATCTAATTTATTGACAGATGAATTAATAAATCAATATTTCATCAATAATCTATTTCGGGTATTAATTTTTCTGTGGCATGAGAAATTGTAGCAAGCATATATTTTAGTTCTTCAATTATTTCACTGCATTCAAATGGATTGTTTTGCATTTCATGTTTAGAGATATTTCTCTGAATGTGCTCTATATCATATTTAATATGTTTTAATATGTTTTAATATTTTAATACATTCTAACTCGACTGCTCGTGGCATTTGACCTTCAGTTTTTTCTAGAAGAGCAGATGTCAACACTTTGTCGATATCATTGTGCAATTCCATATATTCACTTATCCTACGAACACATCTCACGAACAAATCAAGATCATAATTATTCTTTAATGAAATTGATTTTATAATAGGATCTTTATAAGAAATATTATGCTCATTATCCTGTGCCATATATGTAACTTCATTTTTATGCGTGCTTTTGTCACCGCACAAAGGACAATAATCCTTATCAACGCCATTTATCGCTTTTATTAAAGGAACTTTACAATTTGTACACCAATACACTTAATAAGGAATATCTTCTTCTGTTAGTGAACCACATTTTTCACAAACAGTTTCATCTGTTTCAATGTTACACGATTTACACCACATAAACAAGCCTCCCTGTTCAATAAATTGTTCCATTTATTGTGTTCCAAAATAGAATTTATTATACTGTCACCTATATAAACATAATCATTATAAAATCACAAACAATATTGAGACTATTACGGCATACCGATATAATATAAATGGTGATTATTATGACGATAAATCAAATAATAAACGATAGGGGAATAACAAAATATAGACTTGCAAAATTAAGCGGAGTGCCTCATGCAACGCTCAATGATATATGCAACGGTAAAACGAAAATCGAAAAATGTTCAGCCAAAACTATATATAAATTAGCTCAGGTTCTTAGTGTTTCAATGGAATATCTGATTGAAAATTCTATTAAAATCAGAGAGGAACAATACGAGCGTGAGCATTCATATGAATATGGTTTGCCTGAATATTTACAGCACGACTTAGTTACTTTCAAAAACGGACTTGCAAATAATTCTACGTTAATGGATTGCTTGTGGGGTGAGCTTTACGGCAGTACAAATATGGCTGAAATCAGTGAGGGTGTCATCACCCACGAACACGCTGAATATCTACGAGACAAATATTTGAGGAGGTAATAGTATGAGTATAGACTTTACAAATTGCAAAAGAGTATTAGTAAAAAGCTTATAACGGAGCTAACGGAAAGAAGATTGCTGTTGAGTACAACGGCGAAGAATATATGTTGAAATTCCCTCCATTTGCTACCAAAAAACCAACAGAATTATCGTATACAAACAGTTTTGTATAAGCGAACATATTGCAGTAGTATTTTCAATTTAATCGGTATAAAAGCACAGGAAACTTTTCTCGGTACATTTACGGTCAACGGCAAAGTTAAAACAGTTTGTGCCTGCAAAGACTTCACATCTGACGGTAGTGTGTTCTATGATTTTTGCTCAATTAAGAATACAATTATTGATTCCGAACACAACGGAACAGGCACAGAATTATCTGATGTTCTTGAGAGCATAGAGAAACAAAACTTTGTAAATTCTAAAAATTTATTAGAACATTTTTGGAATTTATTTGTAGTTGATGCCTTACTCTGTAATTTCGACAGACACAACGGCAACTGGGGATTTCTTGTAAACAGAAGTACAAATGAATGTGAAATAGCACCTGAATTCGATTGTGGAAGTTGTCTGTTGCCTAAACCTGATGATAATACCACATAATTATAAATATTTCCACCTCAATAGGAAAAGGGTGCTGAAAAATCAGCGCCCTTCAGACTGTCGAAAAAGCCCAGCTTTTGCTGGACTTTTTCGACAGTCTGAAACCCGCCAGCTTAGACTTATAGTCTAAGTTGGCGGGTTTGTTTATGCCGGTTTGTAGTTATTTAAAATCTACCGTATATTTTTTTAAGAAAAGGTTTATTAATCAAGCGTTGTGATGAGGCGTGCAATATATTTCTGGATTGTTACTACGTCATCCAATTTTACGCAGCCATCGTGTGTTACGTCAGATTGTGCTTCGGAGAGCTCACCGTAGACACTATGCTCTTGGAGCTTTGCAATTATTTTTGCAAAGATATAACATCAATCATATTTATCTTTCTATCACCATTTACATCACCATTTACATCACCATATACAAGCTCATCTGTTTTGATGATATCAAGCAAATCTTCTGCCTTTTCCTTAACATCCTCCAGATTCTTTTTCTCATCTTCTGTCAGATTCTCAGTTTCCAGCAGAGCGTCGATATCCTCGATAATCTGCTCGATAGCATCCTTATCTGTAAGCTTGACATTGTCTTCACTGTAATTGTCTATATCTCCGATTAGCTTGTCAATCAGTTCTTCATTACCGGAAATCTTACTCAGTAAATCTTCCACAGCCTTTTTGTCACCGTTTAGCTCGGAGATTTCCTACTCAGTCAGATTGTTGGATTCAAGTTGCTTTTCGATGTCATTCAAAAGCTGTTCCAAGTCAGCCTTGTCATCAGAAGTAACAGTTGAAATGCTATAGCCATCAACAGCATCGCTGATACGTTTGTTTTCGTCAGTTGTATCTGCAATGGTTTTTTCCATTTCCTCAACTTTGCCTACAGACTCGGTAAGTTTTGATATTTCAGCTTCAGTGAGATTTCCGCTGTCAGTTAAAGCCTTAATGTCCTTGCTAAGCTGTTCAAGTGATGTTGTATCTTCAGAATTAACAGTAGCATTATTATACTTGTTCAGCTCCTCGGTTACACGGTCAATTTCATCTTTGATATCATCTATGACTTTTTCAAGTTCAGAAGCCTTATCCGTTATTTCCTTAAGGGCAGACTTTTCATCCTCGGTAGCATTGGTAGTGTCAATTAACACTACAGACTCCATTACGTTGTCCACAGTCTGCTCATTGCTACTGTTTACATTTTCTTTAGTCAAGCTGTCAAGCGATGTAGAGAGCTCGCTTATTGGCTTCGTCGTCACTGTGGCGGTAGCGGTGTTGCCTGCCTTATCGGTTGCTATAATAGTATAGGTAGCATCTTTGTTGCCTTCAATCGTGATACTCTCAGTAGAAGGCTCATCATTCAGGGTAATGGTGTCAAGATTCTTGTCGCTAACAGTAACATTTTGTGTGGTGTAGTAAGTCATACCGTTTTCGATACCGCTTATTACAGGTGCTGTGGTGTCATATTCTGCTCCATCGGTTGAGAGGTAAGTCACGTTGCCTGCATTGTCAATGATGCGTACGAAGTATACGAACTGCTTTGTATCTTCCAAGGATACGTTAACACCGCCGTTATAAGCAGTCCAATCAGTGATCTCTTTAACCTCATCAAGTGTCATAGCCTTGTTAGAAGCGTAATACTCAACGCTTGCCACACCGGAGAGGTTATCTGCGCTGTCAACCTTAACAGTTACTTCATCTTTGTAGAACAGACCAAAAGAAATGGTGTTCAAGAAGCTTTCCCAACCGTTTCTCTCATCAAAGTAGACCTTGCCGGTAGGATTAAGCTTATCAAGCTTGTAGGAAACTGTTTTTGCAAGAGAGATAATGCCGGTTTCTATGTTTTTTAGATAGAATGTAACACTTCCGTCTTCGGTTTCTGCGCTGTAGGTGAGAGCATCTTTCCATTCACCGTCAGCGGTGTTGGTGAGTGATACCTTGTAACCGTCGTTGCCGGTAATCATAAAGTCCTCGTTCATCCAACCGTTGCCATTGACTGTGTACTCGCTAGGAGTCCAATCGTCAGCAATCGACCAACCAATAGGTGAAATAGAAGGCGTTTTGTAGTTGTTGGCATCATAAGAAAGGTACACATTTGCGGTATAATCGCCAACCACGATAGCGGTGCTATTTTCATAGCTTTCGACAATTACGCCTGTGGGAAGTCCCACAACCTCAATCTTATGCTCTTTACCATCATATTTGAAAGGCTCGGTGTAATTCCACATGGCATCCGACATATCATAGGTTGCCTTCATAATCTCAAAGCTTACTTGCTCAGACAAACCGCTGTAGTTTTCCGTTGCATCTACCGTAAAGGTAGCAAAGTAATTGCCTGCTTTGGTAGGTGCTTCAGTGCTTTCCCAAGCTGTTCCGTCGTATGCTTCGCCACTATAGGCAACCTTGACAGAACCAAACTTAGCTTCACCTGTAGGAATTTTTGCGCTTTCGCCGTAGGTTCAACTGCTGATTGTAGGTGTAGCAGTCCAAATATCTTCAGTTGCACTGATTACAAACTGTAAGGTTACTTCCGCACTGTCTGTGGTTGCCCACTTGTAGTTCTTTGTATCTTTCAGCTTAAGAACCACATCGTAGCTACCCTTAGCAGTGCCACCGTCATTTTTCAAAACGGTGTAGAGTTCGGTTTCGGAAATGTCAGCCTTTTGTGCAGAAGCGTTGTAAGGCTTGCTTGCGATAGTCGGCTCGGTCACGGTTGCCTTGTCAACTGTTACGATAAAGCTTCCCGTTGCGTCCTCGTGGTTCCGAGCAGATGCCTTGTAGTAAACTGTATATTCGCCTACAGTGATGCTGGCTTTGACTGTTCCGGCCTTGGTGCGGTCGCCTTCATATACGATCTCAGGTGTTTCCACATCAACGATAGAACCATTAAGCGTGGCACTCTTTTCTTTGCCGTCGTAGGATAGATTAGTGGGAGCAATGATTTGAATACTGCCACCGTTGCCATTTTCAAGTGTGCAACCGTCTGATACGCAGGTTGCGGTGATGGTATCTTCGTCTTTGCTGTAACTCCACTCGTGAGTATGCAGCGTATTTGTATAGTTGCCGTACTGATAATAAACGGTCTTACCGGTAAACATGGTGTGACTGTTCGTACCAATGGTCTGATACCATGCAAGTTCCCCTTCGGAGGTGGAGCTGTTCAGCAAGTATGTTACCTCGCCGCTTGCAAACGCTTCAGCTGTTCTTGTTTCGCAATTAGTAATGTTACCCACATTATTGCTTCGAATAACTGTTTTATCGGTATAACAATTCTTCACCGTGCCCGGTCTGTCACTTTCACCGCCATCACCACGGCTGTCGCCAACAATATATCCGTAACGGTTAGCCGTACCGGTGACTTTGGATTCTACCACATAGCAATTTTCAATCGTTCCGTCATATACACATCCTGCAATACCACCCGTTACATGAGCACCGGGAGTAATTGTTGCATTCTTTACATAACAGTTTTCTACTTTGCCGTTTGTGGTAATGAGCTGTCCTACATCGCACCTGTACGAATATCCATGCCACCATCTACGAAAGTAAAGCCTTCAACGCCAAGATTTTTAATTGTTCCGCTGACCGTACCAAACAGACCGCAGGATGCATCCATTGTAGTAGAGCTTGTAACGCTGATGTTTTTAATTACATGACCGTTACCGTCAAACGTTCCTGCATAGCCAAGATCTCCACCGTAAGATTTATAGTAAAGTTCTGTTTCACAGATTGTTTCCCAATTATAACCTGATAGATCAATATCCGCCATTAATTTTGCATTTGCATTTTTATTTCCCAAATTTACATATTTTGCGAAATTCACTAATTGCTTAGCAGTGCTGATATAGAAATGGCCGTTTGTATCCTGTCCACAAAAGGAACAGACACCATCAACAAAGCTATGTTCCGTTGTTTCTCCAACTGTTTTTCCGCATCCGGCACAAGTGGAAGGAAACAAACAATTTGCTTCAGTAAAATCCAAATGTTCTGTGTAGAATGTATTATTACGATTACAGATATACTTTGTTCCACCTGCCACAATTTCAAAAGGAACGCTAGAGGTCGGCAGGTAGATATACAGCTTGCCGTCATCAGTAGTATATACATCGTTCAAGCTGTATTCAATGTTGTTTCCGTCTATGTCCTTGATGGCTTTAACAGTAGTTGCAGAAGAAATACCATCAAAGGAAATGGTGTGGAGATAAGCGTTTTTTTCCTTTCCGTCTGTCAAGGTGCCGGAGGAATTGCCGGAATATCCTTTACCAATTTTTTCGGCACCATACCCTGCTACAGCACATACATTACCACCGGTAATGACAACATTACCGCCCGAACCCTTGTAGCCTCCACCAATACCTGCGGCAATTACCCCTTTAACAGTAATATCTCCACCGTAGATAGTAATATTTCCTCCAGATACATTGCTTCCGCCACCAATCGCAGCGCCGGATGACTTATTGGTCTGAGCGACCAGTTTGCCGGTGCCCTTTGATTGGCCATAAATGTTCAGGGTGCTACCATCGGGCACATCAATTCCTTTTGGGGTGGTGAGGGTTACACCGTCTGTGAGAATAATATTAACGGTACCGGATATTTCCACTCTTTCCGAAACAGTCACATCTGTGTTAACAACATACCAGCCTGAAGAGAGCTTCTTGCTGTTGGATGAAATTGACTGGCCTTCTTCAACCCATTGATTTTTTGGATTAGCTTTGTGCCATTCCAGCTGTATTCTACATAATTAACTCCACTGAGTATTTTGCCACATGTATCGCAAGAAGAATTGTTATCGCTATCTTTACAATAGGAGTATATTTCATTGCAAAGATCACATAAGTGGTCGTCATTATTATCTTTTCCGGAATGGACACTACCATACTGCTGACCGCACTTGGTGTACGTAGCCTTGGAAGTGCAAGTTGCCGTGCCACCGGAGCAATTTTCCACCGTACCGCTGATAGGAATAGGACAGCCTTCTGCACAGGTTTGGGTGTGACTGGTACCGTTGCCGTTGGATATATATCGGTTGAAGTGATTATTGCTCACGCGCTGATGGCGTTGGTCTGTGGAATTTACGGAGCTCATATTGCTATAGCCGGAAGCATTGCAAGACATTACAGTACCGCCAAAGACGATGTGGCCACAATTGATGTCGGTGGCAGCGCAATAAATGCCTCGAGCAGCCACAGGTGCCACGTTGATGTTTGGTACAAAGCCGTTGGACTCACTGCCGAGGGCATAGCCTGCAATGACCACGGTGTTCTGACCACGGATTTTTAGCTTGGCATAATTACCACCGTTTACCACAATGGCGGCATGATCACTACCGTTACTGTTAGCCTCCGCATAGACCCGGCTATTGTCCTGAATTACGACGCTTCCGGCGCTACCGCTGTGAAGACCATATACAGTGCCTTTTACAGCAACCGTAACACCCTCTATCCAAATACCGCTTTTTCCGTAAATACCGTAACCGTTGGAAACCGCATACACTGTACCGCCACCGGTGATTTTAACGGAATCGTCGACACCACCACTAAAACCTGCGAAGATGGCTTCAGACATACCGCCGGCTTCAACCTTCAGCGTAACGCCGGGGTCGACCACCAGATTGAGCTTACCGCCGGCGGATATTCCTCCTTTTACGGTGGCGTTTTTGGTTACTCGTATATTCAGCATAGCTGAGCGATCTGTTCCTATAGCGGCATTGACCGCCCAAGAGCTGTTACTGCTGCCAATATTGCCGGTGATGGTCAGTGTTTGGCTGGATGCGTTATAGCTCCAGTTGGTGCCGGATGCATTACCGGTCACATTGGTTCCACTGACCTATAAAGAAGAAAAAGGACCGGTAGCCGCAAACACCGTCATCGGCACAAGGCTTAGTATCATTGTAATACAAAGAAACATACAAAGTATTTTCTTTGTTAATTTTGCATTCTGCATTTTGCATTTAAATTTTCCGTTTCAGCAGGTCAAGAAGTGCCTGCTCGGTTTCGTTATCTACAAAAATTCTGAATTCTTCCAGAACTCTTAGTCCAAGTTCTTTATAGTCCATCGAAAGAACCTTTTCGATCTTTTGCTTCCGGATTTTCTCAGGCACATTGTAAATACTTAGGATCGTATTGAGTGCACCGTTGATGCGAAACTCCACAGAAGTAGAGTTGCTTGTTGTCAAAAGCGTTGCATATTCAATACCCGAAACTAACGTTTCTGCCTCTTCAAACCGTTCGTCCGTCCAATCAGGACAGTATTCTTTAAATACTTTTTTGGCTCGTTCTTTGTCGTTTTTGCGAATCAAATCCATACACATCTCACTGCGATAGGCTGAAAGAAAGAACTCCTTTGCAATTTCATCCTGCTCACAGGCAGAAGCGATTGTGAGCAACTCCAAACATATTGCCATTATAGAGCTGTAGCCGTCTTTAATCTCATATTCCATTATTTTCCATTGATATTTGCAGAGCATATCCACAAGTTCTGCCAACATATGCTCTTTTGTAGGAAAATGGAATGTCATATTACCGGTACTCATATTTAGTGCTTTCGCCATAGAGCTTACTGTAGTTTTAGCATATCCGTCATTCAAAAAGCGGTTTGCAGCTACTCGAATTATCTCATGTCGTGTAAGTTCAGATCTATCTACCCTTATCACTTTTTAACCCCTCCTTTCATCTTTTTAAAACAGAGGAACTGTTTCTCATTCTGTATTTTAACTTATTTTAGCATATATCCTAAAAATATGCAATATTTTTTTTAAGCATTGTATCTATTATTTTGAAAAAAGTTTTCTTGAGTGGTTGGATGACCAACAGCTTGAAAACATCTCCAGCCTGGTAAAAGGTTTGATTAAGAAATAAATATTTAAAGATGCACTTGTGATGTTGGCGTCTTTTTTAGTTAATTTGTATTTACCTCGTAATTTCTAATAATCATAAATATATAAAAATTATTTGTAACTAGCCTCTTAATATTTTTATAGAATGTTAAGGGGTGTTTTTATGCAATATCGAGCAAGACGGTTTTCACGCAAATTCTATATAAAGATTATTCTGGTACTCATTGTAATTGTAGGACTTTTTTTTTACATGGAATATCATGTGAGACCATTGCTAAAGGATGTTATCGTTAATAATTGTACAACATGTGCTACTTTGGCGGTAAATGACTCAATTAACGATGTGCTGGATAGTGGAAATTATAGTAATGATGATATAGTAAAGGTTGAAAAATCGTCTGATGGAGAAGTTAGGGCAGTCTATGTAAACTATGTTAAGCTTAATCAATTTAAATCTGATGTTACTGTAATGGCACAGAAAAAACTTGACGAAACAAAAAACGTAAAAGTGGATATTCCACTTGGCTTGCTCACCGGTGTTGAGCTTTTGAAGGAAACAGGACCAACCATTTCTATTAATACCACATTTACAGGTGGTATTTCTGCTGATTTTACAAGTAATTTCGAGTCAGCAGGTTTAAATCAGACCATACATACCATAGAAGCTAATTTAGAGGCTGATTTGTCTGTTTATTCCACCGGAATAAACTCAAATTCAAAAATAAAAACCAGCATAATCATATCTCAAACTGTGATTACAGGTGATGTGCCAAATATTTATACATCAAGCGATTTATTATAATTAAAAAGCCGTATATCTGATTGTATCTATCAAATATACGGCATTAATTATATTTTTATTAAGTTTGCAATGTATTTTTGAATCATAACGACATCAGTTAAATTAATGATGTTGTCACGATTTACGTCAGCTCGTTTTCTTTGTGTTGTATTAAAAGTTATCAGTTTTGCGATGTTCCTTTGAATTAACACAGCATCATACATTTTAACAGAGCCATTTGAATCAACATCACCAATTAAGAAATTTTCATCATCGGTGTATATGTCGCTATCTGATGTGTTCTCTGTATCAGTAAATGATGTGTCAGTGTCCGTTAGAGTGTCACTGTCTATTGTATTTGTATCATCACTCCTTGTGGCAACCAGCTTGATTGATATTTGACCGCCTATGGTGTCACCGTTTTCGGCATACATATCTAAAATATCTCTTGCACCGTTGTTATCTATAATATAGCTGATGCCCTTTTTTGCGTCTGGTAGGAAGTACATTTTATTTGTTTCCGCCTGTGACATCCACTCATCCACGCCGATCGTAACGCTACCGTTTGGGTTACTCATATATATACCGATAGCACCCTTTGTCGCATCAATTTTATAGTCGGCAATATCATCACAGGTATAGCCTATATAATCTACTTTACCTGATGAAAGAGCAATCCAATTATCTCTATCGCTGTCCATAATTCCGTTTAAAACAAGTGGAATATAATAAATTGTATAATCAGCTCCGACACTATCGCTGAAAAAAATCACCTTGTCTATAGTATCAAAACTATTGTCAAAATCATAAATATTCGCAAAAGTTGCTTCATGTAATTCGAACCCGTGGTCTTCTTTTACAGGGTATTTGTAGGTAGCGCCATAACTTTCGACTTGATACATATGAGTGTCACTGTTTATTCTTTGTGCATCTGTTATAGCATATGCTGTGCCATATTCCTGATTAAATATATATGCATCTTCATAAGATATCCAGAGATACCCTTCATTGTATCCACTATCTGTGCCCCAACTATTTTTGCAAAGCCAAGCGCCATCATTCTCTGGCTGGAATTGCTTATTTGACAGAGAGTTTCCAAAATTATCTTTAGAATAATTATCATCCCAACCAACAACACAAATTGCATGGCCCTCATTTGGATTAGCCACGGTCGGAGAATAATAGGCGGTTCTGATGTCGTTATAATAATATGTTCTGGAATTGTAGCTTGTGCTTACGGCATAATGATCCATCACTGCTTGCTTGATCTCGTTTATGTCATCGTCAATTAGCTTAATACCGGTTACACCGATTTCTTTAGATGCTGAGTAAAACTTATCGGGAAAAACATTTGCTCCATCTTGATATGGCACATCTGATTCTCTTACAGGGCCATTCCACGATATGAGATATCCCATAGGGATTTCCGACCAGCCACCATCTCCAAGTATTCTGCCCGACCATCCATATCCGTTGGAATCATCAAGCGCCCACCAGTTTGGATGCTCTTCGGAAAAATCATATTCTCCTATGCCTTCGTTGAGTAAATACGCCTCTAGACATCCCATAGCGGCAAAAGACCAACACAAGCCCTGAGAGCCTTGGTTTTTCACACTTGTGATAAGCTCTGTTACATAAGCTTCAGGTAAATCTGAAGATGCATCGGAGCCACTATTATAAACCGTATAGTTTTCTGTTTTCGAAAATGCAAATGCTGTGCTACTGTTGCATAATAAAAATATTGATAACATAACAGATATCACAGAAATAATTCTTCTTTTGCTCATAATATCACCTTAAACAACTTTTTTAAGAATTTTATCATATTACAAGATAAAGTTAAATACTTCTTTTAAATTGGTTTAAAATTATAAAAATCCGTATCCTCAGTCTTTGTGAGAGTACGGATTCTTGTTTTTTGGGGGAGGGTTCGGTATGCCGGCGCACCACGCCGCCCATGATACTATTGCTGTCTTTATCATTGTAACTACTATCCAAATTAATAGGGCAATCCAAAATAGCCATATGGGTATATTAAGCCAAAAATGAAGTGCCAGCAACACCCATGCGGGTATTGACTGCCATATGTTTAATCCCAGATTGATTAATGTGGTTAATAGAAAGTTGCCAATCCTTTTTAGTATTTTCATATTGATAAGGTAAATTACTTATCACTCTGTCGCTTTGATATCCTTTAAGCTTTCGGATTTCAAATAGGCGTTTATAAATTCGTCTATTTCTCCGTCCATAACAGCACTAATATTACCTGTTTCGCAACCTGTGCGGTGGTCTTTAACCATTGTGTATGGCATGAAAACATAGCTTCTAATCTGAGAACCCCATGTAATTTCCTTTTGAACACCCTTGATATCTTCTATCTTTTCGAGATGCTCACGCTCTTTGATTTCTACAAGCTTACTCATGAGCATTGTCATAGCAACCTCACGGTTCTGATGCTGGCTTCTTTCTACCTGACAAGCTACTACAATTCCTGTAGGGATATGCGTAAGTCTTACAGCGGAGCTGGTCTTATTAACTTTCTGTCCGCCTGCACCGGAGGCTCTGTAAACATCCATTTTTATATCTTCAGGGTTAATCTCAATTTTAACATCTTTGTCTATCTCAGGCATAACTTCGAGAGATGCAAAGGAGGTGTGTCTTCTGCCGGATGCATCAAAAGGAGATACTCTAACCAGACGATGAACACCGGCCTCGCTCTTGAGATAACCATATGCGTTTTCGCCCTCCACAAGGATAACAGCACTTTTTAATCCTGCTTCTTCGCCATCAAGATAGTCCAAAGTTTTTACCTTGAAGTTGTGGCTCTCACCCCAACGACAATACATTCTATATAGCATCTCTGCCCAGTCTTGAGCTTCTGTGCCACCGGATCCTGCATGAAACGTGAGGATAGCGTTCTTAGAATCGTATTCTCCGGTGAGAAGTGTGGATAATCTTAGCTGATCCAATGCCGCCTCTACAGCATCGCAGTCAGCCACAGCATCATCATACACAGAGAGATCCTCCTCTTCGTCTGCAAGTTCGATAAGAGTGAGTGTATCCTCAAAATTTGATTTTAGCCTGTTGTATGAGTCTACCTTGCCTTTGAGATAGCTTGTTTTTTGGAGAATCTTTTGAGAATTTTCCAAATCATCCCAAAATCCTGGTTCTGCTGCACGCAACTCGAGCTGTGCTATCTCTGAGAGCATTGGTTTTATACCGAGGGTATCGCCCAATTCTTCTATAGGGTCTTTGAGAGCAAGAAGCCTAAGCTTCAATTCTTCAAACTGTACCATTATAAATCATTCCTTAAATATTATTCATCAAGGATTATATACCATTTTAATGTAATTGTAAAGGAAAAATGCAAATATTAGGCATTATGCTCCAATATTTTGCATTTTTGTTTTGTTTAAAGCCAATAGTAGCCTTGGATTAAGTATTCCCATAGATATTCCCGTGATACACCCTGTGATTAGTGCTGATATGAAAAGTATTGGGGAATAGGCGATTATTGCATCGCCAACTATAATAAAAGCACCAATGAATTGCCCAAAATTGTGGCACAATGCGCCCATGATACCCACACCAAGATATCCAAATGGAGAATATCTGGACTTTATACAAACATACATAGCCACAAAGCTCAAAATTCCGCCAAGAAAGCTCATCATTCCGGCTGTTACTCCTCTTGTGATACCTGCAAACATCGCTTTGATAATTACTATGCAAATAGACGGTACAAACCCTAATAATTCTATACTAGAAGCAATCACTACATTAGATAATCCTAATCTAATGCCCGGAACATGCATAGCAAAATCAAACAAGGATTCTAATAACGACACAATAATAACCACTGCACATAATAAAGAGCTTTGTGCGAGTTTGATTTTGGATGAAAATGTTTTTTTCTTCATCGTGCTACTCCATCTATACTGATGTGATTATCTCCGACATCATCTAATTTTACCGTCACCTTAGCAGGTAGACACACAGCGACCTGACCGCTTTTTGTTAGCTTTCCTGCACTCTGGCATATTTTGTCTTTACATTCGGATTCTATCACTGTTACTCCATCATATTCTACAAGCAGAGAAAGGCTTATGTCACCATCTATTTTGTATTCAAAGCTCTTTGAAACGTCTTGCAAATTGATAGAATAAACCTCTTTGCCATCTTTGTTTACTGTCACTCTCAAATTACTCTTACTATGGAATAAAGACATCATCAAAAATACAGAAGCTATCAGCACAGCAATAGCTAATATTATATCCGCAAAGGTAAAAGTCTTGATTTTTCTATTATTAATGTTTGTATACATATTATATATATTATTTGGTAATTGCTTGCTTTTTGCCCTTGTCTGAAAATACATTTACTATGAATATACCGGCACAAACAAACATTAGAGCAATAAGGTTTTTGATATCGAAAATTTTGTCTGATTCTCCCGGTGCAAGGCCTGAGAGTAACACACCACATACCGGTGTCATAAAGCTAAATACAGCAACATTAGATACATCGTTATGTTTGAGCAGTAGTCCCCATATAGAGTAAGCCACAGCGGATAGAGATGCAAGGTAAAGTACAACAGCTATGCCTTGTGCGCTAGGATTGTGAATACGACCGCCAAAGATAACTCCAATGAGAACCATGATGAGTCCGCCTGTAAAGAATTGGTATCCGCTGATTACCACAGGATTTTCATTTTGTGAATATTTTTTGATAAGACAAGTGGAAAAAGCACTGGTGATATTAGAAAAGAAAATAAATCCCTCGCCAAAGAAATTTAGTCCACCCTGCAGGCTGTTGCCAAAGATGTTGATTATTATTATACCTGTAAAACCAAGTATACATCCCCAAAGCTTCGGTGTTGTAAATTTCTCTGTCTTGTATAAAAAGCAGGCAATTAATATGGTAATGAATGTTGCAGTGCCTTTTATAATTGATGATTTTACAGAGGTTGTGTTTGCAAGCCCTATATAAAAGAAGAAATACTGTAATACAGTTTGACTTAATGCCAATTTGAGTATGTTAAAAAGTGATGTTTTCTTTGGAAAAAGAGGCTTTTTTGAGATAAAACTACCGATTATCACAGCAAGTATACCTGCTAATGTGAATCTTATGCCTGCAAATAGTATTTGTGAGAAAGGCTCGTTAGATGGTATCTCCAACAGGGCATAGCCCACCTTTATCATAGGAAAAGCACTGCCCCACAATACACAACAGAAGATAGCCAGCAGACAAACTACAAAACGATTTTTTAATATGCTTTCTTTAAGTATAGACATATATTTTTTCTTCCTTTGTTTTAATATTTTATTTGAGTATATCATTTTTATCGAATTTTATCAAATTATATTAATCAAAAGTCTGAATAATTTAAAAAAATAACAGAATACTAAAATATAGAAAAAAGAAGTGGAGGAATAATAATGAAGTTGTGTATTGAAAACATAGTAGGCAGAGAGGTGCTCGACTCAAGAAGTAATCCAACAGTTGAGGCACAGGTGACTCTCAACAATGGGATAACAGCTACTGCTATTGTGCCATCGGGTGCATCCACAGGACAGTTTGAGGCGCATGAGCTGCGTGATGGCGGACAAAGATACTGTGGCAAGGGTGTACTCAAGGCTGTGAGTAACATCAATACAACAATTCGTGAACTGCTTAAGGGTGCCGATCCATTTAATCAGATGGCAATAGACTATGCTATGATAAATTGTGATGGCACAGAGAACAAATCACGACTTGGAGCAAATGCAATACTCGCAGTGTCTATAGCGTGTGCTAAGGCTGCGGCTAAGACCTTAGGTTTGCCACTATACAAATATATAGGTGGTATATCAGCGCACGTGCTACCCACACCTATGATGAATATACTAAATGGTGGTGCTCACGCAAGCAACAACGTGGATATACAGGAGTTTATGATAATGCCTATGAATATGGCAACATTCAGCGAGCGCTTGCGCTGTTGCAGTGAAATTTATCACACACTTGGCACAATATTAAAAGAAAAATCAAAATCATGTGCTGTGGGCGATGAGGGAGGCTTTGCTCCTGATCTTGCAAGTGATGAGGAGGCTATCGAGCTTATAATTCAGGCTATAGGAAGAGCAGGCTATACCACAGATGATGTGAAAATTGCACTTGATGCGGCATCAAGCGAATGGTATGAAAATGGCACTTATCACTTGCCCAAACGAAATAAGAATTACACCAGTGAAGAGATGATTTCATACTGGGAACAGCTCTGTGCAAAATATCCTATCATCTCACTTGAAGATGGTCTAAGCGAGCTTGACTGGGACGGATGGACTAAACTCACAGAGAGACTTGGAGGCAAGGTTCAGCTTGTAGGAGATGACCTCTTTGTAACCAACCAAAAGCGACTTGAGCATGGAATAAGCATAGCGGCAGGAAATTCGATTTTGATTAAGATTAATCAGATTGGCACATTGACAGAGACGATAGATACTATCATAACAGCAAAAAAAGCAGGCTACACCTGCGTGATATCTCACAGAAGTGGTGAAACAGAGGATACGACAATAGCAGATATCGCTGTGGCACTCAATGCAGGACAAATCAAATCAGGCGCACCATGTCGTACCGACCGCACCGCAAAGTATAATCGCCTTTTGAGAATTGAAGAGGCACTAAGTATATAAAATAATACGAAATTATTCTTGATAAATGGGAACACATCTCTGTGGTGAATATAAAAATTCCTAAGAGATGTGTTCTTTATTATGTTATGTGTTAATACTATAGTTTGTAAAGTCTCCTTTAATAAATTTAAAATATGTATAGTTAATTGCTATACCGCTAAAATAGTAGAGATATAACGGTATAAATGATTGACTATTGCTGATAATAATGTTATAATAGGCTAAATTTGGGCGGAAAATATTTCCTTTGATTGCCCAAATTTACATAAATACCTGTCAGGTGGTGATTTTGATGGCACAGGCTACAATAGAAAAGCTACGCCAAGCAGAAAAAGAAGCTGATGAAATGGTTTTCGATGCCAATCAGGCGGCGGCAGAAAAAATCAAATCGGCTGAGGCTGATGCAAAAGTAATAATAAAAAATGCAAAGGCTGAAGCTGAACAGAATGAGCAGCACAAAATGGAGGACGCCGATAAAAAGGCACAAGCCGCCTTTGATAAGTATTCGCAAAAGACTGATGAAATGATAAATGATCTTAATAAGCTTTCAGCGCAGAAGAAAGATCAGATTATTGATGCAGTCATAAAGGAAATAGTATGATTTGACCTTTTTTTGGGAGGTGATGCATAAATGGCAATTGTTCAGATGCGTAAAATTAGTGTTTACGCGCTGAAAAAACACCGAAAAGATATTCTTGAACATCTGCAACGCCGAGGTGTGATTGAGATCGTTTGCTCGCCGTTTGATGATAGATTTGTGCAGGAAGATACATCGTCACAGAGAAATGTCTTTCTAA
The DNA here is from genome assembly GCA_016296885.1 of Clostridiaceae bacterium. GTDB lineage: Bacteria > Bacillota > Clostridia > Oscillospirales > Acutalibacteraceae > JAEEHZ01. The sequence continues at coordinate 9,903 of JAEDHT010000024.1, read as the reverse complement.
AATCATCAGCCGCAGCGGCAACTGCATGGGAGGCTATTAACAAGTATTGTTACGAAAAGAAATCGCTGTTATCATCTTTTGAGGGCAGGGCTCATATATCTGATGAGGACTACTACAAATTTGTGTCTAACAAAGATGAGATTATGCGTGTGGCTGCAGAGATAAATCTCTGCGAAAAAAAGCAAGCAGAGCTTAAAGCGGAGATTTTGAAGCTGGAAAATCAATGCACAATGCTTAATGCATGGCTAGAGCTTGATATTTCGATGCGATTTAAAGGTACACACAGCACAAGGGCATTTATAGGAAGCTTTCCTGATGCAAAGGATAGTGAAACCCTATTAAAGGAGCTTGCTGTGAAAGCACCCGATGTGAGCTTTGATTTGGAGATACTCAGCACAAGCACTGATCAGACCTGCGTTTGTGCCATTTGTCACAAAAAGTATAGCCAACAGGCCGAAGAGGCGCTTAGAGCAGTAGGGTTTTCTTATCCACCATTGCCAACCAAGGCAACTCCAAGAGAGCGACTGGATGAGCTAAAATCAAGAATAAAAGAATATGAAAAACAGATAGATGACTATATATCGCAAATCACAAAAAACGTAGGTATGCGAAATGCACTCAAATTTATGGAAGATTATTTTGTGATGCGAGCTGATAAATATGATGTTATCACACGTCTTTCTAATTCTAAGAGGTGCTTTATCCTCACAGGATATGCTACAGCCGAAAACGCTGAAAAGCTTGAAAGTGACTTGACCACTAAATATGAGGCTTATGTGGAGCTAGAGGAGCCCGGTGATGGTAAAGAAGTGCCCACAGTGCTCAAAAATAACAGCTTTGCAAGACCGGTTGAGGGAGTTATAGAAACATATAGTCTTCCTCAACGTAGAGAGATAGACCCCACATTCGTTATGTCAATTTTTTATTACATTTTGTTTGGCATAATGTTCTCTGATGCAGGTTATGGTTTTGTGATGGCGCTTGCGTGCTTTATTTGTTTAAAAAAGTTTAAGCGCATGGAAGAGGGACTCAAGCGAAGTTTAAAAATGTTTATGTATTGTGGTATTTCTACGATATTTTGGGGAGCGATGTTTGGCAGCTTCTTTGGCGATGCCATAACAGTAATATCAGAGACATTTTTCCATCATAAAATAGTGGTAGATGCAATATGGTTTAACCCTGTAAAAGAACCAATGCGAATGTTGATGTTCTCGTTTGTTCTTGGAATATTCCATCTCTTTGCCGGACTTGGAATGCTTGCTTACAAGCATATTAAGAGTGGCCATCCTATGTATGCTGTATATGACAGTTTGAGCTGGTTTCTCATTGTGGGTGGAGCCATAGTATATTTGCTATCTATGGATATGCTCTATAATATCACCGGCGTGCTACTTCCTACTCAGGTAGGCAATGTAGGAGGCATACTTGCGATAATAGGAGCTGTGATAGTTGTCTTCTTCTCAGGAAGAGAATCTGTAAATCCTATAAAACGATTATTAAAAGGTCTTTATGGTATTTATGGAGTTACAAGCTATCTAAGCGATATATTATCTTATAGCCGTCTGCTTGCACTTGGTCTGGCAACCGGCGTTATCGGTCAGGTTTTCAATCAGATAGCCATTATAGGTGGCACCGGTGTTGTTGGTACAATAGTGTTCGTGCTGGTCTTTGTTATAGGACATCTGCTCAATATTGGTATAAATGCACTTGGCGCTTATGTTCACACAAACCGTTTGCAATTTGTAGAATTCTTTAATAAATTTTATGAAGGCGATGGCAAACCTTTCGAGCCATTCGCTGTTAAAACAAAACATTACAATGTTAAGGAGGATATTTAATTTATGTTTAACACATTATTTAGTAATTCAGGTTTATTTCTTGCACTATTAGGTGCAGCATTCGCAACAACTCTCGCAGGCATTGGTTCTGCTATCGCAGTAGGTAGAGCAGGAACAGCTGCTGCCGGTGTTCTCACAGAAGATCCAAGCAAGTTTGGTAAGGTTCTTATTTTTGAGCTTCTTCCAGCTACACAGGGTATCTATGGTCTTCTTATCGGCTTCCTTATTATCCAGAATGTTGGTATTTTAAGTGGCGTAGCAGCAGAAGTTTCTATTGCAAAAGGTATGCTTTATTTCTGCGCATCTCTTCCAATAGCTTTTGGTGGTCTTGTTTCTGCTTTGTATCAGGGCAAATGTGCAGTGGCTGGTATAGCTACAGTTAATAAGCGTCCTGATCAGGTAGGTAAGGCACTTCTTTTGCCTGCAATGGTTGAGACATACGCAATTCTTGCACTTCTTATATCAATGCTTGCAGTATTTGGTATTCCAAACCTTGCTATCTAATCATAATAATATGGAGAGAAACGCTATGACGGGACTTGACAATATAATTGAAGAAATCAGGCAAGATGCAATAAAAAGCTGTGAAGAAATAGCCACTGATACGCAAAAAAAGGTTGATGATATCTTAAATAATGCCAAAGCAGAGGCAGCTCAGATTGTAGCAGATGGAAATGCCACTGCAGAAGAAAAGGCCTCTCAGATCGAGCAGAGAGGGGAGTCGGCTCAGGAGCTTGATAGAAGGAAGAGAATCCTCGGTGCTAAGCAAGGTATCATTACCTCTATACTTGATGAGGTTCTTGAAAAACTTGTGAATTTGCCGGATAAAGAGTATTTTGAACTGATACTCAAGCTTGTAGAAAAATACCAGACCGGTGAAGCCGGAGAGATAGCACTTGACGAAAAGGATATAAAGCGTATCCCTGCTGATTTTTCAAAAAGACTTAATGAGATTTCATCAGGTAAACTGGTGCTAAGTAATCAGACAAGAAAAACATACGGCGGTTTTGTTCTGATATATGGTGGAATAGAAGAAAACTGCTCATTTAAGGCAATGCTAGAGAGCAGAGATGAACAGCTTCGAGATCGCATCAGAGATATGCTGTTCGGGTAATGTGAGGTGAATGCTTTTTATGGCAAAAGATTATATTTATGCTGTATCAAGAATACACGCAAAGGAGCAAAATCTTCTCACAAAGTCTGATCTGGACAGCCTTATGCTATGCAAAGATTATGAAAGCTGCATAAGAATATTGAAAGATAAAGGATATGGCTATCCTGATAGCGATACAAGCAGTGATATGATACTTAGCTCTGAAGCTGAAAAGACAAAAGCACTGATTGACGAGCTATTAGGTGATGAAAAAGCCGTACTTGATATTTTTGGATATAAAGCTGACTTTCATAATGTTAAGCTTGCTGTAAAATCAGCGGTGACAGATGAAGATGCATCTGATTACATCATGAATTCCGGCACAGTTAGCGCCGATTTGATTTTGAAAAGTGTCAGAGAAAAGGAATTTGATCTGTTGCCTGAGTTTTTGCGTGATGTATGCGAAAAATCAATGAAAACCTTGCTTGAAACAAGCCGAGGCCAGCTATGTGATATTATAATAGACAAGGCTTGCATCGAGCATATATATAATGCATCATTATTTAGCGACAACGATGCAATAAAACTATATGGAAGAATGACAGCGCTTTCTGCCGATGTAAAGACAGCGGTGCGTTGTGCAATGTTTGGAAAAAGCACTGAATTTATCAACAATGCTGTTTCTGATACTAATGTTATAGACAAAAAGGAGCTTATATCAGCTGCACTTGATAGCAAAGAGAGTGTGTGTGCATTGCTCGATAAAAATGATTATTCTGAATTGGCAGAGGCTCTCAGACAGTCTATATCAGCATTTGAAAAAAGCTGTGACAATACTCTCACAGATAGCCTTAAGCTACAAAAGAACGATCACTTTTCTATAGGTCCGCTTGTGGCTTACTATATAGCCAAAGATGTGGAGATCAAGTCTGTAAGACTGATACTAAGCGCAAAGCTGAATGGTCTTGACGATGAAATAATAAAGGAAAGACTGAGGGATTTGTATGTATAAGGTAGCAGTTATAGGTGACAAAGACAACATTTATGGCTTTGAGCTTTTGGGACTTGATGTTTTTCCTACAGATAATGTAGAAGATAAAGAAAAGCTTATGAAAAAGCTGTGCAACGGCAATTATGGAATAATCTATATTACTGAGGCATTAGCCGAAGAATTAAGCGAGTTAATAGAAAAATATGATGACACCACCGTGCCTGCGGTGATTCCGATACCCGGAGTGAAGGGTAACACAGGCATGGGCATGAAGAGTGTGAAAAAATCAGTGGAAAAAGCTGTAGGTAGCGATATTATCTTTAACAACTGATTTTTTGGTGTGATGAGAATGATTTTTTGATACTTTCTCTGTAAAGAAAGTATAACAGAAAGCTATGGTAATGATCAGAATATTAAAATATGATGCAAAAGCTTTCTTTTTATTCGCTTTTTCCTTTTGAAGAAAAAGCAAATATCCTTGAAATTGAAGGGAATGAAATATATACATGAGTCAGGGAACCATAAAAAAAATAGCAGGACCTCTTGTTATCGCCGAAAATATGCGTGACGCAAATATGTTTGACGTTGTAAGGGTTAGCAATCAGCGTCTTATAGGCGAAATTATCGAAATGCATGGTGACAGGGCATCAATTCAGGTTTACGAGGAGACCTCCGGTCTTGCACCGGGCGAAGTGGTAGAATCCACCTCCACTCCTCTTAGCGTGGAGCTTGGTCCGGGACTTATAAAGAGTATTTATGACGGTATCCAACGTCCGCTTGATGATATTATGAAAAAATCAGGCAACAGTTTGCACAGAGGTGTAGAGGTTCCATCCCTCAAAAGAGAACTTAAATGGGATTTCGAGCCATGCGCTAAGGTTGGCGATAAGGTTACCGGCGGTGATGTGATAGGCACAGTTCAGGAAACAGAGGTTGTGCTTCACAAAATAATGGTGCCACCAAAAATGAACGGTACTATAAAATCAATACAAAAAGGTACATTTAATGTAGAGCAGACAGTTGCTGTTATTTCTACAGACGATGGTGATAAAGAGCTCACGCTAATGCAGAAGTGGCCGGTGCGTGTGGGCAGACCATATAAGCAGAAGCTATCACCAAACAAACCTCTTGTTACAGGACAGCGTGTAATAGACACACTTTTCCCAATTGCAAAGGGTGGCGTGGCATCTGTTCCGGGTCCTTTTGGTAGCGGTAAGACAGTAGTTCAGCATCAGCTTGCCAAGTGGGCAGAGGCAGATATAGTGGTTTATATCGGATGTGGTGAAAGAGGAAACGAAATGACTGATGTTCTCAACGAGTTTCCTGAGCTTATCGACCCTAAAACAGGCAAATCACTTATGGAGCGTACAGTGCTCATAGCTAATACCTCCGATATGCCTGTTGCCGCCAGAGAAGCATCTATATACACCGGTATCACAATAGCAGAATACTTTAGAGATATGGGTTATTCTGTAGCACTTATGGCAGACTCTACATCACGTTGGGCAGAGGCACTGCGTGAGATGTCGGGTCGTCTTGAAGAGATGCCGGGTGAAGAAGGCTATCCGGCATATCTTGGTAGCCGTCTTGCACAGTTCTATGAGCGTGCAGGCAGAGTTATCTCGTTAGGAAAAGATGGCAGAGAGGGAACTCTCTCCGTTATCGGTGCAGTTTCACCTCCTGGTGGTGATATTTCAGAGCCTGTTTCTCAGGCTACATTGCGTATAGTTAAGGTTTTCTGGGGTCTTGATTCATCTCTTGCATATAAGAGACACTTCCCTGCTGTAAACTGGCTCACAAGTTACTCTCTCTATACCGATATGCTTTCAGACTGGTACAACAAAGAGGTAGCACCGGACTGGATGGAGTGCAGAGGTAGACTTATGAGGCTCCTCCAAGAGGAAGCAGAGCTTGAAGAAATAGTAAAGCTGGTTGGTATGGACGCTTTGTCTGCACCGGACAGACTCAAGCTTGAGGCATCACGTTCTATTCGTGAAGACTTCCTCCATCAGAACGCTTTCCATGAGACAGACACCTACACAAGCCTCGAAAAACAACACATGATGATGAAATTAGTATTGGCCTATTTTGACCTCAGTATGGAGGCTCTCAGTAAGAGTGGTGCTAGTATAGAAAAGCTTGTGTCACTTCCAATCAGAGAACATATAGGCAGATTTAAATATGTTCCTACAAAGGATATCAAGGCGGAGTATGAAAGATTGCTTGAAGACCTAAGCAGAGCAGTTGCCGAGTGTATCTCAGTAGAAGAAGATTAATCATAATGAAGTGATCTAAGTTTCATTATAGAAAGGAATGATTTTAATCATGCCAAAAGAGTATAGAACAATTGAAGAAGTGGCAGGACCTCTTATGCTCGTAAAGGGCGTAGAAGATGTAAGCTACAATGATTTGGGTGAAATAGAGCTTGTAAATGGTGAAATTCGCCGTTGCAAGGTTTTGGAGATAAATGGCACAGATGCTTTGGTTCAGCTTTTTGAAAGCTCTACCGGTATCAACCTGTCAAATAGTAAGGTGCGTTTTTTGGGAAGAAGCATGGAGCTTGGTGTAAGCCGAGATATGCTTAGCCGTGTTTTTGATGGTCTTGGCAGACCAATAGATGGTGGCCCTGAGATTTTACCTGAGAAACGTATGGATATTAACGGACTTCCTATGAATCCGGCAGCCAGAAACTATCCTCAGGAGTTTATCCAGACCGGTATTTCTGCAATAGATGGACTAAACACACTGGTAAGAGGTCAGAAGCTTCCTATTTTCTCTGCCAGTGGTTTGCCTCATGCTAACCTCGCTGCTCAGATTACAAGACAGGCAAAAGTTAGAGGAACAAAAGAGCCATTTGCTGTTGTTTTTGCAGCAATGGGTATTACATTTGAAGAGTCAAACTTTTTTGTGGAGAGCTTTAAAGAAACAGGCGCAATTGATAGAACAGTTATGTTTGTAAATCTCGCAAATGACCCTGCTATCGAGCGTATTTCTACACCGAAAATGGCACTCACAGCAGCAGAATATCTTGCATTTGAAGAAGATATGCACGTGCTTGTAATTATGACAGACATTACAAACTATGCAGATGCACTCAGAGAGGTATCTGCCGCCAGAAAAGAAGTTCCGGGCAGACGTGGCTATCCCGGATATATGTATACAGACCTTGCATCACTTTATGAGAGAGCAGGTCGCCAGAAGGGCAAGAAAGGAAGCATAACACTTATTCCAATTCTCACAATGCCTGAAGATGACAAAACTCACCCAATCCCAGACCTTACAGGCTATATCACCGAGGGTCAGATTATTCTCAGTCGTGAGTTGTATCGTAAGGGAATAACACCGCCAATTGATGTTTTGCCATCGCTTTCTCGTTTGAAGGATAAAGGTATTGGTGAGGGCAAAACAAGAGCTGACCATTCCAATACAATGAACCAGCTTTTTGCAGCATATGCACGTGGTAAAGATGCAAAAGAGCTTATGGTGGTTCTTGGTGAAGCAGCACTCACCGATATAGACAAGCTTTATGCAAAGTTTGCAGATGAGTTTGAAAAGCAGTATGTTTCACAGGGATATAATGCTAACAGAAGCATTGAAGAAACACTGGAAATAGGCTGGAAGTTGCTTTCTATCCTTCCAAGAAGCGAGCTTAAGCGTATTGATGATAAATATTTGGATATGTATTACGGAAAGTAATTTTTGCACGATAAGAGGTGACTTGCAATGGCATCTACACAAGTAAATCCTACCAGAATGGAGCTTACACGTCTTAAAAAGAAGTTAGTAACAGCCATACGAGGCCACAAACTACTTAAAGATAAGCGTGACGAGCTTATGCGCCAGTTTCTTGATATGGTGAGAGAGAATAAAGCGCTTAGAGAAAAGGTAGAAAAGGGCATAGAAAGTGCAAACAAGAGCTTTGTACTTGCAAAAGCAGGTATATCTGACGAAGTGCTGGGCGCATCTGTGATGGCACCAGGGCAGGAAATAAGCCTTGAGATTTCTAACAGAAATGTTATGAGCGTGGATATCCCTGTTTACAACATAAAAACCCGTACATCCGATAAAAATGATATGTTTTCATATGGATTTGCATTTACGTCGGCAGATCTTGATGATGCTGTGGGCAATCTGTCTGAGGTGTTTGAAGATATGCTCAAGCTTGCAGAGTGTGAAAAATCCTGTAAGCTTATGGCAAGCGAAATTGAAAAAACACGTCGTCGTGTAAATGCTCTTGAACACGTTATGATACCGGATACCAAGGAAAAAATAAAATATATAACAATGAAGCTCGATGAAAACGAGCGTAGCACGCAGGTTCGCCTTATGAAAGTTAAGGATATGATGCTTAAAGAAAGCATTGAGAAAAAGCGTGCTGAAGATGCATCTTAAATAAAAGAAAAAATGATATATGGTGGTTTGTTCGCAACCCGCTATATATCTTTTTTTATTGTGTATTACGACTAAAGAAGTTACTTTTGTTGCAGTATCTATATACAAAACTATAATAAAAAACTTTTAGAAAAACTGTTTTTATACTATATAATATATTTTGACTGCGTTTATTATAGAGTAGAAATGGGATGTGTAAATAATTAACTTTATTTGATAACACATTAGTGATAATTCAGTTGATAATTCTGCTAAAAAATTTAAAATATCCTATATTTTTTCTTGAAAAGTATTTTTATGTGTGCTAAAATAAAATGCAGTTATAATTTATTATAATTGGAGGTAATAAAAATGTCCGGACATTCAAAATGGAGCACCATTAAGCAAAAAAAGGCTAAGATTGATGGTGCCAGAGCAAAGATTTTTACTAAAATAGGTCGTGAGTTAGCAGTTGCTGTGCGTGATGGAGGCAGTGCTGATCCTGCAGTTAATTCTAAGTTGAGAGATTGTATAGCAAAGGCTAAGGCAAATAACGTGCCTAACGAAAATATAGAGCGTATCATCAAAAAGGCAAGTGGCGAGGGTGATGCTACAAAATATGAGGCAATTACATACGAAGGTTACGGCCCGGGCGGAATTGCTGTTATCGTAGAAACACTCACAGATAACAGAAATAGAACAGCCGGTGATGTTCGCCATTATTTTGATAAATTTGGCGGCAATATGGGCACAAGCGGATGTGTGTCATATCTCTTCTCACAAAAGGGACTTTTGGTGCTTGAACGTGAGGATAGGAATGAAGATGAGGTTATGGAGGCAGCTCTGGAGGCTGGCGCATCCGACTTCCAAGCAGATGGAGATGTGTTTGAGATATTCACAGAACCAGACGATTTTGGAGCAGTAAACGAAGAACTCACTGCAAAGGGTTACGAGTTTGTTTCTGCTGAAGTTGAGATGATACCATCAACCTATACCGCCTTAACAGATGAGGAACAGATAACTAAAATGCAACGTCTGCTCGATATGCTCGAAGATAATGACGATGTGCAGAATGTTTGGCATAACTGGGAAATGCCGGAAGAACCAAATGAAGACTAATATAACTAAATTAAGCAAGGTAGGGCATCACATAATTACCCGCCTTGCTTTTTTACATAAAATAAAATAAAAAAAAGATAAAAAAGGTCTTGATTTTTATCAAAAGATGATGTATAATACATACTCGTTGGCAGATACATGGAGAGATGTCCGAGCTGGCCGAAGGAGCATGATTGGAAATCATGTATACGGTTACCACCGTATCTGGGGTTCGAATCCCCATCTCTCCGCCACATTTTGCCGGTGTGTCGGAATTGGCAGACGAGACAGACTCAAAATCTGTTGTCAGCAATGGCGTGTGGGTTCGAGTCCCACCACCGGCACCACAATTTGGTTCTGTTTGGATTGTGGATTCTGGTTTGAAAAAACTTTTTGAAAAAAATTAAAAAAAGTGTTGACAAACAGAGAAAAATGTGATATATTATATGAGCGTTAAGCGCTGGTGTAGCTCAGTTGGTAGAGCAGCTGATTTGTAATCAGCAGGTCGGGGG
>JAEDHT010000023.1 GCA_016296885.1 Clostridiaceae bacterium | reverse complement strand
GTAACTTCTACTCCTTTCCTACTGTGGAACTTACTTTGGGAATTAACTTAAAAAACACAATTATTAATATCATATATGTGGACTTCTCACTATCGTTATGATATAATATGCCACGACGAATAGAGCTAAACCATGTAGATTCTTATGAGAGCATAATATATACCCTCACATCATATCTGGATGATTAACTCCTGTAATCAAAAATATATTGAAAGAGGGCGTATTTTTATGACGCAGACGGCAAGTATTTTTCTTAGCCTGTCAATTGCCTTGCTTGCAGGATTGCTTTTGTCAAGACTTGCAAAAAAGGTTCAACTTCCTGCGGTTACCGCATATTTAGTTTCAGGCGTGTTGATCGGCCCGTTTATTCTTGGAAAATTAGGTGTTCCGGGCATAGGAATCACCGCTGAGCAAATCGAAGGATTCGGCGTTATCTCAGATTTGGCATTGGGATTCATTGCCTTTGCAATGGGAAATGAGTTTCGCCTGTCACAACTCAAAAAAATAGGCAAACAAGCGACTTTTATTGGTATTTTTCAGGCACTGTTTACCACTGTTGTGGTCGATGTAGCGCTTATTGGACTTCACCTTGCTATACCCGACAAGCTTCCTCTGCAAGCAGCGATCGTTCTTGGCTCTGTTGCAACTGCAACTGCACCCGCTGCTACGCTGATGGTAGTAAAGCAATATAAAGCGAAGGGGCCTGTCACAGACATTCTCCTCCCGGTCGTCGCTATTGATGATGCTGTCGGTCTTGTTGTTTTTGCCATTTCTTTTGGTATTGCACGCTCGCTCAGCTCAGGCTATATCAATGTATTATCGGTCATTCTTGAGCCTTTGCTTGAAGTAGTGCTATCTTTGTTACTTGGATTCATTATGGGATTGTTGTTCACGTTGTGCGAGAGATATTTCCATTCCCGTTCAAAGCGTATGACCGTATCGGTAACATTCGTTATGATGACGGTTGCGATTTCAAGTCTTGAATTCCATATAGGAACGATTCATATTGCTTTTTCCTCACTTCTTGCGTGTATGATGCTTGGCACAGTGTTTTGCAACATTTGTGATTTCTCTGAGGAGCTTATGGAACGTGCAGATAGATGGACAACGCCTGTTCTTGTTCTGTTCTTTGTTATTAGCGGTGCAGAGCTTGAGCTTTCCATTTTTGCGGATATTATAGTCGTATTGATCGGTATCGTTTACATTGCTTCCCGTTCACTTGGCAAATATTTTGGAGCGGGCATTAGTGCAAAAATGACAAATAGCAATCCAAACATTGTAAAATACCTTGGCATCACCCTGTTACCTCAAGCCGGCGTTGCACTTGGCATGGCAATTAAAGCTATCGAACTTGGACCTGATGGTGCGATTGTAAGAAACATTACACTTTTTGCCGTAATGATCTATGAAATTATCGGTCCTTTCCTTACAAAAATTGCCCTTACAAAAGCCGGAGATATCAATAAAGAAGGACGTAAGAGTGCTCGAGAGGAACATCTGGCACTAAAGGGTAATAGCAGTATTTGAGCTTCTTTTTAAACTTCTAAACTTAACGAATTAATGAGAATGAAATAACCTATAAAAAGGATGTCGCAAATCCGTTATTCAGATTTGCGACATCCTTTATTTTTTAAGGTTTCCCCAACTGTTAACAAAGAGCAAAAAAGAACAGTCCTTTAGAGTACAACTCTATAGGACTGTTCTCTTTTTAGTATAATCATTACTGGTAAAAATCCATAAATGAAACTGGGTTATCGAGGTTGTTTTGATCAGGAACTGGAGCATCTCCTTCACTGCCATCATTACCACCCATATCCTCTGATGCAGCCATAACATCTATTTTTGATAGTAGTTCATCTGTTATAACCGGTGAGATATACTTTTTCATTTTGTTTTTCCTCCATTCTTTTAAAATAATTAATAAGTTCGAAAACAGATTCATTCTTCGTATAATAAACCTGCATATTTTCCCTTTATATACTTCTGATATGTTTCAACTCACATATGGAATGTAAAGTCTTCATTACCAAATGTAATAACATCACCATTTTTTATTTTGCACTCCATCTGTGGAGTAAGAATCATACCGTTAATATAGGTGTGGTTTGTTGAATTCATATCAACCACAAAATACTCTCCGTTTTTGCAAACGATATTAGCATGACTTCTGCTGACAGCATTATTATCAGAAATGCAGTAGTCCACAAAGCTTCTCTCTTTTCCTACTTTAAAAAGCTCTTTTGAAAGCAATATCTTTTCATTATTCTTTTTGCGAATGAGATATGAAACCTGTGGTGTAGAAGCGGTGTTCACACCCAAAACTGTTGTTTCACCTGCAGTTGCTCCGCCTAGAACTGTTGTTTCACCAAAATTCATTTTTGGTGCATTTGTTGCAGGAGGATTAACAGGGGTAGCAACAGGGATATTAGGCATTTTTACCTGAGTGGAAGATGCCGGGACACCTGTACCGGGGATATTAAAGCCTATATTAGGATTATTAACTGTATTTGTTTTATTTATGTCCGCCTTAGGAGTTTCTTTGTTCTCGTTTTTTTCTTTCTTTTTACCAAACAATGAGAAGCCTTTCTTTTCCTTTTGCTCAGGCTTGCTATCCTTTTTGTTTTCCTTTTTATCCTTCTTATCGGTTTTATTTTTCTTAGAATCTTGTTTGGAAGGATCAGCGTTAGCACCCGGCACTGCAAATCCGGCAAACTTGTTTTTATCATTTACCTTCTCAGCTTTTTTATCACCTACAGGTTGTTGCGCCTGTGGCTGAGTATTTGCAGTGTTTGGAACATCATAGATATTCTTAGGCATCTGGTCCGGTGTAAGGGTTTGCTTCACAACAGTGTTTTGTGGTGCCTGCTGTGGTTGAGGCTGCACAGGTTGCTGTGGTTTATTTGTTTCTTCGTTTTTTACTTCTTTAGCACCATAGAGCAGTTCATCTATAAAATTAGAAAAGCCTTCTATTGAAACAGTTTGATTAGCATTAAGATAAGTAATCAGTTTAACCACATAATCAGTGTTTTCTGATTGGTCAAATTGCGTGCTAAACACAATATTCTTAAAAAATGGAGCTATCTCTACTCTATGTTCTGGCAGTTCCATAAGAGGCATACATAGCAAATGGGCTTCACTTGTGCTTACGTCAACATAAATATACTCAGGATCTAAAAGAAATGATGATGAATCAATCATATACTCTGTAGATTCAATAATAGCTTTGAGTACACTTGAAAAAACTGTGAGAAGCCTTTTCTTATTAACAATTCCATTAAAGAACTGACTTAGGGATATTTTAGAAGAAATGTTATATTTAAAGTACTTATTATTATCCACTTGTGAGAAAATAATTGGCATAACATTGCTAATCTTATTATTTACAACCATACCCAAGCTAAGTGTATCAATTTCTTCCCCATCTTGAAGCTCATACACAAGATAAGTGCTTGTACCATTAGATTCCACATTTAATTTATTCATATAAATGCCTCCGTTTTTTTAAGCAATAAATTTTATAAATGACCATACACCGTCAATCTTTACAGGACAGAACTTTTCTTCTCCTGAAAAACATTTTGCATCCTCATACTGTGCTTCGATTACCAATACATTCTCAGATGAGATAAAGCCCCATTTGTTGCCTGTTTTTACAGCTGCTACATCACATCCAAACGGTTGTGCATCCTGATATTGGTAGTCAATTACTAATTTGCCGGTTTTATCAATAAATCCCCATTTTTCATCTTTCATAACAGGTGCAAGCTCACCTGTGAAAAATGGCTTTGCGTCATCATAGGTATCAGTGCCAATTCTAGCTCCGGTGAGATCTATTGGGTAATATCCTTTTCCCTCACCATCACTTACAAATATAATACCATTATTACTGCAAATGTTATCTTCATCTATTTTAACATCGTAGTAAGATTTATTTTCCTCTACCTTACCACCAAGAGTGTTGATCAAATACCATGCGCCGTCGTACTTTGCCATAGCAACGCCGTTTTTATAAAGTGTGGCAGCCTCGAAATATCCATTTTGAAGCTTGTTGTCAGTAGAAAGATACCTGTATTTTCCATCCTCTGTCTTTACTATTGCAAATCCCTCACAGAACGAATATGCAATTTCATAATCCTCTGATGTGCTAAGATATTTTTCTCCTTCAAGATCTATGTAGTAGTATTTACCTTTTTCCTTTCTAACAGCAGCCAATGTATCTGTAAATGCAGTGGCATATTCAAAAGGACCAAGATCAAATCTCATATTTGTGTTTAAATAATAATAGCCATCATCTTTCTTTGTAACTGAAAAGCCATTATAAAAACGTGACGCACTAGGCACTTGAGCAAAGTATGTTTCAAACTGAAATGCACTAGCGTAGTACAATTCTTTTAGAATATCATTGGAAACAGAATTATCAAAAGCCATTTGTGTTATTTCTTTACATGACTTATATGTCTTTGTATCAAGATAATATTGTGCAAGCTTTTCGTAGCATCTGTTGTCCTGTGGGAAAACAGAGATTGCAGTTCTCAATAGTTCAGTAAATCGTGTGTAACGCTCTGCCTCAAAGTATACATCGGCTAAAGCAAGATAGTTTTCTATAGATGGATCGAGTGAGAGTATATTCTCATAACATTCACAAGCCTTACCATATCCGCCAAGTAAAAGCTGTTCATCTCCTATCTCTTTATAATAGGCGATTTGATTCACGGTTTCCTCAGGAAGCTCATCCTCATCCTTTTGAAAATATAGAGTAACCGTGTATGCAGAGCCCAGAGCAACTATTAGTGAAAGAAGCAGTGCAATAACAGTCTTGCTCATTATAACCATCCTCCAATACCAAGAAACATAGCAACCATCATACCTGCTAAGGCAAACGGACCGGCAGGAACAACAGATTTTTTATTTTTTTTCTTTCCTAACATCATAATTATACCATAAACTGCCGTCAAAAAAACTGTATATACTATCACATTGAACACGGCAAAGGGCCCCATCAAAATTCCAAGTACAGAAAACAACTTTATATCACCCATTCCGACAGCACCTTTTGAAAACACGGCAGACAAACCGAATACACCGCCACCAAGTAAAAGTCCGAGTCCTGCATTGATTAAGAGACTTTTTATATTAGCGTCTATAGCCAGAGCCTCATATGCAAAGAATACAAAGTATGAGAAAAATGCAAATATTATCAATTTGTTTGGAATTATCTGCTTTTTTAGATCAACATATGCAACTGCCGTTAAAAATTCGAAGATAAACAACTGTTTAAGAGATTTTTCTAAGGCATCTCCTAATTTCCAATGTGACCAGAACATCATTCCTATGCCAAAACACATAAGAAAAAACAAAACTACTTTATTTTTTCTAATACTCATTAACGATTTAATTTTAGCTGGTAGTCCCTTTTGAGCCCTTATATCACCAAAATTTATATATATCATTACCACGGTTGATAAGAGTATTGGGGCTAAAATCATAATAATTGTTTCAAGCATAAAATGACACCCTCAGTGTTTGTTTTTAAATATCATCCAACCGCAGGCAAACTACTTGTAGTTGGATCCGGATCTTTTTTATCGATATTTTTCTTCGTGCCATATCCACCAGCCTTTGCTACTGTCAAATCTCCGCCTAGCCAAGCTCGGGTAGAGGCACTCTGCGCAAATGTTACTTTAAAATCACCTAAAAGCGGAAAGACTGCTACGTCATAGGTAACGATCAAATTAATGTTTGTTGGTGAAGAAGGAGCAAATACAGAAGATTTCTTAAAATTAAGCCCTGAAAGTCCATCCTTTACTCCAAGTCCCATCAATCTCTCATTAGCATAAGTCTCTTCATCTATACCCTCGTTGTTCGCACCAAGATAAGATGTTGTGATAGACTCGCCAAGTGAGGCACCAAACATATATGATGTTTTTGAGTTAAGCCCATATTTGCCGAGTTGCATAATAAAGTTAACCGGATCATCAGATATAGTCTTTACACCGTCGCGAATTGTTTCATATGTGCTTGTTAAAGTGCCATCTTCTCCATTAACAGAATTTAAAACTACTGAGGTGGCATCACCAACAGACATTTCCGAATCTGTACTGTCGCCACTGCTCTTAAATCCGCTATATAGAGAATAGATACCTGATGCTAAGCCTCCCGGAGACATAAATGAATCCATCTCCTTGCCAAGCTGTGAGTTTGAGCCATTGTTAACTATATCATCAATAGCATTATATCCGTTATTAATAGCATTTGATGTGTTTACCGCTGTATTCGCTGCATTAGTTGCATCTCCTGATACATCCACAGTTACATAGTAAAGACCTGTGGCTTCATAAAGGTACATCAGCTGTGAAAGCTCCAATGCCGACTTGTCAAGTGCATTTTGTACGGTTGCCTGCACTCTGCAAGCATTTATCAGTGTGAGCAGGCCAACCATAACAAGGCTGAAGAAAACCATAGATATTGAAGCTTCAATGGTTAACGAACCATCTTCTTTTTTAAATTTTTTAAAAAGCTTCACAATTATCCCTCTCTTCTATATGTTTATATACAAATTTTAATATCCTTGTACATTAGAATACTCGTAACTCCACATATCAAATACACCATTCAATCCGGACGAGAATATCTTCTGTGATAATAACAATGGCTTAACGTGAATTTTGGATGATATCTGAACATATGTGAATGCATTATTCATACCAAAATTTTGACCCGCAGGGTGTCCGGTAACACCGATACCAGCATAGTATTCTTGCAAGCCACCCTTTACATTTAGCTCGATAACATCATCAATTCTCTGTAGCATTTCATCTTCCTTACTACCCTGTAGGTTAAGGAATAAGAAAATTCTGAGGTAATCCTTATATGAGAAGTTGAGCAATTTACTAACGAAAGATGACTGGTTACTAACGTTACCGGAAGATGAGGTTGAACCGGTTACCAAAGATCCGGCAGAACCTCCACTGTTACCTGAAGAGAAATCAGAACCAAGTGACTCATTTAACCATTCATTTACTTTTGCACCAAGTTCTTCAGATTTTTGATCAGTCCATTCTTCAGCTTTATCACTGTATTCGGAAACCTTACCATTAATCTCATTTTCTGCCTCCTTGAGGCAATTGTCAACTGTCTTTTGAACACTCTTCTGCAGATATTCAGTCATACCCTCAATAAAATCATTTATAGCTGTTGAGGTACCATTCATGATTTCCGCAATTGTGTTGCCGTTAATTACAACCCTTGTGTCAAAATCCTTTCCTAGATCAGGCTTGTATTGCATCTTTTTGCTGTATTCTTCAAGTTTTTTTACAACGTCACTGGCCATGATTACATCAACCATGCCCTTAGCAGCAACATCAAGAACTTCCTTAAAGTCCTTGTCAAGCTTTTCGTTATCTTTATAGTATCCCTTTAATATCTCTTCCAAATCGGCTTTCATATTTTTCTTATCAAATTTCAAACCATCTGTAATAATTTTGAGATACTGCTCTTCTACATAATCTTTTACAGCATCGCCCATCGCAGACACAATATTTGTCATCTGTTCGGTAGCAACAGCTGTGAGCTCAGTGTTAACCTGAGTCAAAACATCAGAGGTTTTCTCGCTGATATCTGAAGTGACACCGCTTACCATCTTACCTATATAAGACTCTGCACTATTAATAAGTCCGCTTGCAAGGTCGCTTGCTTGATCTGCAACATAGTTACTTACCTTATTTTTGGCATCGTTAATAGCAGAATCAATAGCACCACCGCCAAGCTGGAAGTACCAGTTTTCATCAGACTTATAAACAGGCATTTCTTCGCCATCCATAAGCATAGATAAATCTCGTGAGGTCTCGCATAGCGACAAAATCAGTTCCAGAATTACCTGCCATACTGATGCCGGAACAGCACCCCAACACGCTGCACTTAGCGCCTGTGCAGGTGCTTCTGTTTGTGTTCGTAACGTATTGCTTGTAAAAGCAAAAATAGAGTTCAGAACAAATCTCAGTAGGAATATCTGGCTCTTTACAATTTTAACATTCTTTTCCGGACCATCGGCTTTAACCTCGTCCTTCCAGAACTGCCACCACTTTGGCTTGCTTCCTTTTTGACCTCTATAGCCTTCGAGGATGTATTCTATTTCACAACCATATATCTTGTTGTTTTTAGAATTGATACTGATTAAAGTTGGTGTTTGGAAGTCCTTGCCTCCATTTTCCTTTTCTTTCATCTTGTCCATTGTAGCAAATGAGAAGTTTTGGAATGCATACTCTGTTACAAGTAAATTATCTGCAAGTCCACTCCAACCATTCTTAAACATCTGGAACATTCCCTTTACCTTAGTAGCCATGCCCGAGAACATTCTCAAGATACCTGTGGAAGAATCATCGCTAACACCGCTAATATCTATCAGGTTGAGGTCTCCACCTTCTGTATTAAGTGAAGAGAATACATCCAGGGAGTGAACATTTGGAACTTCATCCTTAGAAACCTCTTCAACAACCTCATTGCTTATCTCTGATGCTGCTTCTGTAACTTCTTCATCAATTTTTGACTCAGAGGTATATCCACTAAATCTTGTTACAAGATAGGCATAAAATGCAGGTACATTAAATGTTTTTCCACCAAACACCTTACCGCCCTCATCGATTCTCTTTAGGAAACAGGTATCTGTTTCTGCTACTTTCTGTGTTTCAAACTTTTGAGGGAAGTATTGGTCGAAGTATATGTCATAGTTTTCAGGATTAAAATCACTGTCATTTTTAAACTTAGATTGTAAAGCTTTTTTAAATTTATCAAAAGTAGTTAGATTTATTAGTTCTTTACCATAGAATGTATAACTATTAAACTTGGCAGCGATACCCTTTTCAACATAGTTTTGGTTGGCTACAATCTGCTCTCTTAGTTCTTGAAGATCATTTATATCAAATGTAACATCATTCTTTGAAATTTCACCGGACATCTCTTGATAGTAGGCATCCTTTGATGTAGCCTCGCCATACTTTTCATTCTGTATTCTAAGGTTATTATTATCTGTCTTTAACTGGTTAAACTTTTCCTGAACAGAGTTACAGAGCAAGAGCATATAGTCATAGTTGCTACCATATGCCACTCTCTGCTTAAATTCAGTTGAATTAATTAAGAAATATTTAAGCAAAGGTCCACCGGTCATTGGATCTAAACCTGTGAGATTAGCTACACCTAAATAGTACTTAGCATAAATTTCTATTACAGAGTTGTATTCTTGCTGTGCTTTGTTCTCATATTCCTGCACTGTTTGCCTATAGTTAGCAATATAGCTCTGAGAGTTTATAGAAAACTTATAGACATCTTCAAGAAGTGTATTTGCTGTTACAGTGAGCCATACCGATGTTTCTTCACGGGCTTTTTTCACACGTGATTTAAAATTTGAATTAGATTCATCCTGTTCTTGTGTCAAAAGACAATCATCATCCAGCTCCGCATTTATTGTCTTGTAGCAAGTCATTGCTAACTTTAAATCTTCATAAAACTTGAGATAATCATCAAAGAAACGTCTCTTCTCTGAAGATGATAAGCTATCGTAAGTGTTCATTTTTTCCTGCAAAGAGGTCATTCTATCCCTACAGGATCGAACTGAAGATTCAAATGTTAATTTTACAGAGTCAAGATCCTGTGATGGAAGGCTTGCATCTGCATCTTCAAGTTCATATTTTTCAAGATCTTCGTCAGAATCAAATTTGATAAATCTTACACTGCTCATATCAGGAGCATTAATAACCCAAGTGATAAGATATTCATTTGCAAGACGCATACTTTCATTAAGTTCATTTACTTTTGTAGACCATTCTTTTTCTGCAGCTTTAAAATTTTCTACACGCTTATCATATACTTGTATTGCGCTATAGAGAACTCTGCACACCGTGCCAAGCTCACCCTTTGTAGCATCTACGGTAGTTTTTGCAGCTGTAACATCCACTTTTGAATCAACCTCATCAAAACTTCCGGTTGATGCAAAAAGATCCATTGCTATTTCTGCAGGACCTCTATATTTCATAAACTCAACAATCTGATTTTTGAGGATTTTGTAATTTCTAAGTGAACTGCCGGCAACACCGATTGCATCAAAATTATCATAACTTACATTAAGAAAATTAGAATTATAAGTGACAGACTCATCTTCTTCTACTCCAATGAAGTCTTTTATATCCTGATTGAGTCCGGACATAGCAGATGTAACTGAAGCCATAAGATTTTGAGCTTGCATTGTATTAGCAAAGTAGTTACCTGCATCTACCGATTTTTCACCCACCTGGGATAGAGCAAGAAGACCATATACATCCTTAAGTACTGTGTCATAGTTTGCAAGTGCAGCATTAGTTGTAAGCTCTCCTGCGTTTTCTACCATTGATTTAGACAAAGCGAGATTAGCACTGTCTACCATCAGTCCGGTGAAAGTGAGTGTAGGAAGTAATATTATAGATAAAAATAAAGAGATAGAGCCTTTACATTTTGAAGCAAAGCTAAACATAATAATTTATGCGATTTGAAAATAAATAGCTAGTTTCAAATCGTTCTCCTTTCCTCAAAATTTGATTTGTTGTTCGAAAAAATAAGTCTTTTTACCTGCTGAAGCAACAAATTATGATTCACCGGTTTTGTTCATAAAACCAGTGAGACGTGAAAGCATATTCTTCACCCACTTGTCACAGGAATTTCCTGTATAACGACCTAATATATCATTAAGCATATCAACATTTCTCATATATTCGGTTGTACTCATAACTGTGGCTGTAGCTGATGATGACATCTTAAGCCATGAGCTTGTGCTCTTCCCCAAAAGCTTAGGAACAAAAGGATTGTTAAACTCCTGCTTAACACTAACTGTCATCTTATACATCATAAATCCTTTAAATTCCTCAGGGATATCAACTTGTAGATCAGATAGCCTTACATCGTTTTGTATAAGCTGAGAAAACTTAATGGAATTTGATATTTTCTTTTCTATTACAGAATAAACTTCATCAAAACGTGAACCAAATTTGAGATAACGATAAGGCTCTGAATCCAAGTTATCAGCATTCAAAAACTTAGAAGAATCCACAGAAACACCAACCTGTGTAGATCCATCAGTTAAGCCAAGATTCATCAGTCTGTCTGCGTTATTGTCGCAATATATTTTTTGTGCAAGCACAACACCTCTATTTACAGAAGCATCCAAAACAGCTTTTTGGTTTAGATACATACCAGCCAAAAAGAGCAGTGCAAGAAGAAAAAGACATATAGGCAAAATAATACTATATTCTACTATAGATGCGCTTGCTCGCTCGTCATTTACAAATCTGGCAATTAAGGAAGATTTATTTTTTTTCATAATTATCACTCCTAATATGCGATTCAAAATTAGCAATTCAAAACATACAATAGATATACACTTTGAGACACCAACTCACTATAAAAGGTTCGCCTTGTCGGGCGATTGCTCGCCCGACAAGATCAGCAGTTGTATAGACCTAATACAATTAACCGTGTACTTCTCCTGATCCAAACTCAGCTGTGATACCCTCTGTTTTGCCTGTAATTGATCCCCAAATGCTATTTACGAGATTTCCAAGTTGCTCTCTGAAGAACAAAGCGAGAATAACAACGATAGCAACAAGAATAATTACAGCAATTATTTCGGAACCACCTTTTTCTTCCTTTAAGAAGCGCTTAAAGCCCTCCTTAGCGGAATACAATGCGTATGAACCTTTTACATATGCACTTGTTAAAAACTTTTTCATAAGTCATCCTCCTTTCAAATGCATATTTTTTAAAACATATATATGTCAATCCGTTTTGGGGAGATTAACAACAATTTAGAATGATATACCCAAGAATATCGGTACACATACCATAAGAAGAATTCCAAGGAACATAAGAACAATTGGAATGAGAAGCTTACCTGCGGCAGCCTCACCCTTTTGGCGTGTGTATTGCTTTTTTTCCACCCATGCTTCATTTGAGAACTGTTTAAGAAACTCTGCAAGTTCTTTATTACCTTTGCTAAGGTTCTGAACCATTGTAGAAGAAAACTTTGATATTTTATCAACATTGCATCTGTTTGAAAAATTCATAATAGCATCAAATTCAGATACACCGTTATTCATTTCTGTTACAGTAGCTCTCATTTCCTCATAGATGGTACCTTCACCTGTGTTTGCAACCTTTTCCCATGCTTCTTTCACAATCATACCTGCGTTTACAAGCAATGCAAGCTTTGAAAGCATATCCGGGAATGTTGTGATTATATCATCCTCACGTTTATGGATTTCATCCATAATTACTGTCTCAAAGTAGTACACAATGCCGGCCGCTGCACCCACGGTTAGCAGGATAACCAAAGCTTCTTGCAAAAGAACCGAAACAGTAAGTCCAAATATGAGCACCAATAATCCGTAAGTAACTTTTTTTGCCATGTTTATTCTAAAGTGGAACTCGGCGTATTTTTCGCCATAAACAACACGGCAATTTTTAATCATTTTTCTGCAATATGTACTTCCAAAGTTAAAATGAACTATATCAAGCAAATTAAGGCCGGCAAGGTATGAGTATTTCATTTTATCATCAAGTGCTTCTACAACATCGTTGTACTTTTTTGCGCCGCCAAACATTGCGATGATAAATATCACAGTAAGCAGTATCGCAATACACATAATTATGGTACAAACAACAGCGCTCATCAAACCTCACCCCTCTTTATAGCTTAATATCAAGTATTTTTTTGCCTACAAAGTATGCGGCAACAAATATTATTATAGCAACAGTTGTTGTAATTCTACCTGTGACAGATGTAAGATCGATAACCTCTGTGCCGAGACTCTTGAGTAGAAATACAAATATGATAGGCATAACTGTCATAGCGGTAAGCTCACCTTTATTAGCAGCTACCATTGTTTTGATTTCGAGCTGGATATCAACCTTATCACAGATAATAGAATATGTGTTTTTGATAACCTCTTTGATGTTACCGCCTTTACGATAACAAGTATCAAAAACATTTGCAAAGCTTATTATATCTGCTATCTGACTTCTCTCGCCCATATCGAGCAAAAGCTCTTCAACATTTATATTGTTATAAATACCTGAATTTATTATCTTAAGCTCTTCATATATGAGGCTTTCTTCTCCGTACTGTGCCGCCATATCAGATGCGGCATTTGCAAATGAATCCATTATGTTGAGACCGGCACCGATTGAAGTATTCAAAGACTCCAGCATATCCTTAAACTGCATAAGAAGCTTGTGGCGTCTTTTTTCTATAATCTGCTTTTTTCTTATAGGAAGGAAAGCAAACCCTGCAGCTATTCCAACTATTAAGGATACTATAAGTGCTTCATAAAAAATATATGCTACAACGGCACTTACAACAGCGCCTAATATAAAATATAGAACCTTCTCAGAGAGTTTGAATTCATATACGTTATAGTCAATTCCAACCCCCATTATTCCTACTTTTGGAATATATGGCTCTTTTTTCTTAAAGGGATTTGGAATATTCATTTATGTTCACCTCTTAGATTTCTTTATATATGCCCGACAAGCGTAGCTTCTGGGTGTGTATCATTTTGTTATTTGTTCTCTTTAGAGATCCTGAAACCTTGTGTAATGTAGAGTTCTCGTCCTCTTCAAAAACATACAGTGGATTGAGGATAATCTTTCCGTTTTCATATCCGACAACCTCAGTTATCTCCATTGTCTTTCTTGAGTGATCTCTGAGTCTTGAAAGATGGATAATGATATCAAGTGCAGATGCTATCTGCTGTCTGATAGCCTCCAGTGGTAATCCGGCACTTCCCTGAAGAACCATTGTTTCAAGACGGCTAAGCATATCTTCTGTCGAGTTTGCGTGGCCTGTGGATAGAGAACCATCGTGACCGGTGTTCATGGCTTGAAGCATATCGAGTGCTTCTCCGCCTCTAACCTCGCCGACAACTATTCTCTCAGGACGCATACGCAATGAAGACTTAATAAGGTCTCTGATTGTTATTTGTCCTGTTCCTGCTGAGTTAGCATTTCTTGTTTCCAGACTTACAAGGTTATCTATACCTTTTATCTGAAGCTCGGCAGAGTCTTCTATGGTGATGATACGTTCATCCTTTGGTATGTAGTTTGACAAAGCGTTAAGAAATGTGGTTTTACCAGAACCGGTACCACCACTAATGAAGATGTTATATTTAGCTCTTACAAGAAGCTCCAAATTATCTGCAATCTCCTGTGTGATGGAACCATATGATATAAGTTTTTCTATAGTCATCGGTGTTTTGGAGAAGCGGCGGATTGTCATTGTAGGGCCACATAGTGCAATTGGAGGCAAAACCACGTTTACACGAGAACCATCCTGCAATCGTGTGTCAACTATTGGGTTAGATTGGTTTACTTCTCTTCCCGACAATCCAACGATTCTTTGGATGATATCTTCAAGACGTCTTTCACTCTCAAAAGCGGCATCAAGACGTTGAACACGACCATTTTTTTCTACAAATATATTTTCATGGCCATTTATCATAACCTCGGTAATAGTTTCATCACGGATTATGCTATCTAGTAGTCCCAAGCCTCTGATAGAACTAAATACCAATTCTTTTATATTAACTTTTTGCTCGATTGAAATATATTTGCCCTGAGTTTTAAGACTGATAATATTTTCAATCTCTTCTTCGAGTTGCTCGTCAGTAAGCTCGCTAAGTCTCAGGTTATCTGCAATATACTTTTTTATTTCTTCAATCAACAGCTCTTGAACATTATCATCCATAAAGCTTTCTCCTATCCGACCCGTTGTCCTTTTTTATAATCAAGCAAAATTGTTAAACACAGCCATAGACGAAACCTGTTGCATTATTTGCTCGGTGCTTGCATATTCATACTTAGGAATACCACCGATTATATCAAGATTTTCTACAGGAAGTTCCTGACTGGTTTTGTTACTAAACTTATTATATATGATATGTAGCTTGCTGAGTAAGTGCAAATCCTTCTGGGATTCCATAATGCTGATTGTGTCGTAAAAGCTCTTGAACTTAGCATTAGATAATGCCGATCCATCAGCAACAACCACAACATCAGATGAATTTCCAAGGATATTCATACTTCTTTCATCAAAAGCAAAGTCAGTATCAATAATTATATGCGTGTATGAGTTAGTTGTTCTCAAAGTTTTGATAATACTTGTAATTTCATCGTTATTAAGCTCCATCATATCAAGAGGCATACTACAACCATCAAAGAAGAACACTTCACTTTCGTCTTGTTTCACACAACTTTCGAGCTTCATCACTATATTAGCTTTTTTGCTCTTAACTGCATAAACTATATCTGAGAAATTATATTGACCGTTTCCTTTGAAAAACGCATTTGAATTTCCAAGTATTTCGAGACTTAAAAACAATGGCTTGAAGCCTTTTTTTGCAAGAAATAATGCATAAGAAGCTGCCACAGTGGAACAACCAACACCGCCTGCTGCTGAAATAAAGCTTATCACTTTAGTGCCACCCTCTGATGAGATGCTCACACCGGAGATATTTGCAGCAACCTCAGAAAAAATATTAAGAATTTCTTTATAAATAAGGTCAGCCTTCTGGAATTTGCAAATAGTCGGTTTATTGTTATATTGCTCTATCCCCGTAGACTCAACAAAATATGCAAAAGCGCAGGTTTTTGGAATTTTTGAAAAATCAATCTCAAAGAAGTCTGATGAGATAAGCATATCTATCTTTGATTCCCTGAGAGTTTCATACATTACATCATCTGTTTTAGTAAAAGAATAGACTTGAAGCTTATCCGGAAAGCGATTGTTAAATGCAGTAACAACCCTTGTAAGATAGTTCTTATCATGTTCAAGTATAGCTAATTTTATCTTCAAATCAACCATTCCTTTCGATAATAATACATTTACTCTATTTTCATTTAAATAATATCATATCAGTGATAAAAAGTCAATATTGATGATGTAATCTTCATCTAAATCTATGTAAAAATCAATGATTTTTTATCAAAAATGATAAATTATGAAATTATTATGTAATTTATTCATCGAAGGATGAAACACCAGCGAATATAGCTGCACAGGCAGGTATGCACGCTATCTGGCACATCAATGCACCTATCTCGTTGAGGTTGATCCTCGTGTTGAGGTCTGCAAATGACAGCGATGCAAACACAACACCGGCAATCAAAAAGACAATCGCTATAGCAATCATCACATAAGCAAATCTGGTTAGCATAATAACACCATCCTCTCTATTACACCATATTATATATTATTTCCACAGGGTTGTCCATATTTCGACATACAAAATAGTTCTGCCATATATAACCAGTACAAAATTGCTCCAAAATATTGACAAGAAAGGAAAAATGTATTATGATTTATCGTGAGCGTTCGAGTTTTTATTATTTTTGACAATGTCTCAGAAATATCCCTTATTAAAATTCAAATCGGGAGCGAGTTTCTTGGATAAATATATAATTAACGGCGGTAAATCACTACACGGTCGTATAAATATCAGCGGTGCCAAAAACGCCGCTGTTGCTATCATACCAGCGTGTATCCTTTCTGATGAGCCTTGCCGTATAGAAAACATACCAAATATAAAAGATGTAAACCTTATAGCCGATATCATTAGAGATATGGGAGCTAAGGTAACAAAAGTTGACAAATCTACATTTGAGATAGACCCCAGAGGTATTGTAAATCCTGTGCCATCCTATGATATGGTGCGTAATATGCGTGCATCCTATTATCTTTTGGGAGCATTGCTTGGCAAATATCACAGAGCAGAGGTGGCAATGCCCGGTGGATGTAACTTTGGTGTTCGTCCGGTAGACCAGCATCTCAAGGGATTTGAAGCACTTGGAGTTGAGTGTGACTGTAGCGGTGATGTGATCAAAACCAGAACAGACAAGTTGACCGGTGCCAGAATTTACTTCGATATAGTATCTGTGGGTGCTACAATCAACATAATACTTGCCGCTGTAAAAGCAGAGGGCATGACTGTAATCGAAAATGCAGCCAGAGAGCCACACGTGGTTGATGTGGCAAACTTCTTGAACTCCATGGGTGCAAACATTAGAGGTGCAGGCACAGATGTAATAAAAATCAGAGGTGTAGAGCATCTCAAAGGTGTTACATATTCTATTATTCCGGATCAAATTGAGGCCGGCACATATATGGCGGCTGTAGCAGCAGCCGGCGGTGATGTGGTTATTAGAAATGTTATACCAAAGCACCTTGAGTCTATCACTGCAAAGCTGAGAGAAATTGGAGTAGAAGTAGAAGAATATGACGAAGCAGTGCGTGTTATCCGCAATGGCAAGATACGCAAATGTAATATAAAAACAATGCCTCACCCCGGTGTTCCCACCGATATGCAACCACAATTTGCTGCATTGCTGTCTATCGCAGATGGCACTAGCATTATCACAGAAAACGTCTGGAACAACAGATATCAATACGTGAGTGAGCTATGCAGATTTGGTGCTAACATCACAGTAGACGTGAGAAAGGCTATCATAGAAGGCGTGCCAAACCTTACATCATCAACAGTGAGAGCAACCGACCTTCGTGCAGGCGCGGCACTTATTATCGCAGCTCTTGCAGCTCATGGCACCAGCGAAATAGGAGATATAATTCATATCGAGCGTGGATATGAAGATATCGTAGAAAAACTTCGAGGCGTAGGGGCAGATATAAGCCGACAAACAATCGGAAACCCTATCGTATACACAGCATAATAAAGTATCAAAAGGCTGTCTTGTGCAGCCTTTTTTGCAATATTGAGATATATTATTTTTTTGAGGTGAAAAAAGTATGGCGAAGATAATCCCCCTTTTTAGCGGAAGCAAAGGCAACAGCTACTACATAGGCAGTGGCTCAAAGGGAATACTGATAGATGCCGGCAGAAGCGCCAAACAGATCACCGAGGCCCTATCTCACTTCAATATTAACATCGCTTCAATAGAAGCTATACTTATCACGCACGAACATTCTGACCATATAAACGGCTTGAGAGTTTTTGCATCGAGAAACAATATAGATGCCTATATGTCAAACGGCACAAGTGAACAAATGATAATAGACGGCCACTTAAAAGGTGTGCGATATAGTTGCTTTCAAAAAGATGGGGATAACTATACCCCATTTGATACAGGAAGCTTTATGGTAGAACCATTCAAAACCAGCCACGATACAACCGAAAGCACCTGTTTTCGTATAACTGATAAAGAGAAACGAAAAATCACCTTAGCAACTGATCTGGGTTATATATCGGATACTGTTTTTTCGTATTTAAGCGGAAGTGATGCCGTGATATTGGAGTCTAACCATGATGTGGGTATGCTAAAAAATGGCCCGTATCCTTATCTGCTTAAAAGACGAATTATGTCTGATAAAGGTCATTTATCTAATGATGTGTGCAGTGATGCACTGCCAAAGCTTGTACAAAGTGGGACTACACGCTTTTTGCTTGCCCATCTCAGCCGAGAAAATAATTATCCGGACCTTGCATACCATTGTGCTGTGGCAAAGCTAATGGAAAATAATATGATGCGTGATAAAGACTACACACTTAATGTAGCCGCAGAGGATTATAACGGCACTATAATTTACTTGTAATTTTGGAGAATTTCATAGTATGAATATTCAAATAATATGTGTAGGCAAACTAAAGGAAAATTATCTACGTGATGCGTGCGATGAATATGCAAAGAGACTTTCACGTTATTGCAAATTCAGTATAATCGAGCTAGACGAATGTAAGGTGCCCGAAAATGCCTCAGACTCTCAAATAGAATCTGCCATAATTGCAGAAGGAAACAAAATTATCTCAAAAATAAATAAAAATGCAATGGTTTTTTCCATGTGCATTGAGGGAAAGCAAATGAGTAGTGAAGAGCTTGCCCAAAAGATAGAAACCTGTGCTATAAACGGCACAAACGATATAGTATTTTTAATAGGAGGCTCATGGGGATTGAGCAAGGATGCAAAGGCATTGTCTGATTTTAAGCTTTCTATGTCAAAGATGACATTTCCTCATCAGCTTGCCAGAGTAATACTATGTGAGCAAATTTACCGATGCTTCAACATAATTAACGGTGGTAAATATCATAAATAATTATAAATTGGTGGTGAATACATGGCTTTAGACGGAATATTTCTGCACCATACAGTAAATGAAATACGTGAAAAAACAATAGGCGCAAGGGTTGAGAAAATTTATCAACCTAATAAAGATGAAATAATAATCGCACTGCGCACAAGACAGGGTTCAGAAAAGCTCCTGCTCTCTGCCAGAGCAAACAGCGCAAGAGCGTGCTTCACCAAATATTCTGTTGAAAACCCAAAAACACCGCCTATGCTGTGTATGTTGCTAAGAAAGCGACTGGGTGGTGCTAAGCTTATTAACGTATATCAACCTGCATATGAAAGAATTATGTATATCGAGTTTGAGGCTATAAACGAGCTTGGCGATCTTGAAACACTGGTTCTTATAACGGAAATTATGGGAAAATACAGCAATGTAGTTCTTGCAGATAAGGATTTGAAGATAATAGATGCGCTCAAGCGTGTTGATATGTCTATGTCATCACAAAGGCTTGTGTTACCAAATATAAAATACGAGCTTCCACCTGCTCAAGACAAGCTTGATCTTAGCTCTGTGTCACCGGAAGAAGTATTAGAAAAAACACTTTCTCTGCCGGCTGAAAAGCATCTTGATAAAGCAATATTAGACTCGGTAGCAGGCATATCTCCTATTGTTTGCAGAGAAATAGATTATTTTGTGAGCATGGGCAGAGAGCTTACAAATCGAAACTTAAGTGATAATGACAAGCAAAAGCTTGTGTATTATATAAAAAAGTTAAAAGAAATCGCAAGCGAGTGCAGAGGCACTCCAACCATGATTTCACGTGATGATGGCACTCCGTTTGACATATGTTTTCACGACATACAGCAATATGGCAGTGGCGCAAAGGTTAAGATATTTGATAGCTTTTGTGAGCTTTTGGACAGCTTTTATTATGAGCGTGATGCAATCGAACGCATGAAATATCGCTCGATGGATCTGCTTAAGCTCATAAGTAATTCTATTGACAGATTGTCACGAAAAATATCTGCTCAGAGGATAGAGCTAGAGCAAAGCGAAGATCGTGAGCATTTGCGAATCTGCGGAGATCTCATACAGGCTAATCTTTATAGAATTCAAAAAGGCTGTGACAGCGTCACCTTAGAGAATTTCTACGATGAAAATAATACTCCTATCAAGGTGAAACTGGACCCTGCCCTATCGCCTGCACAGAATTCACAAAAATATTATAAAGACTATCAAAAGGCGAAAACAGCACAGAGTGTGCTGAGTGATCAGATAGAAAAAGCAAGTAGAGAGATAGTGTATCTCGAATCTGTGTTTGATAATCTGACAAGAGCAGAAAACGAAAGTGATATCACACAAATCAGATTGGAATTATATGAAAGTGGCTATGTAAAAAGACAAAATTCAAAGCAAAAACCACCAAAAAGCCTGCCACCTAGGAAATATATAACCAGTGATGGATTCACAGTGCTTGTAGGCAGAAATAACAAACAAAACGATAAGCTAACACTAAAAACTGCCGGTAAAACTGATTTGTGGTTCCATACAAAAAATATCCCAGGCAGTCATACTGTAATAATCACAAACAAAGAAAATGTGCCCGATACATCCATCCTTGAGGCTGCACGCCTTGCAGCATATCACAGCAAGGCAAGGAACTCCTCGCAGGTGGCTGTTGACTATACATTTATCAAAAATGTTTCAAAACCACAGGGCGCAAAATATGGTATGGTTATCTATGAAAAGAATAAAACGGTGTATGTTACACCGGGGTTGATTGAGGAAAGTAATGATGAGTAAAATAATAGAACTTAGAAGAAAACTTCTTGAAAGGGAATTTTCAAGAATGAATAATATGCAAAAAAAAGCTGTGTTCTGCACAGAAGGTCCTTTGCTGGTGCTTGCGGGTGCCGGTAGCGGAAAAACCACTGTACTTGTTAACAGAATTGCTAATATACTGGAATACGGAAATGCCTACAACAGTGATCAGGTTCCCTATCTCTCTGATGAAGAGATAGAAGAGCTTGAAGCTATGGCGGACGGCGAGATTCCCGCAAGTGACGAGATGAAGAGAAAGCTCGCCGTAAACCCAGCCAAGCCATGGCAGATACTGGCTATCACATTTACTAACAAAGCCGCTAAAGAGCTAGTAGAAAGAATACAGGCTCGCACAGGTGAAGCGGGAGTTGGCATTTGGGCCGCTACATTCCATTCCACTTGCTCAAGGATTTTACGTCGCTTTGCAGATAGAATCGGCTATGAAAGCACCTTTACTGTGTATGATACAGCCGATCAAAAAAAGGTAGTAAAAGACTGTATGAAAGAGCTGAACATTGATGAAAAATTTCTACCATGCAAAAGCATAATAAACGAGATATCACGTTCAAAGGATAAGATGATATCCCCTGTGGAATATAAAAACAATGTGGGTTATGACAACCGCAAGCTGATGATATCTAAGGTGTACACTTTGTATTGCGACAGGCTCAAAAAGGCCAATGCTATGGATTTTGATGATCTTTTGTGCAAGACAGTTGAGCTTTTTAATACCTGCCCTGATGTTCTCGATCTTTATAGAAAACAGTTCAGATATATCATGGTGGATGAGTATCAGGACACAAATACAATCCAATACAAATTTATCAGTATGCTTGCTGAGAGCAACAATATCTGTGTTGTCGGTGATGACGATCAGAGTATCTACAAATTCAGAGGTGCTACTATCGAAAACATACTGAGCTTTGAAAAGACATTCAGTGATGCACAGGTAATCAGACTTGAGCAAAACTACCGCAGCACAAAAACTATACTTGATGCCGCAAACAGCGTTATTGAGAATAACTCTCAGCGTAAGGGCAAAACCCTGTGGACTGATAATAATCAAGGCGACAAAATAGAGGTTTTCACCACACTTAATGAACATGATGAAGCCAGATACATAGTAGATGAAATTCTCTTTGGTATAAGAAACGGCAAAAAATTTAGCGATTTTGCTATTTTGTATAGAATGAATGCGCAATCAAACGCAATTGAGCAGGCTTTGTCACGTAGTGGCATACCTCATAGAATAATCGGCGGACATCGTTTCTACGACAGAGAAGAAATCAAGGATATGACATCATACCTGCAATTTATCTCTAACCCTGCCGATGACAACAGACTAAAAAGAATTGTAAACAAGCCCCGCAGAGGCATTGGAGAAGCAAGCATAAATGAAGCCCAGAGTATTGCAAACGGACTTGGAATTTCACTCTATGAAGTGCTACAGCACGCAGATGAATACCCGTCACTTTCACGTGTGAGAAAGCACGCGATGGAGTTTTGTGTTATAATGGATGATATGATAGAATATTCAAATAATCCTGAAAATTCTGTATCCGACCTTTATGAGCGACTTCTCGATGTGATAGATTATAAAGAATACCTACTAAGTGAACACAACGACGGAGAAACCAGAGTTGAAAACGTAGACGAATTGAAGTCCAATATTATAAATTATGAGAACGAATCCGGTGAAGAAGCTTCATTAGAAGGTTTTTTGGAGGATATATCCCTACTTACAGACATTGATAATTACAATGCAGATGCAAACAGTGTAGTAATGATGACACTGCATAGCGCAAAGGGACTTGAATTCCCTGTAGTATTTATACCAGGCATGGAGGATGGTATATTCCCAGGTATTCAGAGCATACTTCAAGAAGAAGACCTGCAAGAAGAGAGACGTCTTGCATATGTGGGCATCACAAGAGCCAAAGAAAAACTCTATATCACAAAAACAACATCTAGAATGATGTTTGGTTCTACTCAAAGAAATAAGCAATCAAGATTTCTTGGCGAAATTCCTGATATTTATATACACGCAAAGGAAGACAGTCGACTAAACCCAACCTCACGAAGCATAATATTCGCCCAAAAAACATCAAACGAGGGATACATAAAGCACACACCTGTAAGCGTTGGTATAAACAAGACAGCAGGTAGCAACGTCAACTTTAAAACAGGCGACCGGGTATTGCACAAGACCTTTGGAGAGGGTATGGTTATCAAATCCACTCCTATGGGCAAGGATGTGCTGTTGGAAATAGCTTTTAGCACTGTTGGAACAAAAAAACTTATGGCTGCTTTTGCAAATCTTAAGCTTTTATAAAAAATGTAAAAACAAAAAACAATTCAGAGCTATGCCTTTTGGGATTACCTGAATTGTTTTTTTATAGAAATACAAGGTGGTGAATAATTTGGACGAAAAAATAAAAAATCTTAGAAAAAAGGCTATGTCATTGCCTCTATCCCCCGGTGTGTATATTATGAAAAATAAAAATAAAGAGATAATATACATCGGCAAAGCCAAGGCACTGAAGAACCGTGTAAGCCAATATTTTGGCTCGCAAAACAATCACGCCGAAAAAGTGCGAAAAATGGTTTCTAATGTTAATGACTTTGACTATATTCTGACAGATAGTGAGTTTGAGGCACTCATGCTGGAATGTAGCCTGATAAAGCAACATTCCCCAAAATACAACATTCTGCTTAAAGACGACAAAGGCTATTGCTATATCAGGATCTCTAAGCCACCATGGTCACGTATAAGTGAATCTAAGCAAATCTTAAATGACGGCGCCACCTATCTTGGACCTTATTACAGCAGTTACTATGTCAAAAACGCTGTGGATGAAGCGTGCAGGATATTTAAGCTACCCACTTGCAATCGCCGATTTCCTCAAGAATTTGGCAAAGGAAGACCATGTCTAAATTTTCATATAAAGCAATGCATGGCGCCATGCAAAGGCAAAATATCAGAGAGTGAATATCAGGCTCTAGTGGATGAAGCTGTCGAGTTCTTAAAAAACGGAGGAAATATATCTATAAAAGAGCTTGAAGAAAAGATGTATACAGCCTCTGAAAACATGGAGTTTGAACTGGCGGCAAAGATACGTGACAGAATAACCGCCATAAAAAAAATAAAGCAAAAACAAAAGGTTGTCTGCGTAAGCGTAGAAAAGCAGGATATAATTGCCTTTGCAGGAGATAGTGAAAGCGGATGCTTTTCTGTGTTGAGATTTGATAACGGAACATTATATGATAAAGAGGATTTTATCATAAAAGAGCCCGGAGACAGTGTGTCTGCGATGTCAGAGTTTATTGAAAGATACTATTCTATGCGAGATGAAATACCACCAAAAATATATATTGATAGAGCCACCGAAGATATGGAATCACTGGAGAAATGGCTCACGGAAAAGCTGGGCTGCAGAGTTTATATTGCTGTTCCGCAAAGGGGCGAGCAGGCTCAACTTGTGCAGATGTGCAAGAATAATGCTATCGAAAAGCTTGCGCAGTCCAAAGGAAGAAGCAATCATCAGGAGGCCGCCCTGGAAGAGCTGATGAAGTTATTGGGAATGTCAAAAATTCCCGAATTTATAGAGTCTTATGATATTTCTAACACCGCAGGAGAGAGCAATGTTGCCGGTATGGTAGTATTCAAGAATGGAAAACCACATAAATCGAGCTATAGAAAATTTGAGATAAAGGGTTTCGCAGGGCAGGATGACTATGCATCTATGGCAGAGGTGATGACAAGACGTCTAAGAGAATATGTAAAGGCAAAAAATGAGGGTATCGCCGATGGTTTTGGCAGATTGCCCGACCTTATATTACTCGACGGCGGAAAAGGTCAAGTATCTGCTGTTAGACCGGTTATAGAGGCTTTCGAGCTAGATATACCGCTTTTTGGTATGGTTAAAGATAACAAACATAGAACCAGAGCAATCACGACCGAAGGAGAAGAAATTGAAATCATATCAAAAAGACAAGCTTTCACCCTTGTGTCAGAAATACAGGAGGAAGTGCATAGATTTGCCATAGCTTATCACAGAAACAAACGTGCTAAGAGCGCATTTAAAAGCTCCTTAACCTCTATAGACGGCATTGGCGAAAAGAGAGCTAAGGCACTGCTAAAATATTTTAAAACAGTGGCAAGAATCTCTCAGGCAGATATAGAAGAGCTAGAGCAAGCTCCCACTATGACCAGGCAAACCGCTGTATCTGTATATAATTACTTTCACAGGGAATAATTAGAATTAAAGTTATGTACTTTGCTATATTAATGCAGTGAAGCGCATAACTTTTTTGTTTATTTATTTTAAAAATCTATTGAAATTTGAAAAATGATATCATATAATATATCTGTGGTATTTTTTAGAATTATCATATTAATTTTAAATATAAAGGAGAGATTTGTATGACTACAAATAAGTCTGTTCTTGCATGGGTCAAAGAGATGGAAGACCTAATGAACCCAGAAAAGGTCGTTTGGATAGACGGCTCTAAAGAACAAATTGAAGCATTAAGAGAAGAAGCTTGCAAAATAGGCGAGTTAATCAAGTTAAATCAGGAGAAATTACCTGAGTGTTATCTCCATCGCACAGCTGTGAATGACGTAGCACGTGTAGAGGGCAGAACTTTCATTTGCTCAAGGAACGAAGAAGATGCAGGTCCAACTAACAACTGGATGGATCCTAAAGAAGCTTATCCTATGCTTTTTGATATCGCAAGAGGAAGCATGAAGGGCAAGACAATGTATGTTATCCCTTATTCAATGGGTCCTGTAGGTTCCCCATTGGCTCAGATTGGCTATGAGGTTACCGACTCTATCTATGTTGTGCTTAATATGGCTATCATGACACGTGTCGGCACAAAGGTAGAAGAACAGCTCGGCGACAACGAAAACTGGATCAAAGGCTTGCACTCAAGATGTGACATAGACGAAGAGAAGAGATATATTTGCCACTTTCCAGAGGATAATTACATCATTTCCGTAAATTCCGGTTATGGTGGAAACGTGCTTCTCGGCAAAAAGTGCTTTGCTCTCAGAATCGCATCCTATCTTGGTAAAAATGACGAGTGGATGGCAGAGCATATGCTTATCCTCGGCATAGAGAATCCAAAGGGAGAGGTAAAATACGTTACAGCTGCTTTCCCATCTGCTTGTGGAAAGACAAACCTCGCTATGCTCATCCCACCGGAGGGTTATAGAAAGGATGGCTACAAGGTTTGGACTGTTGGCGATGATATCGCATGGATGCGCAAGGGTCCTGACGGCAGACTTTGGGCTATCAACCCAGAAAATGGTTTCTTTGGTGTTGCACCGGGAACAAACAAAAAGTCAAACCCAAATGCTCTTGCTTCTACAGCACAAGGCACAATCTTTACAAACGTTGTTCATAATCTTGATGACAACACAGTTTGGTGGGAGGGTCTCGATAAGAACCCACCTGCAAACGCTCTCAACTGGAAAGGCGAGAAGTGGAACGGACCGGAAGAGACAGCTAAGGGCAATAAGGGTGCTCATCCAAACAGCAGATTTACTGCTCCTGCAAAGAACTGCCCATGCATAAGCCCTGCTTTTGATGAAACAGCCGGTGTGCCTATATCTGCTATCATCTTCGGTGGCAGACGTGCACAAACCACTCCTCTTGTATATCAATCAAGAGATTGGAACAACGGTGTATTCGTAGGTTCTATCATGGCTTCTGAGACTACAGCTGCTGCTACAGGCGCTGTTGGTGTTGTACGCCGTGATCCTATGGCTATGCTTCCATTCTGCGGATATCATATGGGCGACTACTTCAACCACTGGTTTGAAATGGGCGAAATTTTAGGCGATAAAGCTCCTAAGATTTTCAACGTAAACTGGTTCCGTCTTGATGATAACGGCAACTTCCTATGGCCGGGATTCGGTGATAACTTCCGTGTTCTTGAGTGGATTCTTGGTCGCTGTGATGGTACTGCTGAAGCAAACGAAACAGCTATTGGTTATGTACCGAATGCTGACGACATCAATCTTGAAGGTCTTGATATGGAAAGAGACATTCTCGAGAGTATCCTCTATGTAGACAATGAAAAGTGGCTCAAAGAAGCTGAGGTTATTGAAGAGTTTTACAAGAAGTTTGGCGACAGACTACCTGAGAAACTCGCAAGCCAGTTAAATGCACTTAAAGAGAGACTCTCTAAGTAATCTCACATATTAAAATATAAAATTTAAATACACAATCCCAATGTAT
The DNA here is from genome assembly GCA_016296885.1 of Clostridiaceae bacterium. Taxonomy (GTDB): domain Bacteria; phylum Bacillota; class Clostridia; order Oscillospirales; family Acutalibacteraceae; genus JAEEHZ01. The sequence continues at coordinate 436 of JAEDHT010000023.1, read as the reverse complement.
GGTTGCAAATGCGGTTATACATTGGGATTTTTGTTTCTTCTCATTTTTTTAATTTTGCCAAAAAACACTTGCATTTTTTATAGAAATAGTGTAAAATACTCGTGTGATTTGAAACAGATTTTGTTTTCACCTCGGTAGCTCCGCCGTGTAAAAATTAGGAGCATTATTTTAAATGTGCAGGTATGGCGGAATTGGCAGACGCGTATGGTTCAGGTCCATATGAAAGCAATTTCATGCAGGTTCAAGTCCTGTTACCTGCACCAGTATGAGTGTTCATAACGGATTTAAGTTATGGACACTCTTTCTTTTTCGGTCTGTATTCCGGAATTTGCCGTACAAATTCCCTGCTCGATATAACATAAGACAATTGGTTCTACTCCAAAAATCGTAAAAGTGTGATATAATAGAAGAATGGAAACAAGAATAAGTGGATTGA
>JAEDHT010000055.1 GCA_016296885.1 Clostridiaceae bacterium | reverse complement strand
AAAATTGGAACTTGCTTTACCAAATCCATTACGAAATTTGGAGTAGAAACAATTTTCGTCATATTCTTGATTTTTTAAATTAATATGGTATAATATTATAAGTAAGACGAGGGTGGTCTTCATTAAAGGCAATTTTAGATGTATTTATTTGTAAAAAAATGAAAACAACCTTGTTTATTATGACAAACCAAATAAAATTATACCATTCTATGTAAGGTTATTCTCTTTAATGAAAACGGTTTAGATTAACGAAGCAATAAAATGATCGGAATAAAAAACCGTAAAAATTATCTTTTAATTATATTTGTGGTGTTATGTTAATCCTCTATTAATCAATCGAGCGATATATCATAATATCGGCCCACTTTTGATGGAGCCGATCTGACTAAGAAATCCTAATTACAGAAATCTAAAAAGGAGAGCAAAAAATGAAAGTTACAAATGACATTTTTTATGTTGGCGTTAATGATCACAAAATTGACTTATTTGAAGGTCAATATAAAGTTCCAAACGGAATGGCATATAATTCTTATGTGATACTTGATGAAAAAATTGCTGTAATAGATACCGTCGACAAAAGTTTTACTCACGAATGGCTAGATAATGTCGCAAGTGTGCTTGGAAACAGAAAACCTGACTATTTGATAGTTCAACATATGGAACCGGATCATAGTGCAAATATTGTTAATTTTATGAACACATACCCGAATACAACCATTGTTGCCTCTGCTAAAGCATTCACAATGATAAAGAATTTCTTCGGTAATGATTTTGCCGATTGCAGAATCATTGTCCAAGAAAACGATACACTTTCTCTCGGAAAGCATATCTTAACATTTATCGCCGCACCTATGGTTCATTGGCCGGAAGTAATTGTAACGTATGATAGCACCGATAAAGTTCTCTTTTCGGCTGATGGTTTTGGAAAATTTGGTGCGCTGGACATAGAGGAAGATTGGGCCTGCGAAGCAAGAAGGTATTATTTCGGTATTGTAGGAAAATATGGTGCACAGGTACAGGCTCTTTTAAAAAAGGCAGCACTGCTTGATATAGAGAAAATCTGCCCATTACACGGCCCCGTACTCACGGAAAACCTTGGATATTACATCGGATTGTATAACACTTGGTCATCCTATGAATCAGAAAGTGAAGGAATCCTAATTGCATACACGTCCGTTTATGGAAATACTAAACAGGCAGTTGAAATGCTTGCCGAGAAGCTCAAGGCAAACGGTTGCCCTAAGGTGGTTGTAACCGACCTTGCTCGTGAAGATATGGCTGAAGCGGTTGAAGACGCTTTCCGCTACGGAAAGATAGTGCTTGCAACAACCACTTATAACGCTGATATTTTCCCATTTATGAGGGAGTTTATCAATCATCTCATCGAGCGAGGCTTTAGAAACAAGACAATAGGATTCATTGAAAATGGCTCATGGGCGCCTCAAGCAGCCAGAACTATGAAATCAATGCTTGAAAACTGTAAAAATCTTACATTTACTGATACAACAGTGAAAATTACTTCTGCATTAAATGATGATAGCAGATCACAGATAGAATATCTTGCAAAAGAACTAACAAAAGAATATATTGCACAGAATGGTGAAACTGCCAATAAGAACGATCTGACTGCTTTGTTTAAAATCGGATACGGACTTTATGTAGTAACCTCGAATGACGGTAAAAAAGATAATGGTTTAATTGTCAATACTGTATCGCAAGTAACTAATTCGCCAAACCGTATTGCCGTTTGTATTAATAAGCAAAACTATTCTCACCATGTAATTAAGCAAACCGGTGTTATGAATGTAAATTGTCTTTCCGTTGATACTCCTTTTTCACTATTTGAATCTTTCGGTTTCAAAAGTGGACGTAACGTGGATAAATTCTCCGGAGTGGATGTGTTGCGTTCAGATAACGGACTTGTTTTCCTGCCACAACATATTAACGCATTTATGTCACTTACCGTTGAGCAATATGTTGACCTAAATACACACGGTATGTTTATATGCACCATAACAGAGGCACGTGTAATGTCTGATAAAGAAACAATGACATACACATATTATCAGGAAAATGTAAAACCTAAGCCTGATACTGAAAACAAAAAGGGCTATGTATGCAAAATATGTGGTTATGTTTATGAAGGCGATGAGTTGCCGGAAGATTTCATCTGCCCTCTTTGTAAACACGGAGCATCTGATTTTGAACCAATAAAATAAGTAGAAGGCAAATATATAATTAAATTTAGGATTGTAAAAACATCCCTGCAGAAGAAGTTCTGTAGGGATGTTCTTTAATGCAAAAAACAAATAATAAAACAATGATCGATTAAAATGGGTAATACTTTTTTTGCTTTGCGACTTGAATTATGGGTTATGTACTCCATAAATCCGAGCGAACATTGTCTCAGCTACGTGTAGGGCAATATACCTTTCAAAACAACAAGAGGCAGTATAAAGCAATGCAAGTATTTATTATATTAGTATAATTCAATCATGATATTAATAAATTTTTTAAAACTCTCAACGTTTTAAAAATTTATTTTTCCAAATATCCCCTATCTTTAATTTGGTATACGATAAAAATTTGTGCAAATAATAGCATTGTGATATATATCTTCACAAATTTTTGAAAGGGGATGCACTATATTTTTATAGTGCCAATATATATGAAAGCTACTGGTATAGTTAGAAGAATTGATGATTTAGGCAGAGTTGTAATACCTAAAGAAATACGAAGAACCTTAAGAATAAGAGAAGGCGACCCACTTGAAATATATACAGATATAAACGGTGAGGTTATATTTAAAAAATACTCACCTGTGGGCGAAATTGGAACATTTGCAAGCCAATATGCAGAGGTCCTTAACAAAGTATCAGGATTGCCGATATTGATTTGCGACAAAGATCACATCGTTGCAGTGTCTGGTGTTCCAAAGAGAGAATATTTAGAGAGAAGAATCACACCGGCTGTGGAAGAATTTATGAATTTAAGAAAAAGCTATTGTGTAAAAGCAGGCGAAGAAGCATACATTCAACCAGCAGAGGGCGTTGATTCATATCTATTCATAATGTACCCTATTATTGCAGCAGGTGATGTCACAGGCGCAGTTATTATGCTTTCTGATGGCAAGCTTTCTGTACCTACAGAAACAGAAACAAAGCTAGTTCAAAGTGCCGCTGCATTTCTTGGAAAACAAATGGAAGAATGAAAAAATGTCGCAAACCTTTTATCCGGGTTTGCGACATTTTTTATTTAACCTAATTTTTTAATAAGGTTTGCTAAGTATTTCTGAATTTGGGTTACATCATTCATGTTGACTTTTTCATCACCGTTACAATCTGAATTGTTTTCAGAATTCAATCCATAATCAGTATGTTTATTCAATTTTGCAATTATCTTTTGCAGTGATGTTACATCTTCCATCGTAATTTTTCCATCACAGTTTACATCACCATGCATCAATGAAACTGTGTCGGTATCAGAATTTATTGGATCAGAAGTATCTGTGTTAGTGTTATTATCACTGTCAAATCCATCAGATTCTGTATCAGATGCTGTATCTGAATCACTTTCAGGGTTAGTATCGGTACTGTCATCTGTATCACTTGTATAGACTATGATAACAGATGTATCTGTGTCTTTGCGGTTATCGGAATCAGAATCACTCTCACTGTCCTCCAATGGTATATCAGACCAAACAGCATAAAGTGTTACATTACCATCTATTGCAAATTTAAAGCTTCCGGTTTCGGCATTCTGCGATGTGCTCCAACCTACAAAATAAAGATTTTCATCATTTATTACAGGAATTATATCGGACAAATCAACTGTTGCAAAATCATTTAAACCAATAACTACTTCAATGTCCGAATCTTCCAAAGTACCGCCATTGGCATCAAGATGAACTACTATTGCAAGCTGATTGTAAGCATCTCTCAGTTCTCTACCGGCGGTAGTAATATCAAACAAATCATATTCTGTGTTTATTGGATTTGCCTTATATGAATCAATTATTTCTTGTGCGGCATTAATTTTTGATTGGAAGTTATTTATGCCGTCGGCGCTATAGTAATTTTTATTTCTTAGCAAAAAGCTATTAGCTTTATTGATCTCATTTTCTAATTGCTTTATATCGTACTGAACATCAAAGTCATTTGTCTTGTAATGGATGTAAATATAATCACCTTCAGCACCCTTGTTTACATCAGCAGGATTGGTCAAATCACTAAACCAAGCAGCTGTTTTGTAACCGGCAAGGTATTTATTTGTGTCAATCCTTACATCTGTAATACCGCCTGAACATAATTCCTTAGTGTAGTATGCGTAGATATAATCTCCTCCGGCACCTTCATTCAAATCTACTGTAGACAATGGAAAATAAGCAAATTTTTTGTTATTAACCATAGAAACATATGATGAATAAGGGTCTCCTACATCACATGACAGCTTTATATCTGTTAAAGCATCAGCCTTGTTTGATGATTTCTTATATCCCATATAGATATAGTCACCACCAGCACCATCGTTAAGGTCTTTATCAATTACTGTAAATCCATTTTTTTCTAATCTTTCTTTTGCTGTTGATTTTTTACCGCTATATTCGAAAGAAATTTCGCTCACATAATTTTCACCTGATGCAGACTTATCAATATATGTATACTTATTATTTAGTATATCTTGTCCTATAGATGAATTTCGTATAGTTTCTGTGGTATAACTTCCGTCTATATCCAGTTCAAAAAGTCTAAGACTCAAATCACCATCATTATATGCGTTAGAAGTGCAAGCCTTTGTGTAGCCTTGAACAAGTGTATACTCTGTGCCATCAGTATCCACATAAACGCCTTCGCCCATAAGTGAATTCTTATGGTCGTGACCATAGAAAATACCCTTAACATTACCCTTTTCTGCAAGGGCTTTATACATATCCAGCGTGCTGGAATGGGAACAGCTACAGCTCTCAAGATAATCACCATTCACTGTTGGATTATCATAATTAGGCTTATAATGTCCGGAAAAACCTGAGTTATTTGATGCAGGAAGTGCGCCTGAATCTGACTCGTCGCAAGGAGTAAGTATTCCTGTGTTATAGAACTCTCTGAGAGGAATATGCTGGAAGCAGAGTGTTGGAGCATAGTCGCCATCAACAGTATATTTTTTCAACGAATTGTTAGTAGATCTAAACCAATTAACAACCTCATTATAAGCAGCTTCATTGTTATACTTTTCTAAATCTTTGTATCCGGCTTTTCCGTAACCGCCTTCGTCATCATATGTACCGGTATCAAATAAAGTAACATTCCAAGCTACGTTTTTTCCGTCACTTGTTAAAATAGGAATACAGCCGGTGCCTACACCACCTAAATCTGTATATGAGAAATTATTATCAAAGTCTATACCTCCTCTAGACACAAAGTAGTCGTATTGACCCTGACGTGTGTAGCCATGATCAATAAATTCAAGATATTTTAAGTATTCAGTATCATGGTTACCAAATGTAATTGCATAAGGCTTACCATTAAAGCTGGAAACTATTTGCTCTACTGTTTTTTCAAAGTTATTCTTGAAGAAAGTAGATATTGTGTTATCGCCTGTGAGTACAAGCAGATCAGGATCATACTTTCCTATTGTACTAGATATGAATTTAAGTGTTTCCTCCCCTACATCTGCCTTGTCTTGTATGTCAGCGACCTGTAAAATTCTAAATTTGCCATTTTGATCAAATTTAAGACCAAAATCAATTGTTTGAGTGTTTATCTTCGATGCAAATGCTGTTGTGCAAAGTGATGCTAAAATCACAACGGACAAAATTACTGACAACACTTTTTTTGATATTTTCATTGTAAACTTCCTTTCACTTGATGCAATTAATTGCAGAATTTTAACAATTTAAGTATATACCAAATTACGGAGAAAATCAATCAATATTAAGCTATTTTAATTGAATTTTTGACTTTTATCTAAGAAGCAAATCAATAAATTACTAGAAAACCGACAAATGAAGCAAAATATATTTTATTTACTTATCATTGAAAAACACACAAATAATAGTATTAATTTGTTAGGTTCTACTCCCAAAATCGTAAAAGTGTGATATAATAGAAGAATGGAAACAAG